>NZ_CP040098.1:1357500-1677916 GCF_005377625.1 Desulfoglaeba alkanexedens ALDC | reverse complement strand
GGACGATCTGCACCCCGAACCGCTCTTCCCCTTCGAAGTCCAAGCCGTCCAGGGCTTTCTGGCAGCGAAGCAGCGCAACCCCGCCGCCCGGAACGATCCCCTCTTCCACGGCGGCACGGGTGGCATTCAAGGCGTCTTCCACGCGCGCCTTCTTCTCCTTCATTTCCGTTTCCGTGGCGGCGCCCACGCGGATAACCGCAACGCCGCCCACCAGCTTCGCCAGGCGCTCCTGGAGCTTCTCCCGGTCGTAGTCGCTGGTGGTTTCTTCGATCTGGGTCCGGATCTGCTTCACCCGAGCCTCGATGGCCGATTTCGAGCCGGCCCCGTCCACGATGGTGGTGTTGTCCTTGTCGATCACGATCCGCTTGGCGGAACCCAGATCCTTCACCGTCACGTTTTCCAGCTTCACGCCCAGGTCTTCGGAAATCATCTGGCCGCCGGTCAGGATAGCGATATCCTGAAGCATGGCCTTGCGGCGGTCGCCGAATCCGGGGGCCTTCACGGCGCAGACCTTAAGGGTGCCGCGGAGCTTGTTGACGACCAACGTAGCGAGCGCCTCGCCTTCCACGTCTTCCGCAATGATCAGGATCGGCTTGCCCATCTTGGCGACGTCTTCCAGGATGGGAAGAATGTCCTTCATGCTGCTGATCTTTTTTTCATAACAGAGGATATGGGCGTCCTCCAGCACCGCTTCCATCTTTTCGGGATCGGTGACGAAATACGGCGAAATGTAGCCTCGGTCGAACTGCATACCTTCCACGATATCCAGGGTGGTTTCCATCCCCTTGGCTTCTTCGACCGTGATCACGCCTTCTTTGCCCACCTTGCTCATGGCTTCCGCGATGATGTTTCCGATGGCGGAATCGTTGTTGGCGGAAATAGTCCCCACCTGAGCGATCTCCTTCTGGTCCTTGGTGGGGCTGCTCATGGAACGCAGCGCTTCCACGGCCTTTTCAACGGCCTTTTCGATCCCGCGCTTGAGGGCCATGGGATTGTGCCCCGCAGCCACCAAGCGGGCGCCTTCATGGGCGATGGCCTGAGCCAGGATGGTGGCGGTGGTGGTCCCGTCGCCGGCCACGTCGCTGGTCTTACTCGCCACTTCCCGGACCATCTGGGCGCCCATATTGAGGAACTTGTCTTCCAGCTCGATTTCCTTGGCCACGGTCACGCCGTCCTTGGTCACGGTCGGCCCCCCGAAGCTCTTCTCAATCAAGACATTGCGCCCCTTGGGGCCCAGCGTGACCTTGACCGCATTGGCCAGCATGTCGACCCCCTCAAGGATCTTGCCACGGGCTACGGTGTTGTAGATGATCTGTTTTGCCGCCATGTTCTGTCCCTCCCGATGGAATCCTATTCAAAGATCGCCAGGATGTCGTCTTCACGCATGATGAGAAGCTCTTCGCCTCCCACCTTGACCTCGGTGCCGGCGTACTTGGAAAAGAGAACCCGGTCGTTTTCCTTCACCACCAAGGGCACCACGTCGCCGTTTTCCAGGATCCGGCCCTTGCCGACGGCGATCACCTTCCCCTGCTGAGGTTTCTCCTTGGCGGTATCGGGAATGATGATCCCCCCCGCCGTCTTTTCTTCCTCTTCCAAGCGCCTCACAATCACTCGGTCGTGCAACGGACGCAGCTTCATGCCTTCTTCTCCTTTCCAAGATCACCCATAACCGGACCGGCCGCCCAACCATGCGGCGAAACCGGCTCTTTGGAAAACGCAAAAACCCGACTACCGCTATTAGCACTCCATCGCATCGAGTGCTAATACTCGTAGCCGGGCTCTCGGTAAAAGGCAAGTTCAAATTGAGGCGGAAAACGGCCCGATTCAAAGAAAATGGCAAAAGAAGGCCGGCTCTCGAAATCGGTCACTCACCCCGGCGCTCTTTCTTTCCAGCACGCTCTATTTCGCCTTCTCCGCCGCGTAACGCGCCAGCGTGAACAGGAAATCGGCCAGCCGGTTCAGGTACGACGACGCCTCCGCACGGACTCGAAACCCCTCCTCCTTCAGTGCCGCCGCTCGGCGTTCCGCCCGCCGAACTATGGTCCTCGCCAGATCCAATGCCGCGCTCACCGGATTTTCCCCCGCCAACACGAATTTCCTCGGAAGCGGCACCTCCTGTTGCAATTCCTCGATCCAGGACTCCAGGCGCACAATCCGCTCCCGCTCCAAGAGCCATTCCTTTCGAGCCTCGGATTCACAGGCGAGTTCGGCCCCCAGCACCAGGAGATCCGACTGCACGGTCTCGATCATTTCGCGAATCCGTCGGTGCGTACAGAGAGCCTTTGCAAGCCCCAGGGCCGCCCCGGCTTCGTCCAAGGTTCCGTAAGTTTCCGGCCGGAGGCTCCCCTTGGACACTCTTTCGCCGCTCAGCAGGCTCGTCTCCCCGCCGTCGCCTTTTTTTGAAAAGGTAAAAATCGTCACCGGCACCACTCCACACGTTCCTCGTCGGTTCGTCCACACTCAGAAAATCGGCGGCATCCTTCTCGGCATCGCAACCCAATCCGCCCTTGGCTTGTAAAAATCCCGCCGTCTGCTACATTGCCGCCATAAGGCGGCCTGCAGACGGGTACCAGCGGCTCCACCGCATTCCGCGCCGGCGTTCGGGCCCGGACGCACAGAACTTACAGCACAGGGGGAGCATCGGACAATGAAAATCGCCATCATCGGCACGGGCTACGTAGGTCTGGTGAGCGGGACGTGTTTCGCCGAATTCGGCCACCAGGTCACGTGCATCGACAAGGACGAATCCAAGATAGCCCGGCTCCGCGCCGGAGACGTCCCCATTTACGAACCGGGCCTGGCCCCCCTGGTGAAAAAGGGCGTCCACGCGGAGCGGCTCTTTTTCACCACCCAATACACTCCGGCCATCCCCGAAGCCGATGTGGTGTTCATCGCGGTGGGCACCCCCGCTTCACGGCGGGGCGACGGCTATGCCGACCTTTCCTACGTTTACGAAGCCGCCCGGCAACTGGCGCCTCACCTGGAAGGCGCGACGGTGGTGGTCAACAAGAGCACCGTCCCGGTGGGCACGGCCCGCCAGGTGGCCCGCATCATCTCGGAGGCGCACCCTTGCGCTGACTTCGACGTAGCCAGCAACCCCGAATTCCTCCGGGAAGGTGCCGCCATCCAAGATTTCATGCGCCCCGACCGCGTGGTGATCGGCGTGGATTCCAAGCGGGCGGAAGAGCTGATGCGCGCCATCTACCGGCCGCTTTACCTGATCGAAACCCCCTTCGTGGTCACCAGCATTGAAACGGCCGAACTCATCAAGTACGCCTCCAACGCCTTTCTCGCCACCAAGATCAGCTTCATCAACGAAATGGCCAACCTGTGTGAGGAAATCGGAGCCGACGTCCACGACGTGGCCAAGGGCATGGGATTGGACGGCCGGATCGGGAAGAAATTCCTTCATCCGGGACCGGGCTACGGCGGGTCCTGCTTCCCCAAGGACACCCACGCGCTTCTTCGGATCGCCCAGGAAAACGGCGTCGCCTGTCGGATCGTGGAAGCGGTGGTGGAAGTGAACGCCGCACAGAAGGCCCGCATGGTCCGAAAGATCCGGAAAGCGCTGGGGGGCGACGAAGGCGGGAAGTCCGTCGCCGTCCTCGGGCTCACCTTCAAACCGGAAACGGACGACTTGCGGGAAGCCCCGTCGCTCACCATCATTCCCGCCCTTATGGAACATGGTGCCAGGGTTCGGGCCCATGACCCCCAGGCCATGGAAGAAGCCGCCCGGTTTCTCCCAAACGTCACCTTCTGCCGGAATGCCTACGAAGCCTGTGACGGTGCCGACGCGGTTGTCCTCATGACCGAATGGAACGAGTACCGGGCGCTGGACCTGGAACGCTTGAAGGCGCTTTTGAAGGCGCCGGTCTTCGTGGATCTTCGAAACGTTTACGAACCCCGCGTCATGCAGCGCCACGGGTTCCACTACACCTGCGTCGGCCGCTGCTGGTCCTGCTGACGACGGGCGTTTCTCGCGCAGGACCCGGGACGGCGCAACCTTTGTACGCGCCTACCTGAGCTTCAGGGTGGCCAGGGCCACCAGGGCCAGGATGCCCGAGATGATCCAGAGGCGGATCACCACCTTGGTTTCGGCTATGCCGCGGTGCTGCAGGCTGTGATGGAGGGGCGCCCGATAGAAGATCCGTCTCCCAAGCCAGCGGACGCCGATTTTGTCCTGGATCTGGCTGGAGAGCGCTTCCGCCACGAAAAGCCCGCCCAGAATCGGGAAAAGCATCTCCTGCTTGAGCAGCACCGAAACCACCGCCATGGCCCCCCCGATGGCCAAGGAACCGGTGTCGCCCATGAAAATTTGGGCCGGGTAGGCATTGTACCAGAGAAATCCCAGTCCCGCTCCCACGAAGGCGGCTCCGAAAACGGTGAGTTCCCCGGCACCCTTCAGATACGGATAAAATAGATATCCGGAATAGATGGTGTTTCCTTCCACGTAGGCGAAAATGCCCAGTACGCCCATCACAAAAAGAGAAGGGGTGATGGCCAGCCCGTCCAGGCCGTCGGTGAGGTTCACCGCATTGGAGACGAAAAGGACGAAAACCACGATGAAGGCGGCGTAAAGCAAGGGGTGAAGGGTTAGGACAGGGTACTTGTAAAAGGGCACGTAGAGACCGGCGGCCAGGTCGCGGCTCAGCGGCGCCCACGGACCGACCCAACCCCAGGCGAAGGCGCACCCGAACACCGCCTGCAGCAGCAGCTTCGTCCGCTCCGACATTCCCCGGTTGCCGCTTCCCCGACGGATCTTTGAAAAATCATCCCAGAAACCCATGCCGCCGTACCAGAGCATGCCGGCTAGGGCGTAAAGGAGGAAGGGGTTTCGCCAATTACCCCAAAGCAGCATGGAACTCAGCACGCCGCCGACGATGAGGATCCCGCCCAGGGTGGGCGTCCCGCTCTTGTCGTGAGCCGTCCGGATGCCGGTCTCCCGGAACTGGTCCAGAAAACGCAAGCGGTGCATGGTTCGAATGAACGGGCGGCTGAACATGAAAACGAACACCACCGCCGTCAGCGCCGCCAGAATGGCCCGGAAGGTCAGGTAATTGACGAGTCGGCAGAATGAGAAAACGTCGGAAAGTCTGAGGAGAAAATTTCCTAGTTCATAAAGCATGGATGCGCGACCACCTCGATCTCAAAAAGAGCCCAGAGACATTTCGCGCGGCGCCCGTCGCCCTCTGTTCGCCCCGTCGCAAACCTGCCGGATGGCTCCATAATGCTCCCGGATCGAAAAGGTCGGGCGGAAGTCGGGTGCCGTCAGATTGAACCGATCCACCCGGTCGAGGATTTCCTGCGAGGGCGGGATCACCCGCCGCTCCAGAAGCCTCCGGATGGCGATGAGGGCGGCGTCCCGAATCTGCCAGAAGAAGTTTTCGTGCAACTCCAGAAGCGCTTCCAGGGCTCGGCCGTCGGTACCGATCTCACCCACCGCTTTCACCGCTTCCATGGCCACCTCGAAACAATCGTCCCGAAACCGCTGCAGCAGCGCCTCCAGCCACTGTTCCTTGCCGGCAAGCCGCGTTCCGAAATGGGCGGCGGTGCGGCACGCTTCGGCGCGCACTTCGTAATAGGGATCCTCCAGCGCCTGCAACACCGCTTCTTCTACGGCCGGCCCGAATTCCCCCATGACCCGGAAGGCGGTGACGATGTTTCGCCGGATGAAGCCGACCTGTTCGAAGTCGCCACCCAAAAGGCGCTTCAGAGGTGAAACCGGGGTCCGGTCTCGAAGCATGTGGCAGAGCGCCGGGACCTTCTGCCGGTCGTGGGTGAGGCCGACGAGCTTGACGCCCAGGTTGCGTTCCTGCCAGCTGCCGCGGGTGAGAAGCGCCGCCGCCCGGTGCCGGTAATAGACCAGGTCGTCGGCGTCTCCGACCGCCGCCAGGGGATCGTAGGCCCCGGGGTTCTTTTGGTACTCCTGTTCCAGAAGACGAAGCAGCCGTTGATTGCTGAGAAGTGGACTGAGATTCACCGGCTCGGGCCCCAGCCCGTTGTCGTAGCTGTGATCCTGGTAAAGCTCGCTCAAAATCCGCGCGTCGGCCTGGCGCCGGAAGAAACCACGACTCTTGTTTCTCATTTCGGTAAGGCGCCCGGGATCGTCGAGCAGTTCCAGCACGCGGCGCGCGAGCAGCGGGCCCTCGAGCTTCTCCAGAACCTTCCCGCCTTCGACCACCGTATCTTCGAACAACACCTCGGCCGCTCCAGCCTGCTTCATGGCCCGGGCATTCATCACCTGGTGGTCCCCCGGGAGATTCGCCTTGGGGACGAGAAGGGCCGGCTTTCCCAACCTGGAAATCTCGTTCAGGCTCCCCGCACCGCTCCGGCACACGATGAGGTCACTCACCGCATAGACGTCGCCGATGTTGTGAAAGTAATCCTGGCGGTAATAGAAGGTGTCGAGCAGGCGCTTGTCACCTTCGGAAAAGAGCGCGTTCAGGCGTTCTTCCGTATCCCGGCGCGGCTGGTAATCTTCCGAACCGCCGAGCCCCATGCCATGAATGATGAACAGCCGCTCACGATGCACTATGAAATCCTTCAGGGCATCCACCAGCGCCCGGTTGATGGTTCGAGCTCCCTGGGAGCCGCCGAAAACGAAAATCACCCGCCGGCCTTCCGGAACGGCAAACGGAAGGGCGGCCAGCGCTTCTTCACGGGATTTCACAGTGATGGCATGGCGGACGGGATACCCCACCACCACCCCGTTTTCCGGAAAGTGGGCCAGGCTCTGGGGAAAGGTGAGAAACACCCGATCAGCCCAGCGGCCCAGAACGGCGTTCAGCTGCCCGGGAACGCTGTTTTGTTCATGAATGAAGATGCAGACCGGCGCCAGCCGGAGGCCCCGAAGCATCACCGCCGCCAGAACAATGGGAGCGCTCACGTAGCCGCCGGTTGCGATCACCCAGCGGGGCGCGAAGCCCATAAGGATCCCCAGCGAGCGGACCACGCCCCACGAAAGTCGAACCACGAAGCCCGCCAGAAGCAACGAAGGGCGGAAACCGGGGAATCCCTGACTGCTCACCAGCTTCAGCGGATATCCGGCCTTCCGGACGATGACCTCCTCCGCCCTTCCAGGCACGCCCACATAGAGGAACCGCGCGTCGGGTTCGCGGCCCTTGATGCCCTCGGCGATGGCCAGCGCAGGGTTCACATGTCCCCCCGTGCCGCCGCCTGTCAGGAGAATCCTCGGTTCGCGCCGGACAATGTTCCGCCACCGCAGGGCAAGTCCCGCCAGCAGTACGCCTACGGCCGCGAGCAGCAACGTCAAAGCGAATACGACACTCATATTGAAACGTCACCCGGCCCGGAGCCGACCGTCACCGGCCCGAACTCCTGCTCCACCCGCCGCCGGACGACCGACCATGGCACAGCGCCTTGTCGGAGGAGGCGGATCCAGGGCACTTCATCCAGAACTTCCACCACGGTCGAAGGCCTTTCCGTCGCCAGCCCGGCATCCACCACGCCGTCCACGCGCGAAAGGAGGGCTTCTGAAAGAAGGGACGGATCCGTGCAGGGCGGATCGCCCGACAGGTTGGCGCTGGTCGCAACAAGAAGGCCGCCGCACGCGGCCGCAAGTTTCGCAGCCACCGGGTGGGACGTCACTCTCAGTGCGATCTTTCCCGTGCTTCCATGAATCAACGGCGAAAGGCCCGGACTCGCCGGCACCAAGAGCGTCAATGGGCCCGGCCAGAACATGTCAGAGAGCCTTTCCGCCGCCTTCGGCCATCGGCTGACCGCTCGGCGGGCCGCCTGGAGATCCGACGCTACGATGGGAAGCGGCTTGTTCACGGGGCGTCCCTTGATTGCGTAAACGCGTTTCACGGCCCCTGCGTCTCCAGGGAACACTCCCAGGCCGTAAACCGTTTCGGTGGGATAGATCACCACCCCACCGTTCAGAAGAAGTTCGGAAACCACTGTAATCACTTCGGGTGCCGGCCTGCGCGGGTCCACGCGCCACACGCTCGGACCGGAGATGCGGAGTCCTGTCGTCATGACGTCTTTATCGGCCCGGCCGACGTGTTTCAGGATTCATCGAGAAACGAAGTCCGGATGGCAGCGTCCAGGTTCTGGTTCTTCCGAAGGACCTCTTCGGCCATGGCCGCCTTGTATTCGGAAAGCTTACCGGCCAGCTCCGGATCGCTCAGGGCCAGAATCTGAACGGCAAACAGCGCCGCATTGCGGGCGCCCCCTTTTCCCACTGCCATGGTCGCCACGGGGATTCCCGGCGGCATCTGGACCGTTGAAAGCAGGGCATCCATTCCCTGGAGCGGGGAAGAATCGATGGGAACCCCGATAACCGGAAGGGTGGTTTTCGCCGCCAGAACGCCCGCCAGATGCGCCGCCCATCCCGCACCCGCGATGATCACCCGAACGCCCCGGCCGCGGGCGGAAGCCGCATAAGCGGATGCCCGCTCCGGCGTCCGATGCGCCGAAAGAACGGCCGCTTCGAACGGCACTCCGAATTCCCTCAACACACCGAAAGCCGCTTCCATGACGGGAAGATCGGAATCGCTTCCCATGAGGATGCCCACCGCCGCCGGTCGGCCGGAAACGCCCATCTCAGTCGCTCCTCGATCGCCCGTGAAGGGGCTCATGCGGCCCCGATATCGCTCCGGTAGTACATGCCTTCAAACGAAACCTTCTTCATTTCCCGGTAGGCGACATCCCTCGCTTCCTGGAGCGTCTCCCCGGTACTCACGATCCCCAGGACCCGGCCGCCGGTCGTGATGAGCTCTCCGTTTTCCCCCCAACCGGTCCCGGAATGAAACACAACGCAGGATGGATCCACCGCCTCCAGCCCCTGGACCGGAACACCGATCTTGTAACGATCCGGGTAGCCCTTGTACCAGCCCTTTTTCCCTCGGCTCCGGCCGCTCACGGCGACGAGGCATAGCCTGTAGCGCGGGTCCCACTCGAGGTCAAGGTCTTTGAGCCGGCCGGTGAGGATCGCTTCCGAGACGTCCACCAGATCGGTCCGCAGTCGCGGGAGGATCACCTGGGCCTCGGGATCTCCCAGCCGAATGTTGATTTCCAGAACATAGGGCATGACGCCCCGGGGCTCTTCCACCAGCATGAGCCCCAGGTAGAGGATCCCCCGGTACAGAATGTCGCAACGATCCCGGATGCCATGGATGAGCGGCAACGCCACCCGGTTCATGATGGTCGCCACCAGGTCCTCGTCGAGCCAGGGGTGCGGAGAATAGGATCCCATGCCGCCAGTGTTCTTGCCTTCGTCGTTGTCGCGGGCCCGCTTGTAGTCCTGGGCCGCCACCATGGGGAGCACCGTATACCCGTCGGTGAAGCAGAAGAAGGAAAGCTCGCGGCCGTATAGGCGCTTTTCGATGTCCACCCGGTTTCCCGATTCACCGAAGATCCTATCTTCCATGATGGCTTGAACGGCCTCCTCGGCGTCCTCCACCCCGTCACAGACCAGCGAACCTTTCCCCGCCGCCAGCCCGTCCGCCTTCACCACCACGGGGTATCCCACCGAGCGGACATATTCACGGGCCTTGTCCGGATCCGAGAAAACCGCAAACTCCGGAACGGGAATCCCCAGTTCCCGCAGGAGGATCTTGGTGTCGCACTTGCTCGACTCGAGGCGGCTCGCGCGCTGCGTGGGACCGATGATGGGGAGGCCGCGGCTTTCAAACAGATCCACGATCCCCGCCGAAAGCGGTTTCTCCGGACCGACGAAGGTCAGATCGATCTTTTCCTTCTCGGCGAAGTCGGCCATCGCTTCGGGGGTTCGCGCATCGACGCATTCCGCCACCTGGGAAATGCCGGCGTTCCCATGCGCCGCGTAAACCTTCGTAACCCTACCGCTTTGAACGAATTTCCACGCAATGGCGTGATCTCTTCCCCCGCTTCCCACCACAAGCACCTTCATCGATGATCTCTCTCGACTCCGCTCGAAGTTCCCTTCCGTCCCTCCTCGGCCCCCGTCGTCGGGCTCCTACAGGGAATCGGCCCGGTGTTCCGTTATCGGTAGGAGCGGGCTTGCCCGCGACCCGCAAAACCGGAAACGCCGCGTTGACCCTGGTCGCCGGCAAGCCGGCTCCTACAGGGCATAAATCGTTGTAGGAGCGGCGCCCTCGCCGCGACGAACCAACCCCAATGCTCCGCCCCATCGGCCCGAGGGCGAGCCTCCTACAGCGATGCCGGGTCGCCGGCATGCTGCTCCCCTACGCGAAAAAACGGACACTCAATCCCAAAAAGGGTGAAGGGTATTCTCAGACAGCTTCTCGGCTACCGGCCCTCGCAGTAGCGCCCCAGGTAGCGGCAGATGGCTTCATCGTAGCTCTGGGTGAGGCAGAACGCCTTGCGTGCCAGCTCCAGGCTCGTTTCCGCCGATATCCGCCCCTCCAAGCGCTGCATTTCCTCCAGCAGTCTCCCATAATCGCCCGGATCCGTCACCACCGCAACGTGACGGAAGTTCTTGGCCGCCGCCCGGATGAGGGTCGGGCCTCCGATATCGATGTTCTCAAGTGCGTCTTCCAGGGTACAACCTGGCCGGGCCACCGTTTCCCTGAAGGCATACAGGTTCACCACCACCATATCGATGGGTTCGATCCCATGCCGGGCCATGGTATTACGGTGTTCCTCGTTGTCCCGGAGCCCCAGGATGCCGCCGTGGATTTTCGGGTGGAGCGTTTTCACCCGCCCGTCCAGGATCTCGGGAAACCCAGTGTAATCGGAGACTTCCGTTATGGCGACCCCGGCTTCCCGGAGAATCCTCGCGGTGCCGCCGGTTGAAAGGATGTGCACTCCCGCTTCCTGGAGGCTCCGGCCGAAAACGGCCAGCCCCGACTTGTCCGTGACGCTCATCAACGCCCGACGCACCGAAATCATGGCAGCGCCTCCTGGAAAAGCGGCACGATTTTCACCGCTTCGGCGAAAATCGGAACCCGCAACAAATGCATTCAATGAAATGCCGGAAGTAATTCACGCAATGGCTTCCGGCGGCCGGAAAAACGGCGCCCTTTCTCCTGTCACGCGGCCTCGGCCTGCGCGAAGAGCCGATCGAAGACGTCGTAAGCCGCCCTGACCACCGCCGAATCCCGCGGGAGGGCGCTTGTGGGCTTTCCCTCTATGTCGTATTGAACCAGCAAGGGATCTGCAGGCAGAACCGCGATGTTTTCTTCGCCGAACGCCTGGAGCACATCCTCGGGCCAACCGTTGGGGACCGCCTGGACCTGGTTGACAAGCAACACTTTCTGCTTCACCCGTATGGGCAGGCTTTCCACCAGTTCCGAAATGCGGCAGGCCGCCGTGAGACCCCGCCGGCTGGGATCGGAAACCAGAAGCAGAAGGTCCACATCCTTTTGGGTCAACCGGCTGAAGTGTTCCATGCCGGCTTCGTTGTCCACAACCAGATAATCATAGTTCCCCATGAGTCGGTCCAGCAGGCTGCTCAGCAGGTTGTTGGCGGCGCAGTAGCAGCCCGGTCCTTCGGGCCGCCCCATGGCGATAAGATCGAACTCCTCGCCTTCCACTAGGGCCTGCTCCATTTTCATCTGCATGAAAATGTCTTTGGTCATCCCGATGGGGACGTCCTTTTTCATCATTTCGCGGGCATCGGAAAGGGTCTCGTCCAGGGGCACCCCCAGGACTTCGTTCAGGTTCACGTTGGCATCGGCATCCACCGCCAGTACCGGCTTCATACCTCTTTCGATCATGTAGCGCACCAGCAGTCCGGCGATCGTCGTCTTTCCCGTACCGCCCTTTCCACCCAAAGCAACAGTAAAGCTCACGGATACTCCTCCTGTGAACAGAATGTTTGACGCCGCATCATCCTATTCCCGGGACACCGGCCTGTCAACCGCACCTCCACTGCGCACACCCCACAAAAAACGGGCGGAATCCCTACGGGTTCCGCCCGCACGTTTCACCATCGATGGAACAGAGGTCAGTTCACGCTGGGCCGCGGCAGCAGACCGGCCGCTTCAACGATTTCCGGCACCCTTTCTTCCCACTCGATGGCCATCAGGTGCACCCCGGCCACACCCGGCATTTCCCGGACTTCCTGGATCTGCTCCACCGCGATCTTGATGCCTTCCTCGGCCTGTTTGTTCTTTTCGACACCCTTGAGCCGCTCGATGTAGTAGTCCGGCACTTCGAGTCCCGGAACGAACTTGGCCATGTAGCGGGCCATTCCGACGGATTTGAGCGGGGTGATGCCGGCCAGGATGAAACATTTTTCCGTGAGCCCCTCTTCGTGGGCCATTTTCATGTAGGTCCGGAACTTGTCCATGTTGTAGATGCACTGGGTCTGAACGAAATCCACTCCCGAGTCGATCTTTTTCGCCAACCGCGTGACCCGAAACTCGAAGGGATCGCCGAAAGGATTGGCCGCCGCTCCAATGAAGAACTTGGGCACCCCGTCGCATTCCTGACCGCTCAACATTCTGCCTTCATCACGGAGCTTCTTCACCATCGCCAGAAGCTGCATGGAATCCAGGTCGAAGACGTTTTTCGACTGGGGGTGGTCACCGAACTTGTTGTGATCGCCGGAAAGGCACAGCACGTTCCGGATGCCCAAGGCGTAGGCGCCGAGCAGGTCGCTCTGCATGGCGATCCGGTTGCGGTCCCGGCAAACCATCTGAAGATTGGGTTCCAGGCCCATGTCCACCAGAAGCTTGCAGACAGCGAGGCTGGACATGCGAACCACCGACGTCTGGTTGTCGGTCACATTGATGGAATCCACCTTGTCCCTGAGGAACGCCGCCTTCTTACGGATCACCTCGACGTTCGCCCCCCTGGGAGGACCGAGTTCGCCGGTGAGCGCAAAATGACCGCTGGTCAAGACTTTTTCGAGATTGCTTCCAGCTTTCATAGCTTCAAATCCTCCCTAACGATCTTGCGGGGACCGCCGTCGCGGCTCGTGGACCAATCCCTTGCGGGGAAAACCTGGCGCAATTTATCCAACTGCCCCAGTTCTTTCATGCGGTCGTAAATGAGGTGCCACACGCAGTCGATTTCCGGGCTCACCTCGCACTTGCCGTTGGCGGATCCGCCGCACGGACCGTTCATGAGGCTCTTGGAACAACGCGAGATCGGGCACAGGCCGCCGAAATGATGGATGATGCAATTCCCGCAGGCCTGGCAGTATTCCGCCCAGACTCCGTGTTCCAACGACCCGCCGATGAAGGTCGTGTTGAGCGCCGGATAGACCGGGATGACATAACGTTTGGCGATGTATTGGGGACCCACACTGCAGGCCATGGACACCACCGCCTCGATCCCGTCGCCCTCCAGCATGGGCGCCAGCTGTTCGATGTACTCGGGATCGCACTGCCGTTCCAGCGTGTGTTCCACCACTTCCAGCGGTTTGCCTTCCTTTTTCCTCGCGATCCGCAACGCCGAAGCGAGAATCCCCACTTCCTTCGTCCCGCCCGCACAGCAGACCGTCACGCAACCCTTGCAGCCGACCAAAAGGATCTTCCTGTAATCGGCGACCATGGCAAGGATTTCTTCGATGGGCTTTCGTTCCGCGACAACCATAGGTCCCTTCCTCCCCGGCACACCTCTCGCATGCACCGCCAAGAAAACTTCGCCTTCACCGTGATGCTTCTCTCCGGCCGGCTCCCCATGGAGGCTCCGGAGGCATTTCCTCGATCCTCTTCAGCACGCCGTCCGGACCCCTTCCTCGCCGCGTGCCGCACTGCGAAGCGGTGACGGTCCCAAGGCCCTGATACGTTCGGTCATCTCCCGGGCAACGGCCGCAAATCGCGGCCCGTCGGAAGCCGCCATATTGAACATCTCCACCCGTTCCGGTTCGATCCCGATCTCTTCGAGGATCTTCCTGACCGCGTGGACACGTTTTTTCGCCTTGAGGTTCCCGTTCTGGAAGTGGCATTCCCCTTCCAGGCAACCGGCCACGTATACGCCGTCGGCGCCGTTTTCAAAAGCCTTCAACAAGTGGATCATGTCCACGCGGCCCGTACACGGGACGTTGATGATACGGATGTTCGCGGGATAAGTGAGTCGCATGGAACCTGCCAGGTCCGCCGCCGTGTAGGCTCAGTACATGCAACAGAAAGCTACAATTCGCGGTTCGAATGCATCCATGATCATCTCGTCGGAAGGTTGGCCGGAGCCGGTTTGCGACTCCCGGACTCACACGGCAGGCGGCTCAAGTGCATCAGGGAAAAACCCGCCCGCAAAGCGGGTCTGCCGGAGTCCCGACACCGGCGGGACAACGAAGGGTAAGCCGCAGCCCCTAGTGACATGGGACAAATTTCACAGGTTGAGCATATATCCAATGGACCTTCCGTTGTCAACCCCGCCGTTTTGGTCCCCGAACAGTTACAGAGGACTGAGATCATTGCGAACCGCGGCCCTGGGTTCACCCCATCCCGGCAGGCCTTCTCCAATCTTGGGTCAGCAGGTAACGACATCTTTCACAAAAGAGGATGGGCAAGCGGTCCAGGTGGTTGACTTTCGGGCTGAAATGCATCAGACACCGGGGATTGTCGCAGTGGACCAAGTTCCGCGTGTGCGCCAGTTCGTGGAGCGCCACCTTGATGAGTCGATGCGTATAGGTTTCGATGGACGCCTTGAACCCGTTTTCGTTGGTGCGCAACCGGAAGCTGGAAACCACCGCGGCCCGGCCGCCCAGGTGCGCTTCCCCGAAGACATGAGTGAACACGGGGATGCAAAGGTCGACTGTCGTCACGCCGAGGATCTTCCGGAACGGCGGCCGAACCATCGCGTCCAGATGGCGCAGCACCGCCGCCGCGTCATACTGCCGGCGGTCGGCAAGAAACGCCTCCTCCGGCAAGGGGCTCCGCTCCAGAATGTCCACTCCCAGGTCGAAGACGGCCTGAACGTTTGCCGCCACCACCCGCACATCCACCGCCGTTGCGTCCCCCAAAGGGCACACCGAAACGACCGGTTCCAGGAAAACGGGCTCCTCCCTACGGTCTTCCATCGGTTTCCCGCTCGACGGCGTCCAGGCGATACTTTCGAATCTTGTTGTGAAGGGTCGTCCGGTTGATTTCGAGGATCCGGGCGGCCCGGCTGATGTTCCAGCCGCAGGATTTGAGTGTCCGATGGATGTGACGCTTTTCCATTTCTTGGAGCGAGCGGGGTTCTTCGGGGACTGCGGTCGCTCGAAAGAGAAACGCAAAGTCTTCTTTCCGGAGGTAACGTCCCTTGGCCAGGACCACGCTGCGTTCCATGGCGTTTTCCAGCTCCCGGACGTTCCCGGGCCATTCGTAGGACATCAGTAATTCCAGGGCATCCGCCTCGATGCCTTCCACCGGCTTGTTGGTTTCCCGCCGAAACTTTTTGAGGAAGTGGTCGGCGAGCAGGGGCACGTCTTCCTTTCGCTTGCGCAGCGGCGGAATTTCGATGTCGATCACGTTCAGGCGAAAGAAAAAATCCTGGCGAAAGTTCCTCTGTTCGATTTCCCGGGCCAAATCCCGGTGCGTCGCGGAAATGAGCCGAAAATCCACCGGGATGTCCCGGGTGCCTCCCACCCGGTGAAATTTCTTCTCCTCCAGGACTCTGAGGAGGTCGACCTGCATCTTGAGGGGGATTTCTCCGATTTCGTCGAGAAACAGCGTTCCTCCCTGGGCGAGTTCCAGCCGTCCTTTTTTGGCTCGCACGGCACCCGTGAAGGACCCAATCTCGTGGCCGAATAACTCGCTTTCGAGAAGCGTCTCGGTAAAACCCCCGCAGTTGATGGGGATGAACGGTCCGTAGCGCCGGCCGCTCTTGGAATGAATGGCTTTGGCCACCAATTCCTTGCCCGTCCCGGTCTCCCCGCGCAGGAGTACCGGGGAGTCCACCGCCGCCACTTCTTCGATGAGATCGAAGAGGCGCTGCATGCAGTCGGCCGATCCGATGAGGTCGCCGTAGCGCACCTGCTCGGAAGCCGCCACCTGCTCCCTGAGCAGGAGATTCTCCTCGATGATGCGTCTCTGCTGGAGCAGCTTTTCCACGAGGAGTGTCAACTGTTCCGGTTCAAAGGGTTTCATCAGGTAGTCGTTGGCGCCGCTCTTCATGGCTTCCACGGCGGTTTCCACCGAACCATAAGCCGTGATCATCACCACCATGGTCTGCGGATAGCGCACCCGGATGTGTTTGAGGACTTCAATGCCGCCGAGGTCCGGCATCTTGATATCCAGAAAGACCAGGTCAAAGTCCTTCTGATCGAGAAGACTGATGGCTTCGCGGCCCCCGGCGGCCGTGTCCACTTGATAGCCGCCTTTTTTGAGCCAGCCCACCAGCGATTCCCGAACGATCAGTTCGTCGTCGACCACCAGAATCTTGAAACGTCCCACCATGACCGGCCGGCTCTCCTAACTTTCCCCGAATTCAAGAGGAAAGCGCAGAATGAAATTGGTTCCTTTGCCTACGTCGCTTTTCACGTAGATGGATCCCCGGTGCTCCTTGATGATCCCGTAGACCACGGAAAGGCCCAGCCCCACGCCCTTATCCTGGCTCTTCGTGCTGAAAAACGGCTCGAAAATCTGTGAAATCTTGTCCTCCGGGATGCCGACCCCAGTATCTTCCACTTCCAACCGCAACTGGTTGCGCTGAGCGTCGTTAAAAGTCCGAATGGTCAGGCGTCCGCCGTCAGGCATGGCCTCCATGGCGTTGAAGATGAGGTTGATGAGGCACTGCTGGATCTGGGAAGGATCCCCTTTCATCTGTGGGAGGTTTTCTTCCAGCTCCAGGTGAAGCTGGATGTGCTGAAGTTCCATTTTGTGTTTACTGAGCAGCACCACCTTTTCCACCACTTCGTTGAGGTCGAAAAACACCCATTCGAGCTTCTGCTGCCTGGAAAAAGAAAGGAGATTGCTCACTATGGAACTGCACCGTGCCGATTCGGTATCAATGAGACCAAGGTAGTAGTGGAACGTTTCCAGGTCTTGCGGGCTCAGACCGTCTTCCAACTGCCGGCGCATGAGCCGGGCCAGGGCGTGGATTCCCGAAAGCGGATTGTTGATCTCGTGGACCGCACTCGCCACCAACTTACCTAGAGCGATCATCTTGTCCTCGTGAATGAGGCGGGCTAGGTCGCGCTTGAGGGCCAGGGTCTTCTGTTCCAGCTTCTGCTCCAGCTCATCGGTGATGTCCCAGATGATCTCCAGGACCAGATCCACGTCGCCTTTGCGGTTCTTCAATGGCACGGTGGTGATCTCACAGTAACGTAACTTGTTGAATCGATCGTAGTGCTCGTGGATGGCGTGACCCGTACCTCCATTTTGGAGGCTTTCCGAAAGCGGGCAGTGACACCCGCTTTCCTCACATGGTCGCATCGATCGGTGAGTCACCTGGTAGCAGAATTTACCAATAATTTCTTCCTTTCCCATGCCCACCCATTTCAGCAGGGCCTCGTTGGCGTCCAGGATCTTCCGGTCCGGCTGAAGGATGAGCACACGGTCGCGAATACTGGAAAAGATACTGTCCGCGATGTTCTCGATAAGTTCCAGCTGCCGTTCCCTAAAGAGATATTCTTCCTGAAAGCGGATGATATCGCCGAAAAGCCGCGATATAGCAGCCTCCAGGATCCGGACGTGAGCGGAATTGTGGCGGATGAAGTCCTCGAGGAGTTCTTCCTTGCCGGTCAGTTCAATAACCAGGTCCAAATCGGGGATCTTGAAAAAGTCCCGATAATCGCGGGTGGTAAAGATACCTTTCTCCCGGGCCAGCCTGATCCCTACCGCCTCGTCGTCCGGGTCCGCCACCGCCACGATTTCCGCCTTGAGGGCGGGAAAACGCCGCGCGTCCAGCATTTCGAGAAACGCCCGACACCTGCGGCCTCCGCCGATCACGGCGATCCGCATGGGACCTTTTTCTTTATCCGCAGCGACCGGGTCCTGCATGGATGCCTTTCGATTTCCGACAGACTGATGAAAATCGGGACAGGGTGTTCATTATTTCAACAACCCCGGCTCGTTGCACTGCAGCGCGCTTTCCGAGAAAGCCCCGGCGGCGACTGGCCAGGAATTGTGCAGCAGCATCTCCATTTCCGTACCGGCCGGTGAGGCGGAACGGGGCTCCGTGGGCGCGGTTGCCCGTTGGAAAACAGCGGCAGTCCGCCCAGCCGCACGTTCTTGTCACGTCGATCCCGCCGGCTTGGCACGGGAGTTGCCTTTCCATAAGCAGCAAAAGCATTCAACACAAAATCCATATCAGAAGGGGAAAGCCATGGAAAGCAAGAAGATGCACGCAAAAACCCGGAGCAAGGTTCGCGCTTTCGCCATCGGCGACGAACTCCCCTGTGTCTGGATGAAAGCCGGTGTCATCAATTTCAAGCTCTGCGACAACGCCTACGACTGCCTCACGTGTTCCTTCGACAAGGCCATGAGCGCGCGGGTGGCGGATCATCCCGAAAAGCAGGTGAGCTGGCGAGAAGTCATGCGGGAAAAGCCTTACAACCAGAAGGAATGCCGCCACATGCTGTCCGGGAGGGTGGCTTTCCGATTGTGCGGGAACGCGTACAACTGCAACAATTGCGAATTCGATCAGATGATCGAAGACCGGGAACTGGCCGCGGCGGTCGGTGTTCCAACCATCCGCAAAGTGAGTGGATTCGCGATAGCGGATGATTATTACTATCACGCAGGCCACACTTGGGCCCGAGTCGAACCCGGAGGGCTGATCCGAATAGGTGTTGATGACTTTGCGCTTCGTTTGTTAGGATATGTTACTGAATTTCGTCTTCCCAGGTTGGGAGCCCACTTGGAACAGCATCGGCCGGGATGGACACTCAGGCGGGAAGAAAAGCTTGCGGATTTCCTCGCTCCGTTGGAAGGCATCGTAGTGGCGGTGAATCACCGAGTGCTGGACACGCCGGATCTAGCGAAACGGGCGCCTTACACCGAAGGCTGGCTGCTGGCAGTGGAACCTCGAAATCTCAAACAGAACGTTCAGGAGCTCCTCATCGGCGACAGCGCTCTTTCCTGGCTCACGGATCACGTGCACAAGCTGGAAAGCATGATTTCGGCAGGGGAACCCTTCCCCCTGGCGGCTACGGGTGGCGAAGTGGCGGAGGATATCTACGGGAATGTACGGCATCTGCAGTGGGACACTTTGGTCAAGGAATTCCTGCGGCCGTGATAGCGTGCCGTGCGGATGGGTTGCGACCGGGTTGTTTTCAGAAGGCATCGGGGGCGGGGAGAATCCCGCTCCCGATTTGTGTTGCATACAAAGGAAGCAAGGGAGCGCCTGATGGAACAGACGGCCGCTGCGCCCCTGGAAGTGTATTTCGACTTGGCGGAGAAGGTGCGCGATGCAACCGGTATCACTGTAACGGCCTGCTACCAGTGCCGAAAATGCACCAACGGCTGTCCGCTCACCTTCGCCATGGATTATTATCCGGACCAGATCGTTCGGCTTCTGCTGTTGGGTCGGGAAGAGGAAGTCCTCCACAGCGCCACCATCTGGGTTTGCTCGTCTTGCGAAACCTGCACCACGCGGTGCCCGAACGACATCGACATCGCCGGCTTGATGGATCATCTCAAGAGCGAGGCACACCGGCGAGGGATCGTCCGGCCGAAGGGAAACCCCACGTACGCCTTTCACAAGGTGTTCCTCGATGACATCGCCCGGCGCGGGCGCGTTTTCGAAAGCGGCCTGCTCAACCGGTACCTGCTGAAAAGCGGCGAATGGAAGGCCAAACTGGAAACGGGCACCCTCTGGGGGGACCTCCGCCTCGGGTGGGCTCTTTTTTCCAGGCGCCGGTTGCCGCTGTTTCCCCACGGGGTGATGAACAAGCAGGAAATCCGGAGCCTCATCGAGGAAGAACCGGGTGCCGCGGAAACGGAAGGCGACGAAAATACTTGAAGGCACCGCCGCCTTCGGCGTTGAGATCCGACGGCCTCTTTAAACCGTCCTGAAACGTGAGGTCACCCATGCATGAGATAGGCTATTATCCCGGCTGCACACTGCAAGGAACCGCCCGGGACTATCGGCAATCCATCCATGACGTCTGTGACCTGCTGGAGATCAAGCTGCGGGAACTGCCGGATTGGAATTGCTGCGGCGCCACCGCTGCTCACAGCTTGGATGAACGGATCGCCGTCAGGCTTGCCGGCCGGAACCTGGTCATCGCCGAAAGAGAAGGCCTCGATATCGTCGTTCCGTGCGCCCTATGCTTCAACCGGTTGAAAGTCGCCCAAAAGCGCCTGCTGAACGATACAGATCGTAGGTATGGCATGCCCCTTGAGGGTACCATCCAGGTTTTTGATTTACTGGATTATTTGAGCCGACCCAACATCCGCCAAGAGGTGCGCGATCGGTTGGTTCGGCCGCTCCAGGGACTGCGGGCCGTCTGCTACTACGGCTGCATGGTGAACCGGCCGCCAAAGATGACTGATGCACCGACCTGGGAAAACCCAACCAACATGGACGAACTGTTGGCGGACCTGGGAGCCGAAGTGCTCGATTGGCCGTTCAAGACGGACTGCTGCGGAGCAAGCCACGCTGTGACCCACCCGGACCTGGTTTTTGAACTGGTTCGAAAACTCTACGACCGAGCCGTCGCTCAAGGTGCCCACTGCATCGTAGCTTCCTGCCAGATGTGTCAAGCCAACCTGGACCTGTATCAGGAGCGGATCGGGCGGCTCGCCGGCACATCCTACGAACTACCCATCTTCTATTTCACGGAACTTATGGGGATCGCTCTGGGGTGCCGCAGACCGGACCGTTGGCTCCGCCGCCACATGGTGGACCCGCTGCCGCTCCTGCGGTCGGTGGGCCTGGCCTGAGCATTACCCGGGGGAGACCCTTTCATCATGCCACAGTGGAGATTTCGGAGGCAGCATGAGCGCGCATCAAGAGCAGTCCCGTTCTTCCCGAGTGATCGGATCGGTTCTGGTTATCGGCGGAGGCATCGGGGGCATTCAGGCGAGCCTCGATCTAGCCAACAGCGGCTATCAGGTGATCCTGGCGGAAAAAGATATCAGTATCGGGGGCGTCATGGCTCAACTCGACAAGACGTTTCCCACCAACGACTGTTCGACGTGCATGCTTTCTCCGAAACTCATCGAAGTGGCCAACCATCCCGACATCCGGATCCTCACCCGCACCACCGTTCAATCGATTTCGGGTGAACCGGGCGACTTCAAGGTCAGATTGCTTCGGGAACCCCGCTTCGTGGACGAAGACAAGTGCACCGCCTGCGGTGAATGCTTGAAGGTATGCCCGGTGGAGATACCGGCGGCATTCAACGAAGGGCTGAATGCGACCAAGGCCATCTACCGGCATTTTCCTCAGGCTATCCCTTCGAGTTTCGCCATCGACAAACGGGGCACCGCTCCTTGTAAGGCCGCCTGCCCGGCGGGGATCAGCGTCCAGGGCTACGTGGCGCTCATCGCTCAGGGCCGCTACCAGGAAGCGCTGGAGCTCATCCGAAAGGACAACCCCCTGCCGGGGATCTGCGGGCGAGTCTGCCATCACCCCTGTGAATCGGTCTGCAGCCGCGGGCAATACGACGAACCGATCGCTATCGATTTTCTCAAACGATTCGTGAGCGACTTGGAGCTGCAGGAAGGAACGCAAAAGCCCCCAGAGAGGAAAGAGTCCAACGGCAAAAAGGTTGCGATCATCGGTTCCGGCCCCGCGGGCCTCACCGCCGGATACTACCTGGCACGGAAAGGCTACGAAGTGACCCTCTTCGAGGCCATGCCCGAACCCGGCGGATGGCTTCGCTATGGGATACCGGAATATCGGCTGCCACGTTCCATCCTTCAGGCCGAAATCGATTATATCCGGGCCGCCGGCGTTCAGATTGTAACCGGAAGGCGTTTTGGGGTCGACTTCGGCTTCCAGGATCTCCGAAAAGAGGGTTTCGAAGCCTTCTTCCTCGCCATCGGCACTCAGAAAGACCTCACCCTCAACATTCCCGGAGAAGACCTTCCGCAAGTCTATACCGCCACCAGCTTCCTCCGGAAGGTGAACCTGGGCGAAACGCCCGAACTGGGAAAACAGGTGGCCGTGATCGGCGGCGGGAACAGTGCGCTGGATGTAGCGCGGTCGGCTCTCCGGCTCGGCGCCGAAGAAGTTCATATACTCTACCGAAGGAGCCGGTCCGAGATGCCGGCCAATGTCGAAGAAATCGAAGAGGCCGAAGAAGAAGGCGTGAAAATACACTTTCTTGCGGCTCCCGTGGCAATTGTGAGCGACGAAGCCGGCAACGTAAAGGCGCTCCATGTCATTCATATGGAACTGGGCAAATCGGACGAAAGCGGCAGGCGCCGGCCCATTCCGGTGGAAGGATCCGAGTACACCATGAACGTCGACAGCGTGATCGCCGCCATCGGCCTGATGACGGATCTGGATGTCTTCGAGGGCCTGCCGCCCGACGAACGTCCCGAACTCAGCCGCTGGGGGACGGTGATGGTGGACCCGGTGACCTGCGAAACGAACCTCCCCGGCGTGTTTTCGGGAGGCGACGTGGCCACGGGACCCGCCACGGTGGTGCAGGCCATCGCCGCGGGAAAGGAAGCGGCCGAATCCATCGATCGATACCTCAAGGGAGAAAACCTCAGGACCGGGCGGATACAGACCCGCCGTACGGCCCCCGTGCCCCGAATGACGGTTTATCCCGCACGCCGGGCGCTCATGCCGAGACTGGAACCGCACGTTCGCCGAACGACCTTCGAAGAGGTGCAGAAGGGCTTTTCCGAGGAAGCGGCCCGCTACGAAGCCCGGCGCTGTCTTCAGTGCGGGGTTTGCAGTGAATGCTATCGGTGCGTGGATGCCTGCCTCGCGGGCGCCATCGACCACTCCATGTCGCCCCAAATCGAAGAAGTGGAAGTGGGCGCCGTTCTCTACGCCACAGGTTTTCGACCCTTCGACGCTCGAAAGAAGCCCGAATACGGCTACGGCCGGTATCCCAACGTGATCACCAGCCTGGAGTTCGAACGGTTTCTGGCACCCACCGGGCCCACAGGCGGCCACATCCAGAGACCGGGAGACGGACGAGCCCCGAAGAAGGTGGCCTGGATTCAATGCGTCGGCTCGAGGGATGTCACCGTCGGCCAGGATTATTGTTCTTCGGTTTGTTGCATGTACGCCACCAAGCAAGCCATCGTGGCCCGGGAGCACGAACCGGACCTTGAGGCGACGATTTTTTTCATCGATATCCGCGCCATGGGGAAGGGATTCGAGCGCTATTACGAACGCGCACGGACGCAGCACGGCGTCCGCTACGTTCGGAGCCACATCAGCCGCGTGATCGAAACGCCTCAGGGCGGCGACCTGGAAATCCAGTACGTGGACGAAACGGGAGAAATCCGCCGCGAAATCTTCGACCTGGTCATCTTATCGGTGGGCCTGAAGCCGACCGAAGACGCCCTCAAGACGGCCGCGACGCTGGGGATCGCCACCGACCGTTTCGGGTTCACCGGCTGCGATCCGTTCGATCCGGTCGCTTCGTCACGGCCAGGCGTGTACGCGTGCGGGGTGAGCACCAGCCCCAAGGACATCCCCGAAACCGTGGCTCAGGCCAGCGCTGCGGCGGCTTCCGCCCAACGGCTCCTCGCCCCCGCTCGAAACACGCTCATCACCCGCCCCGCCGTGATCCAGGAGCGGCAGGTAACCGGGGAAATCCCGCGCATCGGGGTCTTCGTCTGCCATTGCGGCATCAACATCGCCGGCGTGGTGAACGTGGAAGCGGTGACCGAATACGCGAAAACCCTTCCCAACGTGACCTACGCGGACCACCTCCTGTTCGCCTGCTCGACGGATTCCACCGAACGCATCAAGGAAATCGTCCAAGAACACCACCTCAACCGGGTGGTGGTGGCCTCCTGTTCCCCCAGAACCCATGAACCCCTTTTTCAGGATTGCATCCGCGAAGCCGGCCTTAACAAGTATCTGTTCGAAATGGCCAACATCCGCGATCAATGCAGCTGGGTCCACGCGGCGGACCCGGACCAGGCCACGGAAAAGGCCAAGGATCTCGTCCGCATGGCCGTCGCCAAGGCCCGGTTTCTGGAACCTCTCTACGAAATCCCATTCTCTGTGGTCCAGTCGGCCCTGGTGGTGGGGGGAGGCGTGGCCGGAATGACGGCGGCGCTCAACTTGGCCGACCAGGGATTCCCCACCATCCTGGTGGAAAAGGAAGGAGAACTGGGCGGCCAGGCTCGAAAGACCATGCGCTTTCTGCCGACGGGGGAAGCGGTTCAACCGTACGTTTCGGAATTGATCGCCTCCATCGAGAGCCACCCGAACATCCAGGTCTTCAAAGGATCCCAGATCGCTTCGTTTTCAGGCCATCCGGGCCGCTTCGAAAGCGTCGTCCGAACGGCGGACGGGGATCGAACCGTGCAGTACGGCGCGCTCATCGTGGCCACCGGAGGCCAGGAATACCGGCCCAAAGAATACCTCTATGGAGAAGACGAACGGGTTCTCACCCAGCTGGCCTTTCATGAACTCCTGGCGGACGGCGGTGGGAAGCTTGCCGGCGCTCGGGATTTCGTCATGATTCAATGCGTGGGGTCACGGGATGAAGAGCGGCCTTACTGCAGCCGGGTATGTTGCACGGCGGCGGTGAGCAATGCTCTGAAGCTGAAGGAAATCACCCCCGAGGCCCGCATCACCATCCTTTACCGCGACATTCGAACCTTCGGAACCCGGGAGATTCTCTATCGGAAAGCGCGGGAGCAGGGCGTTCGCTTCTGCCGGTATGAACCCGAAAAAAAACCTGAGGTGACCAGGCAGGATGATACGCTCCGAATCCGCGTCTTCGACCAGAACCTGAGACGGGAAATCGTGCTTCGAGCCGACCGGTTGATCTTGAGTGCTGCGGTGGTGCCGAGAGTCTCCAGCCGGGATCTGGCGGAAATCTTCAAACTGAATACCGACGCCGACGGCTTTTTCATGGAAGCCCACGTGAAGCTCCGACCCCTGGATTTCGCCAACGCGGGAATCTATCTGTGTGGACTGGCGCACAGCCCCAAGTTTCTCGACGAATCCATCGCCCAGGCCCGCGGGGCGGCATCCAGAGCAGCCACCATCCTCAGCCGTGAAGAAATGACCGTGGGCGGCCGCGTGGCGGTGGTGGATCCGTCGCGGTGCGCCGTCTGCCTCACCTGCGTGCGCACTTGCCCCTACCATGTGCCTTATGTGGTATCGCCCGGGCAATCCGTGAAAAAGGCCGCCTATATCGACCCGGCCCTTTGTCAAGGCTGTGGCGCCTGCGTGGCCGAGTGTCCCGCAAAGGCCATCCAGCTGCAGCATTTCACCGATCAGCAGCTCATCGAAAAAACCGCGGCCGCCGCCTCCTGAACGCGGAAGGCTTCCGGGAAGAGCGACGGTCTTTGAGGCATCCCCGTATGTCGCAGGTGCCATTCCGGTTTATTCTTGACGTTGATTCTTTTTTCACATAAAAAAATCTTCGATTGTGGATCGGAAGGGAGGCGCATCGGGACACTCGACGGACCGGAAGTTTCGGTGCTTGAACCTTGCCGTTTGCCGCGTGGAAAGGGGGATGAGCCATCGTTTCCACCCTGTGGGTCTAACAGGACACAGCTCGACGCCACACGCTCCGGTTGCAGCCGGTCGATCCGCTCATCTCGACCCTGCCCTTCGCTTCCGCTCACGGGTGCGCTCCGCGCGGCTCCCGGTTCCTTTCGCAGTTTCTGTAAAAATGTGCGCTCCAGCGCCGTGAAGCGGTTTTCGGCGCAGAGGGCGGCGGCGGTTCCCGCTTGGGAAAAGTTTCTTGACGTTGCGTGGAAAAGGGTGAAGGGTGAACGCTTATGGCGGCAGACCACTTTTCTTAACGGTTAACGAGAGTCGAGGGATTCTATGACGGATGCAACAGGAAGCAACGGCAGAGGAAACGTCCTGGTGGTCGGGGGTGGTGTGGCCGGCATGAATGCCGCTCTCGATCTGGTCGCCCAGGGATATCACGTGGATCTCGTGGAGAAGCATGCGGAACTGGGCGGTACCGTGTCCAAACTCCACCGCCTCTACCCGCTTTGCAGTTGCTGCAAGGCGGCCAACCGGGAGACCGCCTGCCTGCAGCACCCGCAAATCACGGTATGGACGGAGACCCAGGTGGTCGACGCAGCGGGCCGGGCGGGCGATTTCACGGTGACCCTTCAGGGCCCAGCGGGATCGGAACAGGTGAAAGCCGGAGCCATCATTTTGGCTCTAGGTGTGGAAACCTTCGACCCCACGGCTTACGACACCTACGCCTATGCACAGTTCCAGAACGTGGTGACAAGCATTGAATTGGAATGGCTGCAGAAACCGACCGGTCCTTTTCAGGGCGTGGTGAAACGCCCCTCCGACGGTGAAATTCCCAAGCGCGTGGCATGGCTCCAATGCGTGGGATCCCGCGAAATCAACAAGTGCGATGCGCCCTACTGCTCGTCCGTCTGCTGCATGTACGCCTTGAAGGAAGCCGTGCAGATGAAGGACATGAACCCGGAAACGGCGACGTACATCTTCTTCATGGACATGCGGACTCACGGTAAGGGTTACGAACAATACTACAATGCAGCGCAGGAAAAGGGTGTCCGCCTTGTTCGCAGCCGCATCCACAGCATCGAAAAGGCCCCCGGAGCGGAGGACCTGGTCCTGGCATATGTGGATGAAAACGGCCAAAAGTGCGAAGAGGTCTTCGATCTGGTGGTCCTTTCGGTGGGCCTGCGCCCGTCGGCCGAACTGGAAAGCCTGGCCAAGCGACTGGGCGTCCACTTGACCGCCGACCGATATGTGGCCACAAACGAATTCAAGCCCATGGAAACGAACGTAGCGGGTATCCTGGTGTGCGGCGGCGCCGCCGGACCGCGGGATGTTCATCAAAGCGTGGTGGAAGCGGCCGCCGCGGCCGCAAAGGCGGCGGCACTCCTCAAGAAAGCCGTTCCGGTCGCCGCGACAGCCGAGTACCGGGACGTTTCCGGTGAAAAGCCGGCCATCGGCGTGGTCTTGAGCCTCTGCCCAACCAAGGCCCCGGGCTTCGACAGCCTGGTGGGCGAACTTCAGAAGTTCGCCGAATCGCTGCCCAACGTGGCCTTCGCCCAGCGGCTGGACCTCACCGACGCTGCTTCCTTCATGAAGCTCGCGGGGCTGCTCAAAGAGAAGGCGGCCAACCGGCTGATCTACGCCAGCTGCAGCCCCATCATGCACCAGGAACTGGTGGAATGGGCCATGGCCCAGGCCGGTCTCAATCCCACGCTATATGATTTCCTGGATCTGAGAACGCTGAGCGCCAATCCGACGGAACTGGACCGGCTGAAGGATCTCCTCCGGACCTCAACCGTCCGGGCGGCCCTCCTCGAACCCCTCAAATTAACGGAAATTCCCGTCGAGCGGTCCGCCCTGGTGGTGGGCGGAGGACTCGCCGGCATGCAGGCGGCGCTTGCCCTCGCCGAACAGGACGTCCCCGTCACCCTGGTTGAAAAGAACGACCGATTGGGTGGGCACGCTCATAAGGTGAAATCCACCTGGACCGGAGCATCGGTTCAGGCTTATCTCAAGGACCTGATTTCGCGCGTGGAATCCACCCCCAACATCCGGGTTTTGACCGGCGCCCAGGTGCTGGACGCCAAGGGATTCGCGGGCCACTACACCTCCAAGATTCAAAGCAACGGCGAAACGATCGAAGTGCATCACGGCGCGGTGATTCTCGCCACAGGTGGTCATCCCTTGATACCCACCGAATACGCCTACGGTGAACACCCGGAAATCTATCGTTGGTCGGATTTTGCCAAGAAGCTCATCGATGATCCCAATGCTTTTGCCGATGCCGCCTGCGGCGTCTTCATCCAATGCGTCGGGTCGCGGGAGCCCGAGCGGCCTTACTGCAGTCGGCTTTGCTGCACCTTCGCCGTCCGAGCGGCCGTCGACCTGAAAACCCGCCATCCTGGCATGGACGTCTATGTCCTTTACCGCGAGGTGCGCACCTTCGGCGAAAGGGAATCCCTCTACAAGGAAGCGCGGGAAAAAGGCGTACTCTTCGTCCGATTCGACCTGGACCGCAAACCGTCCGTCCAAGTCACCAACGGTGGACTCCAGGTGACGGTGCTGGACCCGATCCTCGGCCGCGAACTCATCTTGAAGCCCGATTTCATCTCGCTCCAGACGGCCATCCTCCCGGAAGCGCCCGATTCCCTGGCAAAAATTTACAAGGTGACCGTGAACGAGGACGGCTTCTTCAAGGAAAGCCCGGCCAAGATGCGCCCGGTGGATGGTGAAACGGAAGGCGTCTACTTTGCGGGGCTCGCCCTGGGTCCCAAACCGGTGGAGGAAGCGCTTGCCGAAGGCTGGGCGGCGGCGGGCCGCGCCATGCGGGTGCTCAACCGAACGAGCGTGCTGGTGGGCGGAGCGGTCGCGGAAGTGAACCCCGACAAGTGCGCCGTCTGCCTCACCTGCGTCCGCACCTGCCCCTTCAATATCCCCTTCATCGACAGCTCCCAGGGTGCGGCCTACATCGATCCCGGATTGTGCCAGGGATGCGGGATGTGCGTGAGCGAATGTCCGGCTAAAGCCATTTCCTTCAGGCGACTCAGCGACGATCAGATCGCCGCCGTGGCCGGTTCGCTCTTCGGAAAGCTGGCCAACTAGATTCCCTGAGGCATGTCAGACGCCATAAGGAGTTCATCCATGAGCCAATTTGAACCGAAAATCGTCGCATTCTGCTGCTCGAACTGCGCTTCCGCGGCGGCGCAGGTTTCCGAGAAGATGGGGCTTCATCTTCCCGAAAACGTCCGGATCATCCAGTTGCCCTGCACCGGCCGTCTCGACACCCTGCACATCCTCAAGGCGCTCGAATCCGGGGCCGACGGGGTCTACGTGGCCGGATGTCAGCCCGACAGCTGCCAATTCAAGCACGGGGTCGAGAAGGCGCAGAAAAAAGTGAAACAGGTTCAGGGCATCCTTGCCGAGCTGGGCATGGAAACCGAGCGCGTGGCCCTCTACAACATGTCGGCCGGAAAAGGGCAGCTTTTCATCGAAGCGGCCTTGGAGATGGTCGAAAAGATCCGAGCTCTGGGTCCGAGCCCTGTGAAAGGGTGAGCCGGGCACCGTCCCCGAGGTAACCCTCTCGACAAAAGGGGCGGGGAGTTGGAACTCCCCGCCCCTTTTGCTGCCATCGATCGGCCCTTCGTCCTTTCTGGGAATTGAGTTTCCGTTTTTTTCCCTTGAGGCGTTCCCAAGCCGGAGCTTGCGAACGAGAGGAATTCTATTTCCCCTCCCCTTGTGGGAGGAGATTAAGGGGAGGGGGAAAAGGGGGATTTTTTGACCTTGTTCCCAAGCTTCAGCGATCAGGGTCAACGGGGCATTGCCGGTTTTACGGGTCGCGGCCAAGGCCGCTCCTACAGGAACAAGGAGCCTCAGTGCCCGACTTTTATTAGCTTGTTTTTTGGACAAGCTCTTTCTTGCAGGGCCGCCGCCCGGTCAGTCTTTGATGTTGTGGTGCACTTTACACGCGCGGACGGTGTTTTTCATCAGCATGGTGATGGTCATAGGGCCCACACCGCCGGGGACCGGTGTGATGGCACTGGCCACCTCGGCCACTTCATCGAAAGCCACGTCGCCCTTGAGGATGCGCTTGCCGTCGGCGGTCTTCCCCACTTCGTTCACCCCCACGTCGATCACCACCGCACCGGGCTTCACCCAGCTTCCTTTAACGTATTCCGTAACGCCCGCGGCCACGATGAGGATATCGGCCCGCTTGGTGTGGAACTGAACGTCCCTGGTCCGCGTGTGGCATACGGTCACCGTGGCATTGGCGCCCTTGCCTTTCTGCATGAGCATCACCGCGATGGGCTTCCCGACGATGTTCGACCGGCCCACCACCACCACTTCCGCACCCGAGGTTTCCGTTCCGGAGCGGACCAGAAGCTCCTGGATACCCGCCGGGGTGCAGGGGAGGTAGTCAGGCTGGCCGATCATGAGTTTGCCCACGTTGAACGGATGAAAGGCGTCCACATCTTTTCCAGGATCGATGGCGTAGAGGATCTTGTTTTCGTCGATATGCTTGGGGAGCGGGAGCTGAACCAGGATGCCGTCGATCTTAGGGTCCTTGTTGTACTGATCGATGAGGGCCAGCAGTTTCTCTTCGCTCAGATCCGCCGGCTGGTTGTCCTGGACGGAATAGAAGCCCAGATCGTGGGCGGCCTTTTGCTTGGCTCGGACATAGCTTTGGGACGCCGGATTTTCTCCGACCAGGATGGTCACGAGTCCGGGTTCGACCCCATGCTTTTCCTTCATCTGCTGAACTTCCTGCTGCAATTCGGCCCGGATTTCCTTGGCCACTTCAGCGCCTTTGATCAGTTTGGCAGCCATTGTCTCCCTCCTTTACGGACCCAAAAAAGAATGGCAGGGTCTGTCCCTGCCATTCCTTGGAAGCGATTGCTAGAACAGACCCATCACCTTTCCGGTTTCCACGTCCACGTCGATGCGGCGGAAGGCCGGATTGGAAGAGGTGCCCGGCATGAGGCTGATAGTCCCGGCGCACGGACACAGGAACTTGGCTCCCGAGTAGATGAGCACGTCGCGGATGGGAAGCACCCAACCCTTGGGAACGCCCTTGATCGTCGGATCGTGGGTGAGGCTCAGGTGAGTCTTGACCATCATGGTGGCGAAATCATCGTACTTGGGGTCCGCCTCGAGCATCTTGGCCTTGGCCTCGGCTTCCGGCGACCAGCTCACACCGTCGGCTCCGTAGACTTCCTTCGCGATAAGTGCCACGCGGTCGCGGAGCTTCATTTCCATAGGATACAGGAACTTGAATTCACTCTTTTGTTCGCAGGCATCGATGACGGCGTCGGCGAGTTCCAGCGCCCCTTCACCGCCTTTGAGCCAATGTTCGGACAGAGCGCAACGGGCACCGGCGGCTTCCGCGGCCTTGCGAACGACGGCGATTTCGTCCTTGGTGTCCGTATGGAACGCATTGATGCACACCACCGGGTTCATCCCGGATTTTCGGATCGTGTTGATGTGGTGCACCATGTTCTCGATGCCCTTTTCCACCAGCGCCACGTTTTCCTTGGTGTATTCTTCCGGAAGTGGAAGCCCCGCCACGACCTTGGGCCCGCCGCCGTGCATCTTGAGGGCCCGGATGGTGGTGGTGAGTACCGACACATGAGGCTTCAGACCGCTGTACCGGCATTTCACGTTCCAGAATTTTTCGAAGCCGATATCCGCTGCGAAACCGCTTTCGGTCACGTGGTAATCAAAAAGCTTCAAGCCGACTCGGTCGCCGATGATCGACGACTGACCCACGGCGATGTTCGCGAAGGGACCGGCATGCACCATCACCGGCTGATATTCGGCGCTGCAGCAAAGCGTCGGGTTGATGGTGTTTCGCATGAAGGCGGTCATGGCCCCGGCGACTTCAAGGTCTCCTGTGGTCACGGCCTTTCCGCGCTTGTCGAAGGCCACCGTGATGTTGGCCATCCGTTCGCGCAGGTCTTTGAGGTCCCGCACGATGGAAAGAATGGCCATCAGTTCCGAACTCACCGCGATCCCGAACCGCGATTGCATGGTGTAACCGTCATAGCGGCCGCCGAGCCCGATGACGATGTTCCGGAGAGCCTGAGCGCAGAAGTCGATGATCCAGCCCATTTCCACCCGGGTGGGGTCGATGTCCAGGCGGCGCATCTTGGTGAGGCGCTCCAACTGTTCGTCCGTGTAGTTCCGCTCGTGCTGCATGCGGGCCGTAAGAGCGACCATGGCCAGATTGTGGGCGTTCATGATGTCGTTGATATCGCCGGTAAGACCCATGGAGAATTCCGTCATGGGAATGAGGAGGGCGTTTCCGCCGCCGGCCGCCGTTCCCTTGATATTCATGGTAGGGCCGCCGGAAGGCTGCCGGAGACAACCGCCGACATTCTTTCCGCGCTTTCCGAGACCTTCGATCAACCCTAGTGACGTGGTGCTCTTGCCTTCCCCAAGCGGCGTAGGAGTGATGGCCGTGACTTCAATGTACTTTCCGTCGGGCTTGTCTTTCAGCCGGTTGATGATCTTCATGAAGTCGAGTTTGCACAGGCGGCCCATGGGAAGGATTTCGTCAGCCTGCAGGCCCAGCTTTTTCTGCCAGTCAAACGGCGACGGCATGTTCTTTTCGGCTTCTTCGGAAATCTGCCAGTCGGCCATTTTGGTTGGATCGTAAGGCATTTTCTCCTCCTGATTCACGTTAATCGTTTTGGCTTCCTGGAGCGAAAAACGGCTCCCTACCCTCGTTCCTCTCAAATAGAGCGGACTACATCACCCCTCCTGAAGAGATTCGGCTCAAATATCGCGCGAAAAGCCGGCCATCAATCCGGACAGGCACTGGAGAAAGCGGATACGATATGAATTCGACCACGAACGCCTTCAAGAAATACTTTTCACATGCGCACGAAACCCTACTTGGGCAAAGCCTTTTTGTCAAGCGGAAAACAGCATTTGTAAAGTAACATGACAAGATAAACAACATTTCAGTGATCTCCAGGAAGACCAGCCGAGGAAAGGTTGCAGAACCGGGCGAGATTCGAAAGGGAAACCGTCGAAAGTCTGTCGAAAGCCTTTCGAAACTCGAGCCGGTCCGTGGACGACCGGGCAGATTACGGCGGCTTTTTCCGAAAGATGGTCGAAGAACTCACCCAATAACATCAATGCATTGGCATTTTTTTTGACATTTAGACAGCATCTGATTAAGATGATGAACCTTCTTGCTGATATAAAATACAAAACCATCTTCAAGCCCCGAAACGGAACGCGATGGGCTGGATGTGATGCGTGGAGTCATCCATGAAGTTTCACGCGGACAGGGAACAACTCCTTAAGACTCTACAGAAAGTCGTCGGCATCACGGACAAGAAAACCACGATGCCGATTCTTTCTCATGTTCTTTTGGAAACGCTCGGCCCGAACCGGACGGCGGTCTTCGCTACGGATCTAAACCTCAGCCTGAGAACTCACTTCGAAGCGTCTGTCGAACAGGAAGGAAAATTGTGCGTGTCGGCACGCAAACTGCTCGAACTGGCACGCGAGGTTTCCGTGGACGGATTGAGCCTGGAACTGCTCGCCAATCAGCGTCTGGCCATTCAGGCGGGACGATCCTATTTCGAATTGACCACACTTGCCCCCGAAGATTTTCCTCACATCGCGATTCATGACGATGTCTCCGGTGTACAAGTTTCGGCCCCGGAACTGAGGGCGGCTTTATCCAGAGCATCATATGCGATTCCGGTGGACGAGGATCCTTTCAGTGTTCCAGGGCTTTACTGGCATGCGTTGGACGGCAAACGGGTCCGGATGGTTTCTTCCGATGGACATCGGCTGGCCTACGAAGAGTTGGCCTTGGATTCCGTTGAAGCGCTCGGTGTGGGTAAAGGCGTCACGATCCCTCGAAAGGGCGTACAGGAAATGATCCGCATGTTCGAAAAGGAAGAGTCGGTGAACGTGGTGGTCCACGAGAGCCGCCTCATAGTCGCCTCCGATGCGCTATTTCTCAGCATTCAACTGCTCGAAGAGGAATTTCCCGACTACGAATTGATCATCCCCCAAGAACGCCCTCACCACCTGACCGTGCACCGGGAAGGGCTTTTTCTCGCCTTGAAGCGGATGGCCGTCCTTACGGACCAGACCTGGAGGCACGTACGGTTCATCATGCGTGATGGCGAATTGGAATTGGAAACGGGAAACCCCGAATTGGGAACGGCCAGGGAACGACTGGATGTGCAGTACAAAGGGGACGAATTCACGGTGGCTTTCAATATTCGCTATGTTCTGGACGCTATCCATGCCCTGGAATCCGACGCGGTTCGCCTGGAGTGGCTGGACGAATTCCACGGCGCGATTTTTTGCGAACCGGACAACCCGGGCCGCTTGGGGTTGGTCATGCCCATGATGGTTTAGCTAGCCTCCCGCCTTTCTTTTAAAGCATTGAAATCACTAGATTAAACCTTTAAACCCCATCGAGAAATTCATTGAAAGCGGCTGAAGAAGGCGCTATAGTATATTGATTTAATGTGGATGGTTCAATGAACCGATCCCGATGCTTTGCCGCGGAACGAAGGTTTTTACTGCGTTCGGCGACGTCTTCAGGGGACAATGTGCACAGGCCCCGTTTGTGAGGAAATTTATGTCGACACTGGAACCCATGGATCAGAAGTTGCCCCAGGGCGACCCCTACACCGCGGAACGGATCACCGTGCTCGAAGGGTTGGCGGCGGTTCGAAAGCGGCCTTCCATGTACATCGGAAATGTTTCCGTGGAAGGCCTCCATCACCTGGTCTACGAGGTGGTGGACAACAGTATCGATGAGGCGCTTGGCGGCTATTGCGACAACATCCGTATTCAGATCCATCTGGATGGGAGCGTCACCGTCGAAGACAACGGCCGGGGTATCCCCGTGGATCTCCATGAAAAGGAAAACATGCCGGCCGTGGAAGTGGTCATGACCAAGCTCCATGCCGGAGGAAAGTTCGACAATTCGGCCTACAAGGTCTCGGGCGGTCTTCACGGGGTCGGCGTCTCCGTGGTGAACGCCCTGAGCGAGTACCTGGAGGTGGAAATCCGCCGGGATGGAAAGGTCTATTTCCAGCGCTATGAACGGGGGGCGACGCGGACTCCCCTTCAGGTCATCGGCGAAACAACCCGCCGCGGAACGCGGATCACCTTCAAGCCTGATTCGGAGATCTTTTCCGACACCAACCTGAGCTTCGATATTCTGGCTCAGCGGTTTCGCGAGCTGGCGTTTCTGAACAGCGGAGTGCGCATCGAGCTTTCCGATGAGCGGATCACCAAGGAAAAAGTCTTTCATTATGACGGCGGCCTTGTTTCCTTTGTGGAATACGTGAATAAGAACAAGGAGCCGCTTCATCCGGAAATCATCACCATCAGCGGCGAACGAAGCGACGTGCTCTTGGAAGTCGCCCTGCAGTACAATCGCACCTATGTGGAAAAGATTTTCAGCTTCGCCAACAACATCAACACCAGGGAAGGCGGTTCGCACCTGACCGGGTTCAAGGCGGGGCTTACGCGGAGCATTAAGCAGTATGCTCAGTCTCATCCGAGCGGGATGGCCAAAAACGATCTGGAGCGCATGACCGGGGACGACGTGCGCGAAGGGCTCACCGCGGTGGTGAGTGTCAAGCTTCTGAACCCGCAGTTTGAAGGTCAAACCAAGACCAAGCTGGGAAACAGCGAGGTCAAGGGCCTGGTGGAGAATCTGGTTTACGACAAGCTGAGCGCCTACTTCGAAGAGAATCCGAGGGTGATCCGGGCGATTCTGGACAAGGTTCTGGAAGCGATGAGGGCCCGGGAGGCGGCTCGCCGCGCGAAGGAACTGACACGCCGAAAGGGGGTTTTGAGCGATCATTCGCTTCCCGGGAAGCTTGCCGACTGCCAGGAACGGGATCCGAGAAATAGCGAAATTTTCATCGTGGAGGGCGATTCGGCCGGCGGATCGGCCAAGCAGGGGCGGGACCGGCGTTTCCAGGCGGTGCTGCCGCTTCGAGGGAAGATCCTCAACGTGGAAAAGGCCCGCTTCGACAAGATGCTGGAAAATCAGGAAATCCGAACCATGATTTCCGCACTTGGCACGGGCATCGGCCAGGACGAATTCAGTCCGGACAAGCTTCGCTATCACAAGATCATCATCATGACCGACGCGGACGTGGACGGAGCGCACATCCGGACGCTGCTGCTCACCTTTTTCTTCCGCATGATGCCCGATCTCATCGAACGCGGCCACCTGTACATCGCTCAACCGCCGCTTTACCGGATTGCGCCCACGGGACGCGGAAAAGAAGAGATTTACCTGCGGGACGAGGAGGAGATGGCGGTATTTCTGGTGCAGCGCGCGGTGGACAAGCACCGGGTGTTTTTGGAGGGCCGTGAGGAACCGATCCCGTCCGACGAACTGGTTCGGCTCATGAAAGTGTTTTCGCGCTACGAAGACTGGCTGGACCGACAGAGCCTCAAGGGCATCCGGAAGCGGCTTCTGGAAAGGGTCATCGAGATCATCGGCCTGGAAGGGCTTTCCCCCCAGGACCATGCGGGAATGGAGCGGTTGCGGGAGGTGTTGGAAGCGGACGGATACGCGGTATCGGAAGTGGAGCTGGAGGAAGAGGGGCGCGGATACGACCTTGAGATCTGGCAGCCCAGCAATGGTCAGGAAAGGGTCAGGCTGGAATACGGTTTTCTCACTTCCGTGGAATTCAAGAAGCTTTTGGAACTTCACGGCCAGCTGGCGGTGCTTCGGGACAAGCCGTATCGAGTGGTGAGCGGCCAGGGCGAATCCCACCCGGAGCGGGAGGGGGGCGTGGGGGAAGTCGTCGTGGAAGATCCCAGGGCGCTCTTCAATCACCTTCGCGAGCAGGCGGTCAAGGGATTGGCCATACAGCGTTACAAGGGTCTTGGTGAAATGAACCCGGAACAGCTGTGGGAAACCACTATGAACCCGGAGAAGCGACTCCTGCTCCAGGTCCGCATTGAAGATGAGTACATGGCCGATGAGCTCTTCACCACGCTCATGGGCGACCGGGTGGAACCGCGCCGGGAATTCATTCAAGTGAACGCCCTGGATTTCCGGGAACTGGATATTTGAGGAAGGCGGCCGGTCTGCAGCCGCCGGCTGTGTGCCGGCCGTTACCTACCGTTCGCAGCGAGCGCATTGCTTACCGCTTTACACCTTTTGATTTTCTGGAGCCTTTGCCTTCATGAGTCAGAGCACTATCAATATCGAGGACGAAATCAAGCTGTCTTACCTCGACTACGCCATGAGCGTCATCATCGGGCGTGCTTTGCCGGATGTGCGAGACGGCCTGAAGCCCGTGCATCGGCGGATCCTGTTCGCCATGCACGAACTGAAAAACGACTATAACAAGCCTTACAAGAAATCCGCGCGCGTGGTCGGGGACGTGATTGGTAAGTATCATCCCCACGGGGACGCAGCGGTATACGACGCGCTCGTGCGCATGGCGCAGGACTTCTCCATGCGTTATCCGCTGGTGGACGGTCAGGGAAACTTCGGGTCCGTGGACGGAGATCCGCCGGCGGCCATGCGCTACACCGAGGTGCGCATGGCTCGGTTGGCCCACGAGTTCCTCCAGGACATCGAAAAAGAAACGGTACCGTTTATCGCCAACTACGACAATTCCATGATGGAGCCGGTGGTGCTTCCGACCCGGGCTCCCAACCTGCTGCTCAACGGAGCTTCGGGAATCGCCGTCGGGATGGCCACCAACATCCCGCCTCACAACCTGACCGAACTCTGTCGGGGACTTCAGGCGCTCCTGAAGGATCCCGAGCTCAGCCTGGCGGAACTCATGCGGCACATCCCCGGGCCGGATTTCCCCACCGGGGGATTCATCTACGGGACGGAGGGAATACGGGAGGCTTACGAGACGGGCCGGGGGATTGTCAAGATGCGGGCCCGCATGGAACTGGAAGAAAAAGGCGCGGGCCGGAAACAGCAGCTTGTCGTCACCGAACTGCCCTACCAAGTGAACAAGGCGAAACTGCTCGAAAAAATAGCGGACCTGGTCAAGGAGAAGCGGATCACGGGCATCCAGGACATTCGCGACGAATCCAGCAGGGAAGGCATGCGGATCGTCCTTTCGCTCAAAGCCGGTGAAAACCCCAAGGTGGTGGAAAATCAGCTGTTCAAGTTCACGTCCCTGGAAATGACCTTCGGCGTGATTCTTCTTGCCGTGGTGGACAACCGTCCCGAACTTCTGGATCTGAAATCCGTGCTCGGCCATTTCCTGGATTTCCGCCGGGATGTCATCGTGAAGCGCACCCGGTACGATCTAAGCCAGGCCGAAAAGCGGGCTCACATTTTGGAAGGGCTCAAAAGGGCTCTGGATCACCTGGATCAGGTCATCCGGCTGATCCGGGAAGCGCCCAACCCGCCCACCGCCCGGGCGCAACTCGTGGAGCACCTGGAGTTGACCGAGGTGCAGGCTCAGGCCATCCTCGACATGCGGCTCCAGCGCCTTACCGGCCTGGAACGGGAGAAGATCCTCGAAGACTATCGGAAGATCCTTCAAGATATCGAACGATTCAAGAAGATTCTCGCCTCGTCCGTCCTCGTCGACGAAATCATCCATGGCGAAATCCAGGAACTGATCGATCTCTACGGTGACAGGAGGCGGACGGACATCGTTGTCGAAGAACGCGAGGTGAACCTCGAGGACCTGATCGACGAAAAGGAAGTGGTGGTTACCATTTCCAGGGCCGGGTACGTGAAGCGGACGCCGCTTGACGTGTACCGAAGCCAGCGGCGCGGCGGAAAGGGCCGCACCGGGATGAACATCAGGGAAAAGGACGTGGTCACCACGGTCTTCACCGCATCCACCCACGATCACCTGCTGGTCTTCACGACGCTCGGCCGGGTTTACTGGCTCAAGGTCTACACCATTCCGGAAGTGGCTCCGGCGGCCCTGGGCAAAGCCATCGTGAATCTGCTGCCGCTGATGGAAAACGAACGGGTGGCGACCATCCTTCCCGTTCGGAACTTTGACGACGGCCGGTACGTGATCATGGCCACGCGCAGGGGCGTCGTCAAGAAGACGGAGCTTTCCGCCTACAGCAACCCGCGGCCGAGCGGCATCCGCGCCTTGGTGATCGATGAGGGTGACGAAGTGATCTGTGCCCGGATCACCGATGGAAACCAGCATTTGTTTTTCATGAGCAAGGCCGGCAAGTGTATCCGGATCGAAGAAAAGGACGTTCGGCCCACGGGAAGAGTGACCCGGGGCGTTAGGGCCATGGAACTGGCCGGAAGCGAACTTATCGGCATGGACCTCTTGAGCGACGACTACGCCGTACTCGTGGTGACCGAACGGGGATACGGCAAACGCACACCGGCTGCGGCGTACAAGGTTCAGCGCCGCGGCGGCCAAGGGGTGATCAACATCCGGGTGACGGAAAAGAACGGTGAGGTGGTGGCGTTTCGCCAGGTGAGCGAAGAAGACGAGATCCTCATCATCACCAACAGCGGCCGCCTTATACGAATCGCCGTTTCGGAAATCCGTGAAATGGGCCGCGCCACGCAGGGCGTGAAACTCATGGACTTGGGCGATGCGGAAAAGGTGGTGGACGTGGCGGTGCTGGTCGAATCCGAAGAAGAAAGAGAGGAAGAAGACCAGTGACGGAGTATCTCGAATCCGTGGCGGTCGTCGGTGCCGGAAGTTGGGGGACGACGCTCGCCCATCTTCTCGGCGACAAGGGATATCCGGTGGACCTATGGGTCTACGAAAAGGAAGTCTTTGAAGCCATCAGGGACAACCGCGAAAACAGGATTTATCTTCCGGGGTTCGCCTTGAGCGGGAATATACGTCCGCATCTGGACATGAAAGCGGTGGTGTCGGAACACCGCCTGGTGGTGATGGTGGTTCCTTCCCACGTTTACCGTCAGGTGGCCCTTCAGATGCTTCCCCACCTGCGGCGAGACGCCATCCTGGTCACGGCCACCAAGGGCATCGAAAACGAAACGCTCCTGACCATGTCCCAGGTTTGGAACGAACTTTCTGAGGCGACACGGGTCGTGAGCCTGGCTGGGCCTTCCTTTGCCCCGGAGGTTATGAGAAAAGTGCCCACAGCGGTCACGGTCGCTGCGGATGACTTGGATACGGCCAGAGAAGCGCAGCGGGTCTTCCACACCTCCTATTTTCGCGTGTACACGAGTGTGGATAAGATAGGAGTGGAACTGGCCGGGGCCCTCAAGAACGTCATCGCCTTGGCGGCGGGCGTCTGCGACGGACTGGGTTGCGGTCACAATACCCGGGCGGCGCTTATCACACGGGGGCTTGCGGAAATAACCCGGCTCGGCGTCCGCATGGGAGCGCATCCCTTCACCTTTGCCGGCCTTTCCGGCATCGGGGACTTGCTGCTCACCTGCACGGGCGACCTGAGTCGCAATCGAACCGTGGGCTACAAACTGGGACAGGGCCGGAAGCTCGAAGAAGTGCTCGGTGATATGCGTATGGTCGCCGAAGGAGTGAAAACCGCCCGTTCCGTATATCATCTCGCGAAAAGGCTCAACGTCGAGATGCCCATCTCCGAGCAGGTATACCGCGTCCTCTACGAAGGCAAAGACCCGCGCCGTGCGGTTCAGGAACTCATGGAACGGGATCTGAAACACGAACTGGAAATGTATGACGAAAACGCCCCTATCTTGAACGGGTATGCCCATGGGCGATGACAGCATGAGGGAAATCCGAGAGCGCGTGAAGCAAAAGAAGGAGGACTACCGCCGTTACAACTTCGAACGCCTCCAGGAAGAAGCGTTTGCCACCTTCTTTGACCTGGCCCAGGAATACACCAGCCTGAAGTATCTGTACATGATCTGTGTCGCAGTGCCCGAGGCATTCTTCCAGCTGAAGAGCCGGCTCTATGTCATTCATCCGAAGACGTCGCAGCTGGAAAAGGTGTGCACCAGCGAAGAGGGGTTGATCCAGGACAAGGAAGAACGGCTGAACGTTTCGGTGAAGCTTTCAGAAACCGGTTACGAAACGGATGTGTCGCTGGTTTTCCCTATCCGAGGCAACCGCGCCCTCACCTACTGGCTTCCGTTTCACAGTCAGCACAATGTGCTGGGACTCTTTGAAATCGAGCCCAAGGATAAGGTGGACGCCAAGAATCATTTCTTCCTGGAAAAATTCACCAATCGGATCGGTTACAACCTGCATCAGAAAATGCTCATCCAACAGAACATCGAACACCTCAAGTTCATCAACCAATTGGTGGCCAATATCGAACACAACGTCATTTCTCCCAACCTTTACTACAAGTTGTTCATTCTTCGACTCAGGAAAAACCTGGAAAGCTACCAGAACATCCAGGAGAAGCTCCACAACCTGATCCTGTTCTACGGCGACTGCAACGAGCCGCACTGCCGGCAACTGTGTGAACTGTACCACGACCTGTCCACCAACAACGAAAACCTGGAAACGGAATGGAAGTCGCTTTCCAATCATTACGAACACACGAGCCTTTTTCTCGAAACGCTCCTCAGGCGGGACCATTTTGAAAAAGGCACGTATGTCCTTAGGAAGCAGCCTTGCAACTTCCGTTTTGAAATCATCGAGCCGATCCTGAAACGCTATCGCCCCATCTTCGCCCAGAGAGGCATCACGCTGGATAACCGTCTGGAGGAGATCCCCGATGAGGAAGTGACCCTTTTCGTGGACAAAGGCCTGATTTCGCAGGTTTTTGACAACCTGTTCTCCAACGCCGTCAAATACACTCGGGAAGTGCAAGACGCGACCGGCCGCCGGATCAAGCTGGTTTCCTATAACCGGAAGATCCTCAGAGACTACTTCGGAGAAGGCATTCACGGTGTTCAGTTCAATATCTTCTCCACCGGAGAGCCATTGCCCGAAAACGAAGCGGAAAAGCTTTTCGACGAAGGTTACCGCGGTTCCAATGTGGGTGACGAACGCGGGATGGGCCACGGGCTGCATTTCGTCCGCAACATCGTGGAGATTCACGGCGGCCGGGTGGGTTTCGAACCCAAGGATTACGGAAACGTCTTCTACTTCATCTTGCCGCTGAAAGAGGAAATGTCCGTGGAGCAGCTTGGATGATTCCTTTCGGAAAGCTGCTCGTCGATGAAGGCCGCGATGATGGATTCGTACTCTTTGCCCACAAACGGCCGGTAAGCGAAAAGTTCCTTTTTGATTTCATCCCAATAATGTGACAAGGCCTCGGAGGTCGGGCATTCGCATATCTTTTCGAGTATGGAGCGCAGGTAGTCATCGCGGACACGCGCCCGATGATGCTCGAAGAGTTCTTCCATCATGAATTCATGTTCTTCGGAAAGACTGGCTTCTTCCTTTATTCTGTTCATTTCCTGATGAATTTGATCCAGTTCCGAAAAATCGCTCACCTTTTTCAGCCGATCCTGGATATTCAGCAATATTTCGTCGCTGATCTTCTCCATTTGATCTTGATAGGCCTGTTTCAACTGCTCGGCGTAATCGGAGGTGTCGTAGGGGAGATTGCGCAGGTTCTTGAGCAGGGACTTGTAGCGGGCCTTGAGTTGTTCATGGGTCCGGGCGGCGCGTAGCGGTTCGATGAGCTGTTCGACCTGGAGCATGTCCTGAAAGCCGACGCGCATGCCCGGGCCGTGGGGGGTGTGCTGGAAATGGAAACCGACCCGCGGTGATGGCGGCGAAGCGGGGGTATCGGCCTGTGGGGTTGACACGGCGGCCTGCTGAGCGTCGCGAAGGATCTCCCGCACCACGTCCTGCTTCTTGCGGATGTTCTGTCCCAAGGGGCGGAAACTGATGAGTCCGTTTCGAACGTTCGCACCGTGGGCCCGTTCGAAGGCATCAAAGCTCAGCTGCAGCAGTTTGATGCATTCGCTCGCTGCCAGGTAGCGGCTGAGGGCATGGAAATCGTAAATCCGGTAGCTCCGGGCGAAGGGATCCAGGCAATCGAAAAGGAGGCCCCGGGTTCGGGCGGGCATTTCGGAAACGATTTTCAGTATGGCGGCCGCCTGTTCCAGCTGCTCCTTGAATCGCGACGGCCCGGTGCTTTTCAGTCCCTTTTTATGGTAGATAAAGTTCGGAGGCATGTTCAGGCCGAACATCTGGAGATCCTGGTAGTCCACCCACTTCAGGTCCAGAAGTCGGAGCAGTCTTTCGAAGGCCGCGATCCGCCGGCCGCGCCGGAGGCGTAGGTCGTCGCCGGGACCGCAAGGGCTCTCCTCGTGGGGCAGGAAGATCCGGAACATTTCCGGTAAAGCCTGGGAGTCGACCACCGCCGCATCGGCCTTTTCGCGCAAGGCGTCCTTCAGCCAGCTTTCCCAACTGCTCCGCGACTTTAGAATCTGCAAGGCGACGGCTCGGTACCACAGAAAAAGATCCAGCAGATCCTCGGTCATGAGTCCTTCTTCCACGGCGGCCGCTGCCAGGATGGAATGCACCACGAAGGCGTCCAGGAGGCGTTCGTCACGGCTTGCCGTCAGGTGTTCCAGCGCCGTGACGGGTTCCTCTCCCTGGATCACGTGACCGATGGAACCGTGGTGCTGGATGAGCTGGAGCGCGGTCTTTCGGATTTTCGGATCCGGCTGGTATTGCTCCAAAATACCTGCCTTCCGAAGAAGCGCGGTTCCCTGTTCCGCGTGGGTCAACAGATCGGAAAGTTCCGGGTAGGCGGCGCGGTATGGTTCGATCTTTCCGATGTCCTGGAAAAGCAGGCCCAGGGTGAAGGCCTGATAAAGTGTGCGACGCTGCCGGATACGTTCCACCAGGTGTTCGAGGATTTCCAGTTGGGGATGCTTGGCACCGGTATCCTCCTCGGCCAGGGGGCCGAATTCCTGCTTGGCGAGCTGGTAGAACGTGTTCCGGTCTTGGAATCCTTCGCGGTCTTTGGTGATGAGCGCCTGGAATTTTTGAAGGCAGCGCATCACGTAGTTGCCCACTGACTGTTTCTTGCGAGTGGGCCAATTCTCGATCAGATTGCCGAGCGCGTGGAACTCGGGGAAGATGAAACGCAGTACATGAGGGCAGTGGGCTGCGAGCACGCTCACGGTATCGTAGATTTCCTCGGGAACGAAAATCTGGCCCTGGAAGATCACCCGGAGCCGGTCTTCCAGGTGTTCGATCCGCTGCAGAACGATGCCGCTTTCCGGCCGTTCGGCGGCCACCGCTGAACGGTTAGGGCTCTTTCGATTCAAAAAACTTCGATAGCTGTCCAGTTCCGAAAAAAGTCTTTCCAAGTCCTGTAAGTGTTTCAAGGCAATGCCTTGCAGCTTGTGCGCCTCGAAGTGCTGCAGAAGGGCTTCGAGCTGGAGCAGGTCCTCGTCCACGTCGACGAAGGTCACGTCCACCGCCTGGGTGACCGGGTTCAACATGAGCCGGATGCCGCTTTCGAAGGCGAAAGCGGGTTCATTCTTTGAAAGGGTTTCCCGGATGGATTCGATGAACGGCGGCCCCAGGTCGGCTTCGGGAATATCGAGGAGGGCCCTTCGGATCTTTTCGATCCTCTGATCACAGCGGCCTGCGGAAACCCCGGCGAGGATAGGGTTGAAGTTGACGATGTATTTGACGGTGGCGTTGACGCTGATCCAAAGGAGCGTGAATCCGGCGCGGGTGCCCAGACGCGGAAAGAGGTGGCCGGTGCCGTGGAATTCGGTTTCCAGGAACCGGCGGAAGAAGTGGGTCTGCCCAGGGATGGGATCGGCGAGAAAGCGCTGCCGGTAATCGGCGGCGGCCCCGGCGAGGTCCAAGGCGTCCTGGAGCTTGCTGAGCATTCGCGGGGAGTAGTCGCACAGCACTTCCTTCTGGCAGGGGCCCTTATCCTGGAGTTCCTGCCAGTTGTTGAGAAACTCGAACAAGTTGAAAAACTTCATCATTTCCCGGACGGCCTTGTACTGGACATCTCCCAGTTCGCTGATCTGAAGGTCCACCAGTTTTTCCCAGTCGAGTTCCGGCTGGGTGGCCACCTGGATGGCGTCATAATAGAGCCTGAAGATTTCCTGCACCTGGGCCGGCGTGAACTCGTCTCCAAGAGACGCCGCGATTTCCGCCAGAGTCATGACCCGGCAGATGCGCAGCAATTCCACAATGTGTCGGTAATCGTCCTCGTCAGCCATGTCGGTCACGGGCTTGAGGCTCTTGGGAGAAATCTTGCCGAAAACGACGCGGCTCATGGTGGTGTGGCCCACCACGATGAGCAGCAGTTCCTTGAGCTGAGCCCGGGTGAAGCCGTGAAGCGAAAGCTTTTCCATGTTTTCCAGCACGGGAGTGGTTTGGCCTTCGACGTGATCCGGGTTCAAAACGGCGGCGGTCGCCCGCAGCTTTCCCACCTGTTTAAGAAGCTGGCAGGCGGCGTTGAACCCCTCATGGCGGCTTCGACGAAGCTTGAACGGGTTGCTGATCCGGTCCTGTTCGATTCGAGAAAGCTTGGGAAACCGGCCGTCCCTGATATGCCCAAGGTTTTGCAGCACATCCACCACATAGCGAAAGGAATTGCGGTAGGCGGCCACCAGGGGCAGGCTGCAGCCCATTAGGCCGGAACGCCTCACTTCTTCTTCCAGTTCGCTTGAGCGGACCGCGGGCGTTCGAGGAGTGCCGGAGTAGATGAGCAGGCTTTCCGGAAGTTCGCGGTCCAGGCTCAGGCGTTGATCCCAGTATTCCCGGTAGGGAGCGGGAGTCTTGCGGGTGAGCTGAAGCGTTTCGAAGTACGGGGAGAAGGCCTTTTCCCATTGCTTGTCCAGGTTGCGGGCGTAGCCGCCGGGAAGTCGAATGTTGAGGTAAGGGAGGGCGTGAAGGTCTTCCAGGGTCAAGCTTTCCGGGCGGCGGTCTTTGAGGAGTTCCCGGAGGTGGGCGTCGAGAGTGGCGTAGCGGTTCAGGTAGTGATAAAGATCGGAGGGATGGATTTGGAGTTGCCTGGAGCTGGTTCGATATTTCTTTTTCGTCCTGAAAATGTGGGTGTAAATAAGGAAATTCTTTAGTTCTTCTTCCGTCTTGAACTCTACCTGGTAGTCGGTCTCTTCCCGCGTATAAGGGCAGTGGGCCATCACGATGAACTTTCCGTCTTGTTCAAGAAGGTCGTACAATTTTCCCGAAAGATAGGTGGCCCACTGGATCAGGCGCTGGAGCCTGGAGGTTTGCTGAACGGGCCGCGGAAGACCCTGTTCCAGCAGGACTTCGAACAGGTCCTTCGGAAAAATCACGATGTCGAGCGGCGTGCGGCAGGAGCGGATTCGGTCTATGGAATCGAAGAGCACAATGCGGTGCAGGGAAAGCCGGGCCGTCAGTTCGTGGACAATCAGATCCTGGCGGGGGGCGACCAGGCCGATATCGAGCCGTTCAATCCCGGTTTTCAGTAGGTGCTGGAGCACCAGTTCTTCGATTTCGTCGGCCTTGGTCTTGATGTCCTGAAGCGAATGGGCCACCAGATTGATGGGGATGAGGAAATAGCGGCGGCCGCTTTCGCTGTAGCGGATGAGAAGTCCAAGCCGCTGATAGATCCGGTTGATGCGCCGGGCGTTGCGGATAATGTCGCCGGTGTCCTTCAGGTTGAGATTCTGCAGGAATTCGAAGTCGGCTCCGGAGAGCTTGTTCTGCTCCACCAGGCCTAGCCCGTAAGCGTTTCCTCCATACCGGCTGAGAAGAAAGTTGGGGTGATCTTCCGCCGCGAACGTCCCCATGGGAACATCCCGCGCGTCGATGCCGTAGCGGCCGTATTCGTCGGGAGAGATGATCCGGAAGAAGGCCTTCTGGGAGTCGGGTGGGCCTTCCGGTTTGCCTGAAGAAAAACTCATGGGATGCCGCCGTTTGGAAAGAGCGGGATCCACGCCCGGAAGCCTCTGATGATCCCGCCCTCGGTTTTCGATCTCGTTGCCGGTCGGAAACGCGGAGAAAAAACCTTGTTCCCGCCGTTTCGCTCATGATAACCCTACCATGCTCAAATGCCACCCATAAAGGCCAATCTGTGAAAGGGAGTTTCGGAATGGGGCGGGCGTCTGGTTTCTGGCTGGCCGTGGCGCGCTTGTGCGGCGTGGGGACGGTTTCCCCGGCGCCGGGGACGGTTGCGACCGCGGTCGTCGGGGTTCCCTCCGCGGTGCTTCTCTCTTTCCTTTCCGCTCCGTGGGACTACGGTGTGGTGGTCCTGGTTTTTTTTCTGGCCTGCCTTGCGAGTGCCCGGGCGGCGTCGGTTCTGGAAGACGATGATCCCCGCCAGGTGGTGATCGACGAACTGGTGGGCTATCTGGTGACCATGGTGGGGCTTCCGGTGTCCCCGCTTTCCCTGGCGACGGGGTTTGTGGCCTTTCGGCTTTTCGACATCTGGAAACCGTGGCCGGTTTCGGTTCTGGACAGACGTCTTGGGGGAGGTTTGGGAATCGTGGCCGACGACGTGGCGGCGGGTCTTTATGCTCATGTGTGCGTCTGGGGAGTGCTCCAGTGGGTCGGTCGATGACAGGCCCGCGGGTGATTGCAGTCCGGAGAGGGACCCCGCCAGGCGGTTCCGGCTCGACGTGGGGGTGCGCGGGCGGGGACCGTCACCGGGCGAGGCGCATGATAAAACTTTGGTAGCGTTCTAAAGTGGACTCCTTAAGCAAAAAGGCTGACGAAGGTCAAAAAATCCCCGTCTCCCCCCTCCCCTTAATCCGCTCCCACAAGGGGAGGGGAAATAGAATTCGGCATCAAACATCAGGTCTATTATTTTTTTACGCTACCAAAACTTTGCGACCTCCGGAAGGCTCTGGTAAAGTGCGGGGGTGGTCGCACTTCCTTTGCGAGTGACCCATGCCGACGCTGAAAAGGACCGAAAAGACGGGCCCCCGCCGCTTGTTGGCTGCAACGTTTTTGTGCTTCCTCCTGATGGCACATTACGGCGCCTCCTTCGCCTTCACCGGTGAAGAGAAGAATACCATCGACGTTTATCAACGGGTGGCTCCTTCGGTGGTGAACATCACAGCCGAGGTGCTGCAATTCGACTTCTTTTTCCGGCCGGTGCCGACCTCCGGTGCCGGTTCCGGCGTCATCCTCGACGCCGAGGGAACCATCGTTACGAATTATCATGTGATCGCCGGCGCTCGCGCTCTGGGTGTCACCCTGAGTGACGGGTCCCACTGGGAAGCGGAGGTTGTTGGCACGTCGCCCGAAAGCGACCTGGCCGTCATCCGCATTCACGCCGAAGACCGCACCTTGGCGCCCATCGCCCTGGGGAATTCGGACGAACTGGAGGTGGGCCGAAAGGTTTTCGCCATAGGGAATCCCTTTGGGCTGGGCCAGACACTGACCGTGGGAATTGTGAGCCAGTTGAACCGGGACCTCCGGAGCGACGGCGGAGTCTTTCGAGGGCTCATCCAGACCGACGCCGCCGTGAACCCCGGCAACTCGGGAGGTGCGCTGGTGGATTCCGCCGGGAAACTGGTGGGCATCAACACCGCCATTTTGAGCCCCACCGGCTCCAGCGTAGGGATCGGTTTCGCCATTCCCATAAACCACGTGAAACGCGTGGTGCCGGGATTGACCCATGCCGGAGGGCGGTGGCTCGGCTGGCTTCTGGCCTTCCTTTTGGTTGCCTGGATGATCCGGCGCATTATCCGAGCGGCCTGAACAAATGTGCCGAAGAGCTGATCGGCCAGATGGTTGCGAGCGGTGAGCACAACGACGGTCGGGTTCTCCATCGCCGGCTCGCGGACGATGCGCCCGGCGATGAGCAGCTCCAGCGCCACCATCGCGTTGTCGGTGAGGCGCGGCTCACCACCGAAGGTCTGCTCGACGGCCCCGAGGATCCCGGCCAGAGCATCGCCGCGCTCCTGGCCGAATAGGGTCCCGGCCTCGGCGCACGACGCAAGGTCCTCGCGCAGGGTCAGCATCGCCCAGATGCGAAACTGGGTGCCGCGCAGGGATTTGACCCGATAGCCGACCAAGCGGAGCTGCATTCGAAGAGCGGGGGACCCGCAGTACGCAACTTTCTGCACAGTTCTTCAGCGTTCATAGGGGCAACTCCTCTAGTGCTGAAGGAGCATGCATCTGGCCACGGTGCTCGATCTTTGCCTTGCGGCAGAACTGCTGCCGGACCTCCATGGGCTGGTCCCAGGTGGCGCTGATGTCGTCGGGAAGGTAGGCTTCCTTGTCGCGAAACGACTCGGTCCAGCGGTGCTTGTGCTTTTCACCCACTCCGTTCTGGAGGAAGTCAACAAACGCCGTGTTACCGTTCTCGAGGCATGGCGTGATGCGTCCCAGCAGCGTGTCGCCGACGGCGAAGCGCCTTTTTTCGCCGATCCGCTCCATGTAGTGGTTAGGCAACCCGTCTTTATATGCATTTAACCCCGGCATTGCGGTGCGTCACTTACCCGAGAGTGCATTCACCAGCATAAATATCGCGGCTGCTATCGTGAGAATTCCGGAAATGATTTTCAGGCTTTTCGGTTTTGTCTTTAGCGCAATTCTACTGCCGATCAGCCCGCCTATTACTGCCACCGCTCCACACGGAATCGCCAACGCCGGGTCAAACCCTCCATGCAAAGCGTTGCCAGCAAATCCAGTCAACGCAGTTGCCGCTTGCATGGCTGTCGCTGTACCGACAGCAGTACGCATCATTACGCCACACCCAACAACCATCAACGGGACAAGGAATGATCCCCCTGAAATTCCTACCATCCCAGAGAAAAAACCGGTAACCATGGTTAAGGGCACAGCGACCCACAAATTGATGACATATTGATTGATGCCTTCCTTGACATTCCAATAACCAAAGCGTGAAACAGCGACCTTATGTGCCTGTTTTTCGGGCAACAGCATGGCAACGCCTGCGATGAACAATAACAGGGACAATGCTGTTTTCAATGTCGTACCGCCGAACGAATGGGCCATGAACCCTCCGATAAAGGCCAGCGTTGCGTTCAGGCCACCAAAGAAGAATACCAGCGGCCAAGACATCGTCCTTGCCTTCCCAAAGACAACGGCTCCCATTAACGCGCTTACAAGCAGAATGAACTGGCTGGTTGTGGAAGCTGTGTGCATCGGGACTCCCGAAAAGACAAGCGCCGCTACATAAAAGTTGCCGCCGCCGCGTCCGCTCATGATCATGACTACCGTGAGGGCAAAAATGATAGCGATAACTATAAAAGTGTGCATTACGATTAGTGCCTCTCCTGTTCAATTTTGTGATTGCCAATTGCCTTGTACAATTTCCCCGGCAATAGCTGACTGGTGATTGCATCATAATTGCTGGCGGTAATACGCACGTTTTCATAACCAAGGGAGCGTAGATACATGTATACGATGGTAGAACGGGTGCCAGCAGAGCAAAAAACGCCGACGGTTTTATCACGAGGTATCTCGTTATGACGATTTGGGATTTCATCAATCGGAATCCATAGAACCCGTATGTGATGTTCCAGTCTAATCTGAAGTGATTCCCACTCTTGGCGGGATCTCACATCTAGAAAGATTGCATCTTTCGTCGCAAGCAGGTTTTCCATTTCGATCTTGTGTCCGCCGCTTGCGAAGAAATCAAATGTCATGCTTCGTAACAGTTCGTCCCAGTTGCTCATTTTCTCTCCTTTTGGTTTATGTTGCTTAACGGGGCGAGCTGAGGACATACGGCCTAAGACGGCATCCCTGTTGCCGTTCTTAGGCCGTTAAGTGCTCCAGCGATTGTTCGAAGGGCCGCCTGCGGCGGCCTCAAGAATAGGCGCTGGAGCGAAGCTCAGCTCGCCCCATTCGCGGCGCGCCGGAGACGTGCCGCGAATGTCGGGCATAAGGGGCCGCGTCTTTTTGCCGTCGCCCTTAATGCTCTCGTTAGGCTTACGACGCTTCTCGCAATACTGATACTTAATCTCTGTTCAATGCACGTTAACTTGTACGTTATCTAATTGTATTAATTTCCGGTAATCGCGTTTGCCAGATTTTCGGCAAGCTCTTCCCCATTAGCTCCAATTTCATCAGGCGTTGTACAAAATGGTAAAATATAATTCCCTTTTGATGCTAACTTGGCATATTCACAAATACCGTTAAAAATACTCTGTATAGCGTCACAATTGCGTTCGATCGGCCCCATGCAGGTAACAAGTAAGGCCGCAGGTTTATCGCTAATAAGGGACGTGTAGTCAGGTGTACCATAGCCTTTGACAAGGCAAAAATGCCTGTCAATCAGGGGTTTTATTTGAGAAGTAAAACTCCACCAATATAATGGGGAAGCATACACAATTGCATCAGCTTGGATTAATTTGTCAAATATCAACAATGCATCATCTTTTTGAACGCATCCGGGTTCATCTTTCTTTTCCTGGCATCTATAACATCCAAGACAGCCACCTATATTATACTTGCTGATGTTAATAATTTCTATTTCATGATTCTCCTTAACTTTATCTTCAAACATGGACACCATTTTGGCTGTGTTCCCTTTTCTTCTTGGACTTCCCAAAATTACTATAATTTTCACAATGCACCTCCGAATTCAAAAAAGTTTATATTGATACAAAATCTTGATCAAGATACATAATGCCGCAAAGCATATCAAGACAGACGCGGCGGCAATGTAGCGTAGCGGAATTCCTATGGGTGCAGATCCTCCCTGTGGCAGGATAGTTATCGCATGATCTAAATCCATCTACAATCGAATTTCTTGGGGGCGATGGAGGATCGGATCATGCAATATTCCAAAGAGCGTAAAGAAGCTGTTCTGAAAAAGATGATGCCGCCGCACAACCGGTCGATCATCGAGCCGGCCAGGGAGGAAGGCATCAGCGACGCGACTCTGTACCTCTGGCGCCGGCAGGCGCGCGAGCGGGGCCTGTTGCTGCCCGACTCGGATAGGGGGCCCGAGGGGTGGAGCGCGCAGGAGAAGTTCAATACCGTTGCCGAGAGTGCCGGCATGAACGAGGCCGAGCTGGCCGACTACTGTCGCCGGAAGGGGCTGTATCCCGAGCAGTTGGCCCGGTGGCGCAGGGCCTGCGAGACGGCCAACGACTGGGACCGCGAAGTGAACCGCCGGCTAAAAAGCGAACAGAAGGCCGATCGCAAGCGCATCCGCCGGCTCGAACGCGAGCTGCACCGCAAGGAGAAGGCACTGGCCGAAGCGGCGGCACTGATGGTGCTTCGAAAAAAAGCCGAGGCGATCTGGGGGGAGCCCGAGGGCGAATGATCAGCGCCCCGGATCGCCGTCGAGCTGTCGAGCTGATCGAAGAGGCCCGTAAGATCGGTGCGCGGCTGGAGCCGGCGTGCCGGGAGCTGGGGATAACCGCGCGTACCTATCAGCGCTGGACCAGAGACGGCTAGGTGAGAACCGACCTGCGACCTGAGGTGCCACGGCCGGCTCCAGCAAACAAGCTGTCGTCGGAGGAGCGAAAGACCGTTTTGAGCGCTTGCCATAATCCTCGATATGCCGGCCTTCCTCCGGGGCAGATCGTGCCCAAATTGGCCGATCAGGGCGTTTAGATAGCCTCAGAGTCGAGCTTCTAGCTGCTTTTGCGCGAGGCTGACGAGCAACATCACCGGGGCCGCAGCCGGAAACCGCAGGCGAGCACGCCTCCTAAAGGCTACTGTGCCACGGGGCCGAACCAGGTGTGGTCGTGGGACATTACGTATTTGCCTACACTTGTCAGCGGAATATTCTTCTACCTGTACATGATCATAGATGTCTTCAGCCGAAAAATTGTCGGCTGGGGTAGGTCCACGCTGAGGAGTCTGGCTTCAATGCCGGCATTTTGGTCCATAAAGCGATTTTGTCTAAAGGCTGCACCGCGTCGCCGCCGGTACTTCACCAAGACAACGGCGCGCCACAGAAAAGCTTCACCCTGCGGGCGAAACTGGAAGCATTGGGGGTCACCACCTCTTACGGCCGCCCGCACGTCAGTGACGCCAATCCCTATTCGGATGCCCTGTTCAGGACGGTCGAATAGCGGCGGGACTATCCGTGCCGCGGGTTTGAGAGCCTCGAAGAGGCCCGGCGTTGGGTACTTGAATTTGTGCGCTGGTAGAATCATGATCACCAGCACAGCGCCATCCGTTTTGTCCCTCCTTGCCGGCGGCACGGCGGTGAAGACCACGACATCCTGGCCGCTCAGCGGCGCGTGTACGAAGAGGCCAAGGCCCGGCATCCGGAACGCTGGAGTGGCAACATCCGCAACTGGGAGCCCGTTCTTGAAGTTTGACTGAACCCACCGGCTGATGCCAATAGACAGCGTAGCGCATCTTGTCGGAGCGGCAAACCTGCCGCCTGTACAAGATGTCGACTCTATTGCTCCTTGTGCAGGCCTTCGATTCCTATTTCAGAGAGCAACACACCGACCTCGACTGGGCCACCCGTCTGGCGTAGCAAGCCCGAGCCTGTGATCAGATCACCTAGCACTGGCTAAAGACCAAAATCAACTATATCTGTTGTCTCCTTTACATCTTCTAACAAGCCCTTTTTTGTTGAAACCACAGCAACTATGTTATTGTCGACTATTGTAAAGCCCTTTATATGCTCGTCAATTACTCGTTCTATTGATCCTTTTACGAACTGATTATCTTTATATTTAAACGACACCATCCAATTGTTCTCAATCTCACTAATACCTACAACTGAGCCAAGCTCATTTCTTTTACTTGCTATTACTAAAAGTTCCGAAGTTCCATCCGCATCAACATCTTCTGTTACAGGAGGTAGCTCTATACTAACAGTATTTTGCCTAACATAGGGTGATTTTGGATTTATTTCATATGTGAGCATAGATGCATTGTTGCCTATCACCTTAGAGGAAGTATAAATAAGCTCATTTCCGCTATAAATATATAGTATGTTGTTACGAATAAATATGTTCTCATTTACACCGTCACCGGTAACATCAGAGATCGCACTACCTAACACCGTAAATTTGGTTGGAAACTCATATATATATTCACCTTGATGGAGTCCGTCGCTGTTAATATTATATTTTCTAATGCGTTTGCCATAGAATTCCTCTGGATCATATTCTTGTCCCAATATAAATGTTCTCCTGCCATCGCTGTTGTCATCAAAGACACCCATTATAGAATGTGAACTATCTAGGATACTTAGTTTGTCTCCATTTATTCTTGAAAGATAACTTACGATCCTGTTGTGCAGCCTTGACCAGGTATTGATTATAATATAAAGATTATCGTTCTCCTCTACTTGTAGCCACTGGACTGTGAGGCCTTCGTTGTTATCCGGGACATCAACCTCAATATTTAATGCATCACGATCATTCACATTGATTACTCGAATGCGTTTGTCATTTATGGCTGCTAAATAGAGATCTCCATTAATCTTTAAAAAATCTGCCATCTTTGTATAAAAGGGAAAACTGTCAATACGTCTTAATTTCTCATAGGTAACAGCGTTCCCTAGAATAGCTTCGCTATCTTTTGCATCAACTGTACTCGCTTTATTTAAATCACCGGCCGCCTTGGGCGACCCATTGGCATCGCTATAAATATTTATCAGGTCATTATCTCCACCATATACTTCAATTTTATCATCATAGGCGATAAATGCCAGACAAACTGTACTTTTGTCACATACTTTTGTGAGTACGCTATTGTCGGCATCCTCAATATATTGATAGCCTTCCCACTTTAAGAAAGGGAGATGTTCTTTTAGATAAAGATAGATATGTTTGCTTTTTCCTGTGAGATCAAAAAAGGTGGATGGAACATGCTCATATCGGACAACTTCACTCCCTATTGCTGCTTGGTTCAAATTATCGCCCAGCGATTCGGCAAGAGAATAATTGTCCTTGATTCCAATAACCTTTAAGTGTGAAACGACGACACTATATGTCATCTCTTGATTCGTTTTCGGGTGGATAATCGTCTTCTTATCTACCAATGAAAAGATGTCGCCAACGTTTATGTTATTATCTATCCCGACATCAATGATAAGGTAATCACCCTCCTTACCTACAATATATGCGGAGACCTGCTTAAAATCGCAGACTATGTCTTCGCAGACATCATAAGCATATGAGCTATGGACCATTAATACATGATACACTATGCAAAGCAAACAGATAATCTTCCACCTATGCATAATCATTCACCCGTTGTTTTATACCAGCAATTCCGGAGCCGCTCTGAGAATCTCTTTTTAAGGCCGCTTTTCACCCAGGGACCATCTCAGCTCCGGGAATTGCTGGTTTTATATTCATTACTAGAAAGCATAACGCACTCTCATCGTAGTTCTGAAAATATTTTCATCCGATTCTCCGTCGGGGTCCTCTTCAAACATATCTAAAGCATCCCCTCCTATTAAATAACCTGCATTTAGCGCAATTTTCAGACCCTTGTAGATTTCATACTCAGTGTACCCATCAATTTCAAAACCAATCTCATCTGATTTATGATTTTCATATTCTAAGTCTTCAGCAGTCATCATATACATCCCAGCCAAACCAGTCTTTAATTTTTCTGTTGCTTGATAATCCAGGGAAAGCTTGTTCATTATAAAGCCTTTATCCATGATGTAAGGCCTTTCAGTAAAGTAATCATCATCTGTATAACCCCCTTCAAACAAAACGATGCTATCAAAAATATCGACATCGGTTGCCAAAAAGCCATTGAAATCGTCATCATTGGGATCGTCATCACCGGAAGCATACCAGAATCTATAGGTAACCTTTACGTCGCGAAGATTATATCCTAAGTCAAAGTGCATGAAATAGGCACTGACATCGAAATTTCCAGAACGCCCGCCAAAACGGTATTCATCATTCACCGCATTTGTAAAACCATCCACAAAATTTGCGTCCTTTATCTTACCGGTCTGATACATTAAATCCCAGTTGGTAAAAAAATTGCCAAACTTATATTTACCATCTAAACCCAATGTTGCAACATTTAAATCTGCATTATCCTGAAAGTATTTTACTTCCCAAAGTTGTGAGGTTATCTCATCATTTAATTCCGCGTCACGGTCGGCATCGCTCGTTTGGTATAAAACAAAAAACCCCGCCTTATTGCCGTCACCGAAATTATAGTACACTTTTCCATAAAAAGCATCTTCATCCCTAAGGCCTTCGTCATCATCCCTTATAACATTTACCTCGTACCCTCTGATCCAACCTAGGTGATAATCAAAAGCGTTATGTGAACCGTTAAACAATACTCCCATTGCGGTTTCGTTCCATAACCAATAATTGACGTCAACCGGTTGTAAGCCTATCCTTGTTCTTGTGTCAAAACCATATGTATCTAATCCTGGCAGCCTGAAATCAATATAGCCCCATCTTGTTTCAAGATTAACCCCGTCTCCCGAATATCCCCCGCCTTTATCTCTTTCTCCAAAGCGAAGTCCGCCCACTTCCCATGCATACACGGCCTTAACATTTTCATCATCTGACGTTCCTTCAAACCAGAACCGATATTTTATTTCCCCAAAAGTATCTTCAAGATCTTTATCGCTGATTCGGCCTTTGTGCTCAGCAACGAAAAACGCATTCTGATTGGTATACAGCTGAAAACGATGATTCATGTCGCCATGCATTTCGAGCTGTATGGCCTTAACAGGAACCGGTAAACATATTACAGCAAAAAGTAAGACAAGCTTTAGAAGACGGCACTGCATGGACGACCTCCGTTAGTCCGTGAAGTTGACTTTATCCTTAACCATTCATGGAATCGGCGAAGCAACAACCATGCCAACAACCACGTGTGCATGCGAGGGGCCAGCGTTAAGTTTTCTAACTTGACAGGGTGAGCGGCCTATTGGATGGATGGACCTTGAATAGGCAGGTGCGTAGGCAAGTGCACAACGGGGGGGAGGTTTGCGGTGGAAGCTCGGGATTGGAGTTCGTTTTTTGAACTGATCACGGAAACCATGAACAATGGGCTGCTGGTGATCGGCCGCGACGGAGTCATTCAGCGGGTGAACCGGGCGACCGAGCGGCTTTCGGGGTATTCGCGGTCGGAATTGGTGGGTTCTCCGTGTACCGTCTTGGACTGCGATGTCTGCTATTGGTCGCGCAAGCACGACGGTGACGGATGGTGTGTGCTCTTTTCCGAAGGACGATTCAGCATGAAGCGGGCGACCATCCGAAAAAAGGACGGCTCCCGGGTCCCTGTCCTGAAAAACGCCGTTATCCTCAAAGATGGGAAGGGTGAAATCTTGGGCGCCGTAGAATCCGTCATCGACCTTTCCAAACTGGACAAGCTCGACCAGCGCGCCAGCGAAGTGCCCCGGCTCAGCAACGCCGGCGATACTTACTGCGGGATGGTCGGAAAAAGCGCCGTGATGCGTTCGCTTTTCGAGGCAATCGAAAACGTCGCCCGCAGCGATGCCCCCGTCTTGATCCAGGGTGAAAGTGGGAGCGGTAAGGAGTTGGTGGCTCGAGCCATTCACCAGCGCAGTCACCGTAAAGACGGACCCTTCCTCGAACTCAATTGCGCCGCGCTCAACGAAGCCATTTTGGAAAGTGAGTTGTTCGGGCACGCCAAGGGTGCCTTCACCGGCGCTTACCGCGACCGTCCCGGTCGCTTCGAAGCGGCCGACGGCGGCGATCTTTTCCTGGACGAAATCGGAGATGTTCCTGTTTCAGTCCAGGTAAAACTTCTGCGGGTGATCGAAAGCAAGCGTTTCGAACGGGTCGGTGAGCTTCGATCGCGATCGGCGGACGTGCGGATCATTTCCGCCACCCACCAGCCGCTCGAATCGCTCGTGAAGGCCAAACGCTTCAGAGAAGACTTCTATTTTCGAATCAGGGTCATCCCGCTTTACGTCCCGGCGCTTCGCGACCGTCGTGAGGACATCCCGCTGCTGATCGACCATTTTTTGCGGGAACGGCATCTTCGAACGGGCGAGGCGCTGTTCGGCTTGAGCGAGGAAGCCTTGGATGTGTGCCTGAGCTACGATTGGCCGGGGAACGTGAGGGAACTTCAAAATGCCCTTGAATACGCCGCCGTGACGGCTCGGTCTGGAGTGGTCCGGCCGGAGCATCTGCCCAGCTGGGTTCAAGGCGGAGAGGGAACATTGGTGAGGCCGCCCAAGAGATCGATCTCTTGCTCGGAACTTCCGGAAAAACAAGCGTTGCTCGAAGCGCTTCAACGTGCCGGCGGCAACAAGACCCGTGCTGCCAGACTGCTCGGAGTCAACCGGAATACCGTGCTCAACCGAATGCGGAAATACGGGGTTGACATTCGCCGATCCGTCGTCTTTCCCGATAGGCCAGCGGAATCGACGCACCTGAAAACTTAGACCGCGTCCCTTCGTTCGTTGGTTTTTTGTCTTGTCTCGGACGGTAAAGGCTGGTTCCCGAGGGGGCGTTTCGGCGGGACAAGGTTTGGGGAGTGCGGTTTGCCGCGCCCTCTCTGTGGCGAGGGCGATACCGACGCAACAAAGCCGGTTCGGAGCGCTTCCGCGAAAGAGCCTTCGCGGAAGTTCGCTCCGACCCGGGGTGAGAGCGCCTCTTTGCTTCAGGCGAAAGGCCACGCGAGCAGCCCGCCTTCAATGAAGCGGACGCGGTCGTAGCCCGCCGCGTTGAGAATCCGCTGCGCTTCGTAACCTCGCATGCTCACTTTGCAGAAGGCCAGAATTTCCTTGTCTTTCGGGAGTTCCTGCAAACGCTTCCGGAGCGCCCCCAAGGGGATGTGAACCACCCGCGGGTCTTCCAGCCGCGTTTCCCGGAATTCGTCGGGAGTGCGCACATCGAGCAGTACGACATCCGCGCCGTCGTCCATGATCCGCTTGGCTTCCAGGGGCGAGATCCCGTGGGCCAGGCCGTTCATCTTGTTCAGAAGGACGTGGGCGGTGGTGGCGATCGGGTCGATCGGGGGCCCGTAAGGGGGCGCATATGCCAGATCGATGCCTCCGATCTGGTCCAATGTGGCGCCGAAAAAGATGGCGGTCGCCGCGACATCCAGTCGTTTCGCACCGTCTCCGGGCCCGACCACCTGGAGCCCCAGAAGCTTCCGGTACCGCTTGCAGGCGATCATCTTTATGACCATGGGGCGCTGTTCCGGAATGTAGTGTGGTCGGTCGGGTCCGGACCAGATGACCGTTTCTACGTCCAGGTTCAGCTCCTGGGCCAGTTTTTCGGTAAGGCCTGTTCGGCCGACGGTGATATCGAAAATGCGGCAAATGCCGGTAGAGGTTACGCCGGGGAAGGGGGACGGTAGGCCCGCAATATGGTTGGCGATGACTCGGCCGTGCTTGTTGGCGGTGGATCCCAAGGGGATGAAGAGAGGGGTTCCGATAATGGGATGGACGTATTGATTCACCACGCAGTCACCGCCCGCGTAGATGTCGGGGTCGCTTGTCTGGCAATAGCTGTTGATGACGATACCGCCTTGTGGTGCGCACTGGATTTTGGCGTCTCGAGCCAAACTGTCGTTGGGTCGAACCCCTACCGCGATAATCGCCAAATCCGCCTCCAACGTCTGCTTCTCCGTCCGCACCCTGCGGAGAACGCCGTGATCACCCTCGAGGGCGGTGACCTTTTCGCCGAGCACCAGTTTGACCCCGTTGGGTTGGAGATGCTTTTCCACGAGCAGGGCCATATCGCGATCGAGGAACTGGGGCATCACCTGGTCGAACATGTCCACCAAGGTCACCTCGAGCCCGCGTTCGACCAAAGCCTCGGCCATTTCTATGCCGATGTATCCGGCTCCCACCAGGACAGCCTTTTTGAGGCCTTTCTTTTCGATGGCCTCTGTCAGAGTCACGGCGTCTTCAAGTCGCCGGATGGTCCAAACGTGTTCCAGGTCTACGCCCTCTACAGGCGGGATGAAGGGGCGGGCACCGGTGGCCAGAACCAGCTTATCGTAAGCGAGTTCGCTTTCCGTGCCCGTGTTCCCTTCCCGGACCCGTACGATCTTCCGATTACGGTCGATGGCCACCGCTTCCGTGCGAGTGAGAACCCGGATACCCTTCACGGTCTCAAAGAATACAGGCGTTCTCGGGACGCGCACCGGAGTTTCGGTGAGCATGGCCACGTCGGAAAAGACCCCTTCGACATAATAGGGAAGGCCACAGGCTCCATAAGAAACCACATCATCGCGTTCGATGAGCGTCACATCCGCATGGGGCATGAGCCGCTTGAGCCTCGAAGCGGCCTTCGGCCCGCACGCTACACCACCGATCACAAGCACCTTCAAATCATCACGCATTGTCACTACCTCCTTCCACTGAGTTGTAGGACCATGAACCTTCGTGTTTTGCGGGAACGCCGTCGCTTGATGTGGGTCCGTGAACCTTCACGTGCCTCCCGGGACCCGAAAGTGTTTCCAGCAAAGTCTCCTCCTGGAATTCTTAAGCTGCGCGTTCTTAGGGATACGGGAAGGATGGAGACCGGGAAGACGCACCCCGCCACAGCCTGTCCCCGTCGCGCGGCCGCCGGCTAGGGCTGGATGGCGTCTTTCGCTTGCTTCACGGCGAGCTTTCTGAGCTGCTCATCGGTGAGCGGCGAACCATAGGCCACATACTGAACGAGCGGTGCCTCGCCGCCCTTTATGGGTTCCCATCCGTCGTCTTTCTTGTCCAAGAAAACCCATTGGAGTCGGTTTTCGATAAGCGGTATGACGCCTTTCCATGACGCCGCGTGGCCGTCTTTGAAATCCAGCACTTGAATCGTTTCGCCGGCGAGCATCTTCCTCACGGACTCGTTGTTATGGCACTGTTCGCAGCTTCGTCCGGCAGGAGTAATCGAATGCGTAAAATAAGGGGCATAAGCGACGAACTTCCGGCCCTCATGGACCAGCGTCATGGCGCTTGCCGAGGTGACGCGACCCTCGCAATTCATAAGGATCACCCAGTCTTTGACCGGGATGAAATTGCCGGCCCGTTCGCCGGTTTTAAGGAAGGTATCGAAGTGGCAGTTCAAGCACGCCATGGTGTCCTGGACATGGCAGGCCGCGCAATCCAGCTTCCCCTGGTGAACGGTGTGACTCACAGACTGATCGTCGAAATAGGGTGCGTCCCTTTCCTGATCGATGTGGCATTCGCCGCACGTGGCCCGGACGGCCTTGGGATCCCTCATGGAAGTTCTGGGGCGCCCGTCGCCGTGGACATCGCTTCCGTAATGGCAATCGGCGCAGACCATACCGGAAGAGACATGAACATCCAGCTTGTCTCTTTCGCTGTCGAAGCGGAAAGTGAGTCCTTCACGGCTGTGACAGGGAAGGCACGTGTTCATGTCCTTGGCCTTGGATTCGGAAAAGGCGAGTTTTTCGCCCCGTTTTTTGGCGTGGCATTGATCGCAGCTTTCCACGTGGCAGTTTTTGCAGTCCAGGTCTCGATAGGGAATGCCGGTGATCTGCATGAAGCCCCCGGCTTCTTCGTACCAGTACCGCATACCTTCACCTGTGAAATGAAGGCTTTTCGTGAAAAAGGACCGGAGACACGGTGAAGGGGTTTCGGCTGCGTCGACCCGGCCGCCCGCAACCCAACAGAGGAAAAGCACAGCCCAAAGAATTCCAAGCCGATACGCAGCCGCACCCTTGCCTTCTCGTCGCGTCATCGTTTTCCTCCTTTGTCAAAAACGAAACACAAACGCCCTAACCGGCCGAGGATGCCTCCACCACGTGATCTTCTTCTCACAAATCGCTCATGTCATGTAACCTGTCAAACGAAAACTAACCATAAATTTCTCTGCCAAAGCATGTCAGTACAAGTTCCGTAGGGCAGATTTGCCGTCGATCCCTGCCTGCCCGGTTCTTGAGCCGAAGTCGCAAAGCCAAATGACGTCGCCGCCCAAACCGCGCGCCGCTATCGCGGTGTCTCGAAGGTGTTGCGGCGAGGACTGCGCCGCCGATAAGAGGCTGTCTGAGAATACCCTTCACTCTTTTGGGATTGACTGTCCGTTTTTTCGCGTAGGGGGCGGTTCGCGAACGGCACTTAAGGAGCGACTCATGCCCTGTAGGAGCCGGCTTGCCGGCGACCCAGGTCAACGCGGCATGGCCGGTTTAACGGGTCGCGGGCCATGCCCGCGAAAACAGCTTAGGCATTGGCCGAAACGGGGCATGTGCACCAGTTCGAGATCGTCTCCCGTGATCCGGCGGTGGTTTTTCCGGGATGCATCCAGGGACGCCACATCCGCGAAACCGGGCCAAAGGGGGGCGTGCTGTTAACGGTGACGGAAGGGGCGGCGCCGGAGATCCGCCACGTGCCGCTGGACGTCCTCCGGTGGGCCCACCTGCCGGTGGATCTTTCCGGGGCCATGTCTTCTTCACCCACCACCGCCATCTGGTGGACCTGGCGGCCGACCGCCTGGCGCCCTCGCGGCTGACGGTGCACGATCTGGGCACCGGAAGCGGCGGCATGCGCTAGGGCGCGGCAACGCAACCGTTGCCGATGATTCGCCCGGACCCCTCATCCTTCCAATGTTCAGTCTTCTCCCCGCAGTGGAATCTCCCATTTCTTCATGTACTTCCACACCGCCGTGCGGCTGATGCCCAGGCGCCGGGCCGCCTCGGCCTTGTTCCAGCCGCTGGCATGAAGCAGCTCCACCAGGCGTTCGCGGGTCAAATCCCGGGCGGCGCGGTAGTGGTGCGGCGGCCCCGCCGTCGCCGAAAGAGGCGGCAGCCGGTGGCCCGGGCGGATTTCCGTCGGCAGGTCACGGGTGTCGATTTCCTCGTGGCGGCAGATGACGAAGGCGTGTTCGATGGCGTTCTCCAGCTCCCGCACATTGCCCGGCCAGGGGTAGTCGAGCAGATGGCGCATGGCCGCCTGGGTGACGCCGCGGATCCGCTTGCCCGTGGTTTGGTTCTGGCGGCCGATGAAGTGGTTGACGAGCAGGGGAATATCCTCGCGCCGCTCGCGCAAGGGGGGGAGCCAGAGGGGAAAGACCTTGAGCCGGTAGTAGAGGTCCTCGCGGAAGGTGCCCTGCCGCACCAGGGCGTAGAGGTCGCGGTGGGTGGCGGCGATGACCCGGATGTCGATTCTGCGGCGCCGCGAATCGCCCACGCGCTCGATCTCCCGTTCCTGGAGCACCCGCAGCAGCTTGACCTGGATGAAGGGGCTGAGCTCGCCGATCTCGTCCAGAAAGATCGTCCCCCCGTCGGCTTCCTCGAAGCGTCCGATCCGGTCGCGGTGGGCTCCGGTGAAGGCCCCGCGGGTGTGGCCGAAGAGCTCGCTTTCCAGGAGGGTTTCCGACAGGGCGCTGCAGTTGACCGTCACCAGCGGTTGGGCCGCCACGTCGCTGTTGTAGTGGATCGCCGCGGCCACCAGCTCCTTGCCCGTGCCGCTTTCGCCGTGGATCAGGACCGTGGCCCGGCTGGCGGCGGCGGCCCGGATGGCGTCGAAGACGTCCTGCATGCCTTTGCTCTTGCCGATGATGTTGGCGAAACGGAAACGCTCCTCGAGCCGCTGGAGGGCGGCATCGGCCGCCTGGCGGGCTTTCTTGAGCTCGGTGAGGTCGGTGACGGTTTCCACCGCGCCGATAATTTTTCCCGCGTCGTCCAGCACCGCACGGGCGTTCTTGATCACCGGCACGCCGTGCCCGTCGCGGTGCTGGAGAAGGCACTCGTTGTCCTCGGCCCGGCCCTCGCGCAGCAGGCCGCAGGCGTTGTGGTCCACCGGGCAGTCCCGGCCGAAGCAGCGGCTGCAACCCAGGATGCGGCAGGTTTGCCCCAACGCTTCGGCGGCCGTGTAGCCGCAGATGCGCTCCATGGCCGGATTCCAGGAGGTGATGCGGCCGTCGGTGTCCAGAGTGAAGACCCCGTCGGCCATCGATTCGATGATCTGGGTGAGAAAGCGGGTGTTCCACAGGGCGTGGATTTTTTCAGGCATGGGCGTCTCCAGCGCGTTACCCTGTTGGCTTGAAACGTTACTTTACGTTACTGCGTCATCATAGGTAACGTCCCGATCCCTGTCAAGCACGGGTGCCGGCGAAGCTTGAAATCGTTTGATTTTGACGGATTTCGATCAGTTGGTGAGCCGTTTGGCGAAATTGCGGGGTTCAACGGACAAACTGGCACAAATTGTGTGAAGGCTTCAAGGGCGATTGATCACCGCCTGAAACCGCCGTCTGTTTCAAGGCGTCATCCCACACGATGGAGGCAACCGATGCAAGACCTGTTCACTCCCATGACCCTCGGCCCGTTGACCTTGGCGAACCGGTTCGTCTTTCCGCCCATCAAGACCGCTTCCGGGACCCCCCGGGGCCAGGTCACCGATCGCCAGGTGACCTTGTATCGCCAGATCGCCCACCAAGGCCCGGCCATCGTGATCCTCGAACCGATGGCGGTCACCGCCGACGGCCGGGAACATCCCAGGCAGCTCTGCGTGCACCTGGACGACAGCGTCGCCGAGCTGACGAAAATCGTCGCGGCGATTCACCAGGAGGACCGGCTGGCCTGCCTGCATCTCAACCATGGCGGTGCGGCCGCCAATCCCAAGGCGAGCGGGACGCCGCCCCGGGCCCCGTCGGCCTTCACCTGCGCCAGCGTCGGTGTGCCGGCTGAAGTGTTGACCGAGGACCAGATCGACGCCATCGTCGAGGGCTACCGGGTGGCGGCCCAGCGGGCCGCGGCGGCCGGTTTCGATCTGATCGAGGTCCAGGCCGGCCACGGCTACCTCCGGGGCCATCGCGTGACGTTGGCCGAAAAGGCAGATCGCCTGGGGGGACAGTTCAACCTTGCCTGGCAAGCGCCGGGCAAAAAGACCATGCACGACGGCCTCGAGAACCTGAAACGGCAGGTCCGCGCCCACGCCGAAGAGGTGTTGACCGGCCGCGCAGTGGACCTCGACCTCGTCCGTGAACGGACGCCCGACCTTCTGGTGTGGGCCACCGGAGCGGTTCAGAACATCCCGGCCATCGAGGACCTGGAGGACCAGTACCGGATGACGTCCATCGAGTATTTCGCCGGCATTAAGGAAGTGCGGGGGCCGCGGGTCCTGGTGATCGGCGCCGGCCGCACCGGCCTGGAAATCGCCGAAAAACTCGGGGCCGCCGGCTTCGAGGTGGTGGCCACGAAACGCACCGACCCCATCGGTTCCATGATGGAAGTCATCACCAAGAGTCTCATGCTGATGCGGCTGGGCAAACTTTCCAACGTGACCATGATGCCCCATACCGCCGTCAAGCAGTTCCGGGCGGATGGCGTGGAAGTGCTCCAGGACGACCAGCCCAAGGTCCTGAAGCCGTTTCAAACCGTCATTCTCGCGTCGGGCATGCGGCCGGCCCCGGGGCCGGAGGCCGAGTTGCGCCAGACCGTGCCCGCGGTGGAGGTCATCGGCGATGCCGCCGAGGTGATGGACATCTACGCTGCGGTGCATGCCGGCTACGACACCGCGCTGAAATACTAGGAGGTTGATCATGGCCGAGATATCGTTCGCCGACATTTCCATCGTCTCCTGCGGCACGTTGAGCCTGGAGCTGAACCACCTGCAGCAGGAAGGCCTCATCGATCCGGCCCAGATTCTCTACACCACGCCGGGACTGCACCAGGACATCCACGAGCTCGAACGCCAACTGGTGCGCCAGATCCAGAAGGCCAAGGAGAGGACCGACAAGGTCCTCGTGGTCTACGGGGGGAAGTTCTGCTACGTCAACGCCGACGAGCCCACCCGCCAAATGCGCACCATCATCGCCGAACAGGGGGCCGGGGTGGCCCGTATCAACGCCACCCACTGCATGGACATGCTCGCCAGCGAGGCCGAGCGGACCGCCATCGCCCGGGAGGTGGCCGGCGGCGAGCCGGTCTGGTGGATGACGCCGGGATGGGTGAAATTTCGCAAGCTGGTGTTCAAGGGGTGGGACAAGGGACTGGCCAACGAGAATTTCCCCCGCCACACCGGCGGCGCCATCGTCCTGGACGCCATCGGCTACCTCGACCGGTATATGACTGAAAAACCGGAGGAGTTTCTCGAATACTGCGACTGGATGGGCATCCCCATGGTTGCCTACTCGGTGACCTTCGACCGCTTCCTGTCGCTGCTCGCCGATCAGGCACGCAAGCTCCACGGTGAGGATTGAACAGCGGCCAGGGCGAAAGAAAGGCATTTTTCACGAGGATGGACTGAAGCCGCGCAAGGTCGGGTTCGTTTCCCGGCCCTTGCCGGCCTCTGCCACGAAACCCGAAAGAGGAGCATCGATCGAAATGGAAGAACGCGATGCCATCATCATTTACACCTTCGCGGCCAAAGACGCCCTGGCGAAACTCTAGCTCCGGGCCCCCGAGGAACCATGTCCAACCGGGTGCTTCAACTGGCGGGCGACGCGGTGCGGAAGACCATCGAGGGCACCGATGTGCCGGTGCTGATCGATTTCGGTGCCGCCTGGTGCCTGCCGTGCCGAAGACAACAGCCCGTCACCGAACAAGTGGCGCGGCAAGTGAGGGGCCGGGCCCGGGTCTGTATGGTGGATATCGACGGCAACCGCGGACTGGCGACCCGCCTGAATATTCACAGCATCCCGACATTGATCATTTTTTTTCAAGCCATCGAGCGGGAACGATTCATTGGCATCCAGTCCCCCGAAATTTTGATCGAGGCCTTGAACCGGTGGGCATTGCAGCCGGCGCCCACCGATGCCCATCGAGAGGTTTGATGAACCCTTACTGCCCCACGGACCGTCTTGCGGCATACCGGCGCCCGCCGCCGCATTCCCTGTTGCCGAAAAAATAAGGTTGTGTCGCGACCTGTGAACTGCGGTGGGCTCACCGTCGGATTGACAGGGAAGCGACGAATGGCAGGGTATTGCACTTCAACCGGCGAGCAGCCGGGAAGGCCCGAATCGCCGGCCGGTCCCCGGACGGCGATCATGCAAGAGGGCACTCGCGTCGCTCAAAGGTGTCAAGGGATTAAGGGCGCCTCCAGGCGAATGGTATCCCCGTCGCCGAGGTCGTCTCCGGTCTGGACTTCGATGACCTCCAGGGAGATTTTTTCCGGGTTCTGAATGCGGTGGACCACTCCCGCCGGGATGAACACCGATTCGTCGGTGCCCACCGTCAGTTGCCGATCATCGCGGGTCACTCGGGCGGTGCCCTGGACGACGATCCAGTGCTCCGAGCGACGGTGGTGCTTCTGGAGCGAGATGCTGGCGCCGGGCCGCAGGGTCAGTCGATTGACCTGGAAGCGAGGGGCCAGGGCGATCACTTCCAGTACCCCCCAGGGCCGGTAGCGACGGCGATGGACATCCGCCTCGGCGCGCCCCTTCGCCTTGAGAATTTCCACCAGCCTTTTCACCTCCTGGGTGCAGTGGCGCGGAGAAATCATCACCGCATCGGCGGTTTCCACCACCACGTGTCCCTGGAGCCCCACGGCGGCCACCAGGCGGCTGGTGGCGTTGATGTAGGAATCGCTGACCTCGTGCACCAGGACGTCGCCCTTGAGGATGTTGCGGTCCTCGTCCTTGTCGCCCACCTGCCACAACGCCTCCCACGAGCCCACGTCGTCCCAGCCAGCGTCGAGCATCAGCGTGGCGGCCCGATCGGTTTTTTCCATGACGGCATCGTCAATGGAATCCGACGGGCAGGCCCGGAAGGCGGACGGATCCAGGCGGAAAAAATCCAGGTCGGTCCGTCCGGCCTGGACCGCTTCCCGGGTGGCGGAAAAAATCCGGGGCGCATGCCGGCGCAGGTGTTGCCGGCGGTCCGCCGGCAGGGTCCCGTCAAAGTCGGGGGTTGCGTGTCGCGGGCACGGGCCCCTCCTCTCGCGGGCAAGCCCGCTCCTACCGATAACAGAACACCGGGCCTATCCCCTGTAAGAGCCGGCTAGCCGGCGACCCCGATTGCGGCCAAGGGCGCTCCTCCAGGAACAAGGAAACTCAGTGCCCGTCTTTTTCAGGAGCTTGTTTTTGGACAAGCTCTAACCTGGCAGGTATCCTGACTATTCAAGGCGTTGCCGAGGCCGCGGCCACACGCTTCGCTCAGAACTTCAGTTCGACGGCCGCGAAGAAGGTTTGGCCGGGAGCAGGGAAGTCCAACTCTTCTTCGTAGGATTCGTCGAAAAGGTTTTCCACGCCGGCGGTCACAAAGCCCTGGACGTGCCCTTTGAGCACGGGGACCCGCAACAGGAGGTCCACCACCGCAAAGGCGTCCATTTTTTGCAGGGTGACATTGCTTCCGAGCGGCGCGCCCTCCGGTGAACTGGATCCGGCGAATGGGGCTCCGGGCGTTCCCAAATATGGAACCTCGCGGTCGTCCACCCACCGGAGGGTCGCCTTGGCTAGAAAGCCCTGGGCCCATTCGGCCTTGATTCCCAGGTTGACCTTCCATTTGGGGAGTTCGGAAAGTTCATCGGTGAGGTGGTTGGAAGCGTCCAGAACATCGCCTTCTTTTTTCGTGTCCTGCCAGGCTACGTTTCCAAAGGCGGTTACGGGCCCGCCGATCCGCGTTTGAGCCTCCAGTTCCACTCCTTGGAGGTCCACGCGATCCACGTTGTAGACCACGCGGCTGGGAGCGTAGCCGAAGATCCAGCGGATGTAGTCGTCGACGCGGTAACGGTACCAGGTGAGCGTGAGGGCCGTTCGAGGTATTCCCGCGTAATGGAGGCCGGCTTCGTACTGAAGGGCGTCCTCGAAGGTAAGGTTTTTGCGGACGACCCCCGAATTGGGATCGACTTCGGGCCGGTAGCCTCCGAAATACCAAGAAAAAGCCGGATTGTCGGGAAATCTCGTGGCACGCGCTGCGTGGCCGAAGACGGTGAGATGCTCCAGAGGCTTGAGGGTGACCCCGAATTTGGGCAGAAGGGTGTTTTCATCGAAACGGGCTCGGGTCGTTTCGAACCCGGTGGGCTTGCCTTGAGCGTTGTAACCCACCACTTGGTCCACGCTCCGGTCTCCGAAATAGTCTTCGTAGCGGAGGCCGGCGTATAGGCTCAACCAAGAGCGAATCGTCCAGGTATCGTCCACAAAGGCCCCGTGATAACGGGTGGCGTCCCATTCGTCGCTTCCGTCCATGGGCGGCTTGGGAAAATAGCCGCTCAAGACGAAGGTGTTTTCCGCGCCGCCGTATCCCTGGTAATTGGCGTCCGCACCGAATCCCAACCGATGATCACCCAGCGGTTTGCTGAAATGAGCCAGCCAGCCCCAGCTGCGATCCGGCGTCGCCTCTCGTTCCAGGACTTTCACGTCTTGATTGTAGGAATCGATCCGGTCCGTCCGATCTTCGTTGTTGAAATACAGCTTCCATTCCGAATCGAATCCGGCGATGAGTTTTTTCACGCTGAGATCCAGCTCCGTGCGTTCTTTGGTGTAGAAGCTTCCGTCACCGTGAGTGTCACCGGCAGGGAAGGCGATGCCGGGTCCGATGAGATAACTTCCCGTGCTTTCGGGATAATCGGAATCGTAGCCGGGAAGATCTTTGTCGTTGCGCACGGGCATATTGAAATCCCCTTGGGTGTATCGGGCGCTGAGCCGAACTTCGCCGTCTTCACCCCAAAACCAGTAAAAATCGCCGGAAAAATTGCTGCGCTCGGCCTCGCTGTTCCTCATATTTCCGCTGGTTTCGACGTATGCGGCGGCAAGGCGGGCTCCGAAGGACCCCAGGCGCCCGGCTACGGCCGCCGAACCGGAATAGGTGTCGTATCGCTTGAATCCTCCCACGATGGAAAAGGTCGGTTCAATGGGCGGGTAGGCGGGAACCAGGTTGATGGTGCCGCCCAGTGTGTTCCCGTACCTGGCGGTGAAAGCGCCTTTCCCGATTTCAGCCGCCTGCCAATTCTCGACGGCAAGGAGACTCCAATCCACGAACTGGCCCCCCATGACCCCTGTCCCGTTCAAAGGGCGACCATCCAGTAGAATGAGGGAGCGCTGTTCCTCGAGACCTCGAATCCGCACTTGGCTGCTCTTGGGGGTGAGAACGGAGCGTCGTTGGATGTCGATTCCGGCGGCCTTGTCCAGAGCGTCGGGAACCGTTCCGGCGACGGGCTTCTGTTCGGTGGTGAGGTCCACAGTGCGAACATTCTGTTCCGGAGAGACCATGCCTTCAGCGACTACAGTCACCGGTTGCAACGTGTGGACGTCTTCCGCCGCCACCGCCGCCAGGGAAGGCTTCAGACAGGCCGTGATAAACAGCACAAAGATTTTCATCCGGATTCCACCCATCGTTCGGCACCTCCTTTCGGAAACCGGCGCGGCGCACTCAAGGTGTTACGTTCCGCGACGCCGCGGCCCTTGACCAACAGGACACCAGGCTCACACGACCGCGGCTTCGTGCCGTCGATGGGGTCTTCGTGACTTTGGGTTTCGATGTGGTGTGGTGGGGACTCCACACCGGCTGATACGGCCCAGGTGGAGCTCATTTCTTAACGAACACTGGATGTTCGATTCTCGGAAGGCCGGCCTTCCCGCATCGCAAGGCCGGTTTGCCCGCGGTGTTTGCGTTAAGGGTCAACATACGCAAGGGCCCGTAAGGTTTTGGATGCAGATCTTTTGCTTCTTGTTCCCAAGCTCCAGCTTGGGAACACAACTGTGCAGAAGCTCCAGCTTCGGTGAGCCCGTTCCCAAGCCAGAGCTTGGGAACGAGGGGAAATTCTATTTCCCCTCCCCTTGTGGGAGGGGATCAAGGGGAGGGGGAAGAGGGGGCTTTTTTTGACCTTCGTTAACCTTTTTTGCTTAAGGTCTCCACTTTAGAACGCTACCAAGGTTTTGGATCTAAAACGGACCGTTGCGGTGGGCTTCGAGCACGTTGTCTCAGGCGCGGATCGGTGAGATCTTGATCCCTTCATGAAAGCTCAAAGACGATGCCGATTTCCACAACCAGAGAATGCCGCAGTTGTTCCTTGGGAAACTCTGGAAACGGTGCCGCTTGTCGCACGGCCTCCAAGGCCGCTTTGTCGAGAAGAGGAATTTTGGAACTCTTGGCCACCTCAAGCTGGTCGACCGACCCGTCGGGGCGGATGGCGAAGCGCACCGTCACCCGTCCTTCCATGTGGCGGCGTCTCGCCGCGAAAGGATACTGCTTGGACTGGTCGATTCTTCGACGAACCTGCGCCAGAAAACTGCGAATGCCATCCTCGTTTGAAGTCGGATTTCCGGCTGGTTTGAGGGAGTCGGGCACGCCCGCGCGGTTTGAAGTCGGATCTCCTGGCGGTCTGGGGGAGTCCGGCGCGCCGGCCGCAGGTTGCGCCGGGGCTGCTGGGTCAGCCGGGGGACGTTCCGGCGCGGAGGCGGCCGGTTCGGCTATCGCAACTCTGGATTTTGGCACCGGCTTGGGCTTTGGCACCGCTTTGGGCTTTGGAGCGGGCTTCGGCTGAGGCCGCACTTCGGGGATGGTCACCGGTTTTGACGTTTCGGGTTTACAAACCGGCTCAGGCGGCTGACGCGGCGGCTCGGGAAGATCCGGTTCGACCGGTTGCACGTCCGGCAATTCAAGGCGTCGCGCAACGGGCGGAGCCTTCATGGCGATGCCCTTGGGTGGCGGTTCGTTCGAGGTGTTGCGTTCCGCCGGTGCCGCAAGTTCCAGCTCGATGATCTGAAGCGGCGGGCTTGGCGAGGGGTGCGGTCCCGCGAATAAAATCAGAACGTGCAGCGCCACAGAAATGAAAATGAAAGCCCAGAGGAGACGATCCGGTGGTCCGCCGTCATCCACCTTCACCAAAACAGCCTCCTGTGTGCGTCCGGCGGCTTTGTTCACGGCCGCGGCCTCTCGGTGGCCAGACGCAGGCGTGATGCGCCGGCCGCTCTGATCACGTCCATGACTTGGACCACCCGGTCCAAAACCAGCGTCCGATCGGCCTTGACAACGATCCCCGTCTCGGGAGCGGTCTCAAGGCGGTTCTTGAGGGCGTCCAACAGTTCGTGGAGCGCGACGGAACGGGAGCCCAGGAACACGGTGCCGTCGGAATCCACAACCACCGTGAGCTCCTCCTCTTCCGCGGCGGGCTGCGACGTGGCCTGGGGAAGCTGCACCCGGATCCCGTCTTCCGCCATGAAGTTGGTGGTGAGCAGAAAATAGATGATTAGGAGAAAAACGATATCGATGAGAGATGTCAGCGGGGCCTCGACCCCGGTCCGCGCTCTCCGCTTTCGATGAACCAACATCGGGGATCACTCTCCCAGAGCCTTGGCAAGACTCTTTGAAAACCGAACCACACCATCATAAAGGCGCGCTTCGTACCGGTCCACTCGACTCGTGAGATAACTGTGGGCCACCATGACCGGCAGGGCCACCGAAAGCCCCAGGGCGGTCGTCAGCATGGCTTCCCAGATGCCTCCCGCAAGAACCGAAGCGTCCACTTTGCCGCCCAGCCGTTCGATGGCCATGAAGGCCTTGATCATGCCAGTGACCGTCCCCAGAAGCCCCAGGAGCGGGGCGATGGTGCCAATGGTGGCCAGAGCCTGAAGGTACCTGGAAAGCTGGTGGACCTCTGCTTCGATTCCATGGAGGAGCACGGTCTCCACGATCTCCCAGTCTTTTCCTGCCATTTCCAGTCCCTGGCGCAGCACCCGGCCCATGGGAGACTCGCTTTCCCGGGCGGCCCGGCGGGCACCTTCCCAGTCTTTGGCTTGAACGTACTCCGCAACGCGTTCCGCCACGTGTCGGCCTCGCTTCAGAAGGATCGCAAATCGCACCATTCTTTCGAGAAAGATCGCCAGGGCCAGCACCGAGCACAGCAGGATGGGGACGACCAAAGGGCCGCCCTTTGCGAGGAACGCGATCACGGAATACCTCCGTTCTGCTCAGGGATCATGTCGGTTGTGCCGGATGCACTTGCGGTTGCAGGAGCGATCCACCGTTCCGTCTCCATAGGTGTCCCGCCGAACCTCCTCGGCTCGGGCGATACTACAGGCCCAAACGGACACCACGAAAACAGCCGGAAGGGAGCAGGTACAACATCGCATCCAGGTCGGCGCTCCAATCGGCTGATAACGCATGGAGTTCATCCAAACAAAAAAGCCACCCACGCCGAATCCTCCATAGCGGTTTCGACCTTCGTGGCCTCTCTTTCCAAATCGTTTGGAAGCGGTTCCCGGTGCCTTCGTGGCGTCCGATGTATACCCGAAGATGTTTCTGCCTGTCAAGGCGCCATGAACTTGTCCGGCAGGGTTTACGCCTCCAACGTATGGCGATTACGCTTCTCGGCGGTGTGCATCAAGTGGTCGAGAGTCTGCCATCCAGATTCCGCCTAAAACCGCTCCAGACCGCCGCTTTCGAAGTCGATCCGATATCCGTCGATGGCGGGGAGTGATGCCGAGCATGTGAGCGATGGGTGCAGATCTTTTGCTTCTTGTTCCCAAGCTCCAGCTTGGGAACACAACTGTGCAGAAGCTCCAGCTTCGGTGAGGCCGTTCCCAAGCCAGAGCTTGGGAACGACGGGAAAAACCACTTCGAGATCCTGGCGAGCTCCCTAGAAAGACAGCGCGTTTCAGCTGTAGTACGAGGGAAGCTGGAGCTTCCCGGGCAGGGCGTTCCCAAGCTGGAGCTTGGGAACTAGGGGAAGCGCAGCTGATGCGCTTGCTGCTTCAAGGCCATCTGTGGATGGATGGTACCGGGTTCGCACCGACCGGGGCGCGGCCCGAGCGATGGAAGGCGCTGGAATCGGGGGGGGGGGGAGGGAATCCGGGCCCTGTTGGGCCATTTTCTTGCTTGACAGATCTTTTGCGTCTGTATTAGGAGAGTGTGAAAAATATCCTGAGGTTGGATGGATCCAATGATGTGCAATTGCGCGATCGAGTCTTTTTGGTGGTGGCAGGCGATGTGGTGAGCCTGTCCACAAGACTCCGTCGCGACAGGATCGGGCCGAGAGCCGTGGGCGAGGTGAAGCGTTCCCTACGGCTCTTTTTTTTGTGTGTCGGAGGGTTTAATCCAGGGCTCCGCAAACGACAGGAGGACGCCACATGGATCAGGTGAAGGTGAATCTGGAGGACCGCGAGATACCCAGGCAGTGGTACAACATCCAGGCGGATCTTCCCACGCCCATGAAACCGCCGCTTCATCCGGGAACGGGAAAGCCCATACGCCCGCAGGATCTGGCGCCGGTCTTTCCCATGAACCTCATCGAACAGGAAGTGTCCACCGAACGGTGGATCGATATTCCATCGGAAATACTGGAAAAGTATCTTCTGTGGCGCCCGACGCCCCTCTATAGGGCCCGGAACTTCGAAAAGCTTCTGGATGCCCCGGTACGCATCTATTACAAAAACGAAGGCGTGAGTCCGCCGGGGTCTCACAAACCCAACACGGCGGTGGCTCAAGCTTATTACAATAAAGTCTTCGGCATTGAAAGACTTTCGACAGAAACCGGCGCCGGCCAGTGGGGAAGCGCTCTCAGCATGGCCTGCCAGATGTTCGGCTTGAAGTGCCGGGTCTTCATGGTGCGGGTGAGTTTTGAACAGAAGCCCTATCGGCGGCTCATGATGTCCGCGTGGGGGGCGGAATGCCTTCCGAGCCCCAGCGACCGGACGGCGGCGGGGCGGAAAATCCTGGCCGAAAACCCCGATTCGCCGGGAAGCCTTGGGATCGCCATCAGCGAAGCCATAGAAGATGTGGTGGGCGATGAAAAGGCGCGCTATTCGCTGGGCAGCGTGCTCAACTACGTGATCCTGCACCAGAGCATCATCGGCCTGGAAGCTCACAAGCAGATGGAAAAGATCGGCGAGTATCCCGACGTGGTCATGGGATGTGCGGGCGGCGGCAGCAATTTCGCCGGGATCGCCGTCCCCTTCGTCCGTGACAAAATTTACGGCAAAGAAGTTCGTATCGTGGCCGCCGAGCCCACATCGTGTCCGACCCTTACCAAAGGGCCTTTCGCCTACGATTTCGGGGACACGGCCATGACCACCCCGTTGCTTCCGATGTATACCCTGGGCCACGATTTCCTGCCGCTGCCCATTCACGCCGGCGGACTCCGTTACCACGGCATGGCTCCCATCGTAAGTCACCTGGTGAAGGAGGGCCTCGTGGAAGCCCGCGCCCTCGACCAGATCGAAGCGTTTTCTTCGGGGGTTCAGTGGGCTCGAAGCGAGGGATTCATTCCCGCCCCCGAAACCAACCACGTCATCGCCGCCGTGGTGCAGGAAGCCAAGCGGGCCAAAGAAGAGGGCAAGGAAAGGGTGATTCTTTTCAACTGGAGCGGCCACGGCATCATCGACCTCGCGGCCTACGACGCCTTCCTTTCGAATCGGCTCACACCGTACGAACTGCCGGACGAAGAGATCCAGCGGGCCCTCAAGACCCTCGAAGGGCTCCCCAAGCCGTGAACACGTCCGATGAAGCCGGGCGCACTTGGACGCCCGGCTCGGAAACCGCGGCCGTTTCACGAAAGCGGCCCTTCCTCCTACCGGCTCTCGTGTCCCGCGGAACAACATGTCCTGCGGACCAAGAGGCTTTTTGAGGAGCGAACCATGCAGGATCGGCTGAAGATCCGGTGCCCCAAGTTGGGAGGTGAAGTATCGTTGGACTACTGCCTCCAGGAGGGTGGCGATCTGCCCTGTTCCAGAATCATCGTCTGCTGGCAGGCTCGCCTTCCAGTGGAGCGGCTCCTTCGCGAGAGGCTTTCTCCGGAGCAGTGGGACCGCTGCTTCAACCGACCTCCCAAGGACAAGGTCGTGAGCCTGGTGGAACTGGTCGAAGCGGCCAAGGAGAGACTGCAAGCGGGCGAAGAATGATCGGGATCTTCCGGGTGTTGCCTCCCGGAGATCGGATCCGGTCCGGATCGGCCATGGCGTCGACCGGCATCCGAACCACTCAATTCAAACCGTTAAATGATGGAGACCCATGCATCGATTGGCCTTGCCCTGGTACCGCCGCTTCTTGCTTTGCGCAGCATCGTGCCTCCTGTCCCTTTCCCTGCTCGGTGGCGGTCCTGTACTGGCCTATCACCTTCCGGCCCTGAACCTGGGGTTTACGAGCTTCTTGGACGGCGGTCCGCCCGCGGGTCCGGGATTCTACTTTACCCAGTACATTTAGTATTACCGGTCGGAAAAATTCACCGACGAAGACGGTGACGCTCTGCTGCCCTCTGCCGCCGACGAAAAGCTCGATACATGGGTCAGCCTCACCCAGTTCATCTACCAGTCGAACCAAGCGGTCCTTTTCGGAGGCAAATGGGGGCTGGACGTCATCATCCCCTACGTGTCCCTGGACCTGGATCTCGGCCTTCCCATCCCCATGGAAGACAACGGGAGCGGTTTCGGAGACCTCCTGGTCGGTCCGTTCCTCCAGTGGGACCCCGTCATGGGGAAGAAGGGGCCCGTTTTCATGCACCGGATCGAACTGCAGATGATCTTCCCCACCGGCAAGTACGACGACGACAAGGAGCTCAACCCCGGGAGCAACTTCTTTTCCTTCAATCCCTACTGGGCGGCCACCGTCTTCTTCACCCCCAACTGGACGGCTTACTGGCGGCTGCACTACCTGTGGAATGCGGAAAACCATGACCCGAACCGCGGCTTCGGTGACGCTGACGACACCCAGACCGGGCAGGCGATTCATGTCAATTTCACGAGCGCCTACGAAGTCCTGGAAAAGAGGCTGCGGCTGGGGATCAACGGCTACTACCTGAAGCAAGCAGATTTCGGACACTCAAGTAGACGGAGACGACCTTTCCGACAGCCGCGAAGAGGTCTTCGCCATCGGCCCCGGTGCCGTGTTTCACTTGAGCCCGCAGACGCACTGCTTCTTGAACACCTATTTTGAAACAGCGGCGGAAAACCGCCCGGAGGGCTACCGGCTGAATTTTCGACTGGTGCAACATTTTTAGCATATCAAGCAGTCGCTGGGCTCTGGAGGGGCGAGCCTCCGCTGCGCGACCGAATCTCCATCCGAGGAGGCAGGCTTCAAGCTCGCCTTTTCCGCTCCCGCCGCTTTTCCCTCAGCCGCCTGACCGAATCCGGACCCCCCACTTCTCCCGTAAAGTTTCCGGCGGTTTTTGCCGTATGGCAACGAGAAACCGGTCCCCACGCCGCGGGCGGTGAAGGCAACGCCTTCACGGCAGCCGGATCATCGACCGGACGGCGCAGGTCGGATTCCCACCGGATTCCGTGACGTCCGCAACCTCGTCGAGGCAGGCTGGAGCGGCATCGACGTGCAGCTCAAACGCCGGGCGCACCTGATCTCCAACCTCTTGAGCCGGAAAGACGCTGCCGTTGCCGACGGGTTGAGCGCCGGCGAAAAGAGACTGGTTTCGGTCCTGCTCAAGCAGGAACCCGTTCTGGGCGCAGTGGCGGGGGCGGAAGCAGTTGGTGAGGGGGCGACTGTCTCAAAAAGGCTTTGGAAAAGGTGTGGTTGCTCGGGCACATGGAAACTTTTAGGGGATCCCTGGCTTTTCTTACGGAGGTAGTTCAATGAGGGTAGGCGGACAATGGACGATCGGCAGGAGAATCGTTGCGCTGGCGGCGTTGCCTCTGATGGCGGTGTTCGGCTTTGCGGGGGTTCAGATGAGGGACAAGGTACGGGACGTGGCCATCGAAGAGCGGATGGACGCCAATGTCCGGCTGATGGCCGAAACATCGCGGACCCTCACGGCGCTTCAGAAGGAGCGGGGGTTGTCGGCCCTCGAGCTTTCCGGGGAAGACGTGAAGGCGCAGCTCCAAACTCAGCGCGGGGAAACCGACCGGGCATTCGCCTCCCTTTCGGAACTCCTGGATGAGGCCACCATCGCCGAAGAAGCCAAGCGCGAGCTGCGCGCGGCCCGGGAAAACCTCGGCCGGCTGAGAGACGAGGTGGACCGGCGGATGGCCGCCGGCGAAAGCTTCAAGGCTTATTCGCAGATCGTGGGAACCCTGCTCGACGTGGAAAAGGCGTGCTGCAATGCCAACACTACCAAGGGTATTGGCAAGCGGCTGGTGACGATCTCCCTTCTGGATTTCGCAAAGGAAAACGCGGGCAGGCTCCGGGGATTCGGATCCTCGGTGCTGGCCCGAAAGAAGCCGCTCACCGACGGTGAGACCAGGGCGCTCATAGAATACCGCGGCGCCTTTCGCGCGAGCCTCGCCAGCCCCGCCATGGTCCTGTCGAAGAAGGGAGAGGACCAGCTCGCACGCGTTCAGGCGCAGCCGCACTGGAACGAAAGCGAACGGCTGTTTCTCGACATCCTTCATGGATCGAGGGACGGGACGTTCGAGGTGGACGCCCATGCCTTCTTTCAGGTTCTGTCGCAGGTGATTCAGGATCTGGACACGGTCATCGCATCGGAATTGGCCGATACCGTGCGGAGCGTTGAGACGATCCGCGCGGCGTCGGTGCGGGCGCTGTGGATCTCCTCGGGGGTCCTCGCCGTGCTGCTTCTGACCATGCTTGTGGTCTTCTTCGTATCCAGAAGGAGCATCATCGGAACCCTGGCGCGGGCCGTCGCGGTGTTTGAGCGTAGCGCTGGGGACCTGCAGACCTCCACCATGGAGGTCGCGGTTTCGGGGACGAGACTAGCCGACGGCACCGCCCGCCAGGCCGCATCCCTGGAAGAAATCGCTTCCGCCATGGAAGAGATGACCTCCATGGTTCGACGGAACACGGAAAGCGTGAAGCAGTTGGATGGCCTCGCGAATCTGACCGCGGCGAGTATGAAAACGAGCCACAAGTCGCTGAAGCAGACCGCTCAAGCCATGTCGGAGGTTTCAACGACGGGCGCCGAAGCGAGCAAGATCATCAAGACCATCGATGAAATCGCCTTCCAGACCAATCTCCTGGCGCTGAACGCCGCAGTGGAGGCCGCTCGAGCCGGAGAAGCCGGGGCAGGCTTCTCGGTGGTGGCTGAAGAAGTCCGAAGTCTCGCTATGCGCGCGGCCGACGCCTCCAGAAGCACTCAGAACATCATCGGGGAAATGATCCAGCAGGTGGATAACGGCGGGAAACTCATCGGCGAAACCCTAACATCCTTCATCAAGATGGGTGAAGACGCCAAGTCCGTGACGAATCTGGTGAAAGAAATCGCTGACGCCAGCGCCGAACAGCAGAAGGGGATCGAGCAGATCAATTCGGCCATCCAGGAGTTGGACAGTGCGGTACAGCAGAATGCGGCCAGTGCCGAAGAGACGGCGGCGGCTTCCGAGGAAATGAAGGCCCTTGCGGCCCAAATTCTCGACGAGGCCCGGGAGTTGGGAGACCTGGTCGTGCGTTCGAAAAGGGAAGAGGCTTTGGGCGGGGTTCCGCTGTCTTCCAGGCGGGAGAAACGCACCGGGGCTTCGGGATCACGGGCGAAAGCCGTCGATGACCGAACGGCTTCCCGGCCCGATGCATCCCCGAGGTCGTCGGAGAGTGGTCCGCTTTTCGTCCGAAAGGAGACACCGGCGGGGGCGGCCCCGGATTTCGATGATTTCTGATCGTTGTCGCCGGCGGAGCCGCCCGTCCCGGCGCTTCAGGGACGGGAGGCCGCGGCCACGATCCGCTTGAGGTCGATCCCATGACGCTTCATGCGGTTCCACACGGTGACCCGGCTTACGCCGTGGATACTTGCGGCCTCGCTTTGATTGCCGCCGGCCTGCTTGAGAGCGCGGATGAGCTGGGTTTTTTCTTCTCCGCCCGGCTGTAAGGCGGCCACCGGCTCGGCCTGGGGCGGCACGTAAGGGGTCCCGGTGACGGGCGCCGGAAGATGTTCGGGCCGGATGAGCCCGGTTTCAGCGATGACGAAGGCGTATTCCAGCGTTCCTTTCAACTCCCGCACGTTTCCCGGCCAGGCGTGATTCATGAACCGCTGCATGGCTTCAGGCCTTAAACCCGTGATGGACTTCCCGCTCTTCTTTCGAAGCCTTCGGATAAAGGTATCCACCAGCAGCGGGATGTCCTCCATCCGCTCGCGAAGCGGCGGGAGATGGATGGGGATCACGTTGATGCGGAAGAAAAAGTCTTCGCGGAATCTGCTTTCGGTGACCAGCCGATAAAGGTTTCGGTTGGTGGCGGTGATGATGCGGACATCCACCGAAATCGGCCGGTGATCCCCGACCCGTTCAATCTGCTTGCTTTCCAGCACACGCAGCAGTTTCACCTGGATGGACAGGGGCACGTCCCCGATCTCGTCCAGAAAGAGGTCACCGCCGTTGGCCGCCTCGAACCGCCCTTCCCGGTGGGTGTAGGCGCCGGTGAAAGCGCCTTTGACGTGACCGAACAGTTCGGTTTCCAAGAGAGATTCGTTGAGCGCCGCACAGTTGAGTTGAATGTAGGGGCGGTGTCTGTCACTAAAATATTATTCTGACCCGTAACATCGCGGTTCGCTTGCGCTCCGATTCCGCCTCGGCGCCCCAACCGCTATATCGAATATCCAGATATCCTGCGGTCCATTGACGCCCCAAGCCCGTTTGCGCTATATTCTTTTCTCAAAAGAGCGAATTATTAACACGTCATCTCAATTGCAGCGGGCGGCCAAGGCCATGCCCTGAAAAAAGCGAAGCCTCGGATGTCTCGGCGCCAATGTGGCATTTGGCCAATCCGCAGAGAGAAAGAAGAGCAACAGAGAGAGCATGCACTATGAAGGCCCGATATACCGCCCTCCAAGCGAGGCAGACAGCCTGCTGATCCAAGCTACCGTAGGTTGTCCGCACAACAAGTGCACCTTCTGCATGGTCTACAAGAAGGGTCCGCCATATAAAGTGCGTCCGGTGTCTGATATTAAGGCTGATCTCGAGGAGGCTCGACGCGATTATGGCGGTGGGATCAGGAGTATCTTCTTCCCGGCAGGCAACACCATTGCCATGCCCACGGAAGATCTGGCCGCCATCTGCATCCATGCTCACGCGCTTTTCCCGCATCTTGAACGCATCACCGTATACGGCTCCTCGCAATACATTCATCGCAAAGGATTGTCTGATCTGATCAAACTCAAACAGGCTGGTTTGACCCGCATCCATGTGGGCCTTGAAAGCGGAGATGATGTCGTTCTTCGACGGATCAAGAAAGGGACTACGGCCCAAGAGCAGATCGAGGCGGGGCAATGGGTGATGGCGGCGGGAATCGAGCTGAGCGAGTATGTCATGATCGGCATCGGCGGAAGGGAGAGGAGTCGGGAGCACGCCCTGCTCACGGCGAAGGCCCTGAATGCCATCAATCCCGATTTTATCCGTATCCGGACATTTCTCCCCAAGATCAATACGCTTCTCCTCCACCAGATCCGAAGCGGCCGATTCCAGGTGCTCAGTCCTCACGAAGCCCTCCGCGAATCAGCGGAGATCATTCGGAATCTGGACGTCACCTCTCAGGTGGTCAGTGATCACTACACCAATTATGTGGATGTCCACGGCAAAATGCCCCAAGACCAGCACAGGATGCTCAGGACTATTGAAAGCGCCCTCCAAATGGGCGAAGAGATGTTCCGACCTGTATATGTAGGGACCCAATAAATACTGACCGTACATCAGAAATTTGGAAACTGTAAATGTCAAACGCAGTTAACCAGCCTACAGGGCGAAGAGCGGATGGCGCGCTGAATCAGGGTCCCTCTCGTGAAGTGAGCAATAATGATAACTTCGGGGACTATCTCCATTGCAGCCTGGCCTCCTCACATTAATCCAGGCTACGTTACCCCGAGTTGCCGCCGCTGTTCAGGAGATTATTGAGATCTCACGTCATATTTTTCAGTTTCGATATTTCTCTTATACACAATCTCCATAACATCAAAACAGTCGTGCTATGGTTATTGGCAACCTGATGCTGGCCAAGTGATTTTTCATTCGATCTCCCCTTGACCAGGGGGTGCCGGTTAGTATGGTAGCGGTCAGTACACGGATTGACTAGGAGCCGTCCCGGATAAACCGAGATTGGGTAAAACAACAAGTTCGCGGCATAGAGGACAGTAGCCGTGGCGGATGTCGAAATCGTAAAATATGAGGCAGAATATTATGTATAGCGAAATGATATCGGGACTTGGCGTTATTGCATCCATAGTAGTTGCCTATCACACGGCTAAATATTCTTTCAATTCAGAAATAAAGAAAAACAAATCGCTACTAATTTCAGCATGCATAAGGTTTTATAATGCAACTGTGAATTGCGTAGATAATGGCAATATAAAAAAGGACAAAACTACAAAGGAAATTTATATCTCAGAACTCAAGGAAATTAAAAGAACAATAGAACTGTTCTTGGGTTCTCAATACTATTCGGAATCATACCGCCAGATTCCAGAGGCGAGCATTGTTGTGACGCAACTTAATCATGAAATATATTATCACGAAAAAGTAGAAAAAGATCTGGCACTAAATGAAAGAACTATAGAATTATTTAGCAAAATGTATGAAAAATTACGCTGCAAGAAGCTTAAGGAGTCGAAAGATTTCCTAAAAGAATTAGACGGTATCAAAAGTGCTTTTGACAAGAAAATTATCGCGAACAACTTACTGCACGGGAGCGCAAAAAACAGCGCCCCGTGAGCAATGCGTTTGCGGGACGCTGCGCGTCCCGCAAACGCCGCCGCGCCTGTCTTTATACGCTTGCCCGTCCCACGAAGACAACTCCTTACCAGGAAGACAACCGCCGGAGATGGTCCTTTTCGGTTATCACTCGCCTCTATTCCTGGTCCATTTTAGGCTGTCAAAACCAACTGTTCCGGCACCAAATTGTAACGACAGGGCTCCCGGCTCTTGGGTAAGTACAAAATCGTTTCAATATTCTTGAGTCTGTAGGGTTCTCATCGCGCTTCCCCTCTTCCCGATACCATAACTCACCTTATTAATCCGCTTGGTTACATAGAAAGACTCCGGTTGCCCCCGCCCCTGGCACGCCTCTTGAGAGAAACGGGTCCCGAGGCCATCTGAGCGTTCACCAAAACACGGGATGCACCGTCATGCTCCAATTCTTTGTGATCAAGTGGGAGGTTCCAATGAACCGATGAGGTCTTTTCTTTGATAAGAAAATGCGGAAAACCATCATCCCGGGGGGGTTGGCTGGGCAACCGGGTCCAGGGTTGGACGTCAGCCGGGCTGGTGATGAGCGCAGCCACAGCCCTTGCCGAGGAAATGCCTCCTGCGGTGAACGCCGCAGACACGGCGTGGCTGCCGCTGTCCACGGCGCTCGTTCGGGAGACGTCTCCTTTACTACCAACAAGTTCAACAAAATATTTTGGTAGCGTAGAAAATAATAGACCTAATATTTGATGCCAAATTCTATTTCCCCTCCCCTTGTGGGAGGGGATTAAGGGGAGGGGAATGTAACTGATTGACATACATTGATTTTCTCACCCTCACCCCAACCCTCTCCCATCAAGGGAGAGGGGGATTTTTTGACATTCGTTAACCTTTTTGCTTACGGTCTCCACTTTAGAACCCTACGAATATTTTAACCTCATTTCCCCGGAGAAGGCGGGAAATCAATCTGATCAAGGAGGTCTTTAAAATGGTGAATAGTCGCATAGTGGGAAGGATGGCAGGGGTAATACTGACCGTCATGTTTGTCCTGTCACTTGGAATGGGGAACATCGCCTTTTCGGCGGAACCGATAAAAGTCGGGGTGCTGCATTCTCTCAGCGGCACCATGTCGATCAGCGAGGTCGCGGTGAAAGACGCAACATTGATGGCAATAGAGGAGATCAACGCAGAAGGCGGGCTCCTGGGCAGACGGATCGTGCCGATCATCGAGGACGGAGCTTCGGATTGGCCGACCTTCGCGGAGAAGGCCAAAAAACTGATATGGAAGGATAAGGTGGATGTGGTTTTCGGGTGCTGGACCTCGGCAAGCCGCAAGGCGGTGCTGCCGGTCTTTGAAAAGGCAGACCACCTGTTGTTCTACCCCGTCCAGTATGAAGGACTGGAGGCGTCGAAGAACATAGTCTATACAGGGGCAGCCCCTAATCAGCAGATCATGCCGGCGGTGACATGGCTCCTCAAACAGAACAAGAAGAAGATGTTCCTTCTCGGTTCGGACTACGTATTCCCCAGGACCGCAAATCTCATCATTAAGGCGCAGCTGAAAGCGGAAGGCGGAACACTTGTAGGCGAGGAATATACGCCCCTCGGCCACACCGAATACAGCACGGTCATAAACAAGATAAAGGCGGCAAAGCCGGACGTCGTTTTCAATACCTTGAACGGCGACAGCAACGTGGCCTTTTTCAAGCAGCTTCGGGCGGCAGGCATTTCCGCCGAAGATATTCCCACCATGTCGGTGAGCATCGCAGAAGACGAGATCAGGGCAATCGGAGCCGACAACCTGGTCGGCCACTATGCCGCCTGGAACTACTTTATGAGCATGAAGACACCGGAAAATGAGACGTTCGTGAAGAACTACAAGGCAAGATACGGTGCAAACCGGGTAACCGACGACCCTATCGAAGCGGGTTACTTCGGCGTGTACCTGTGGGCGGAAGCAGTCAAGAAGGCAGGGACCACCGATGTTGCGAAAGTCAGGGAAGCGGTGAAGGGCATCTCCTACAAAGCACCGGAAGGACTGGTGACCGTAAGCAAGATCAACAACCATACGTCGAAGCTTGTACAGATCGGGAAGGTGAGAAGCGACGGCCAGTTCGATATCGTCTGGACCTCGGGCAAGGTCGTGGAACCCGACCCCTTTCCCGCTCTCGTATCAAAGAAGAAAGTCCTTGCCCCGGGCAAGATAGTGGACGAGTAACGCACCGCAAGGGGGTGGGTTCCTCTCCTCCCCGCCCCCTTGCAGCCTAAGAGGCGTATATGGAAGTTTTTCTCTCCCAACTCTTTAACGGATTAAGCCTGAGCGCGATCCTTTTGCTTGTCGCCTTGGGTCTCTCCATCACCTTCGGGATCATGGGGGTGATCAATTTCGCCCACGGCGAATACCTGATGGTCGGGGCATACACCGCCTATGTGATGCAAAGACTGTCTCACGGGGATCAGACAGGCATCAGCTTCCTTTTGGCCCTGCCCATTGCATTCGCCGTTGCCTATCTTCTCGGCCTGATCGTCGAAAAGCTCCTCATTCGTTTCCTTTATGGAAGACCGTATGAAAGCATTCTCGCCACCTGGGGCCTGAGCTTGATCCTCCAGCAGGGAGCGCGCAGTATTTTCGGGGCCAACAACGTGGAGGTCACGGCGCCGCACTGGCTGCAAGGCGGCATTCAGCCCCTCGACGGCTTTCAGCTTCCCTACAACAGGATATTCATCCTGTCCCTGGCCGTTTTTGCCGTAGCGGGCATGTATTTTTATGTCAACCGTTCTTCGAGCGGAAGGAGAATGCGGGCAGTCATGCAAAACAGGGATATGAGCGCCTGTATGGGCATCAAGATAAGAAAGGTTGACTCTCTTACCTTTGCCATCGGATCGGGCATCGCAGGGGTCGCGGGTTGCGCGGTGAGCCTGCTCGGATCAATCGGTCCCTCCACGGGCCAGAACTATATTGTCGACGCATTCATGGTGGTCGTGCTCGGGGGTGTGGGCAGTCTGTCCGGCACCATTGCGGGGGCGCTGATGATAGGCCTCACGAATCCGCTTTTTGAATATGTGACTACGTCGAGTATGGGAAAGGTGATCGTCTTTACCCTGGTAATCATCTTCCTCCAGTGGAGGCCTTCGGGACTCTTTGCGATAAAAACAAGGGCTTTGGATTGAGGTCGGCATGATGACGAAGACAATTCTTCACTTTCTGTCCGGTGGTAAAAACGCCTTTTCCTTCCTCATCTTCTGCGCGGTCCTTCTCGTCCTGCCTCTTGTGCTTTCCGATTTCCGCCTGAACCTTCTTGGAAAATTCCTCTCCTTCGCCATCGTTGCAATCGGGATAGACCTCATCTGGGGCTATACGGGCATACTGAGCCTCGGGCACGGTGTGTTCTTCAGTCTCGGCGCCTATGCCATGGGCATGTACCTGAAACTCCAGTCGGAGAGCCTGCCCGATTTCATGATGTGGAGCGGATTAACAGAGCTTCCCTGGTTCTGGAAACCCTTTTCGCACGCCTGGTTTGCCCTCCCCATGGCTGTCCTGGCGCCTGTCGTCCTTGCCGTCATCATCGGAATCCCCACCTTCACGGCGCGGATCAAGGGACCCTATTTCGCTATCCTGACCCAGGCCCTGGCCCTTGTATTTTCCATCCTGTTCATCGGGCAGCAGCCCTATACGGGCGGAACCAACGGGATCACCAATTTTCAGGACGTCTTCGGCTATTCGTTGTCCGAACCGTCGACCATGCGCGGTCTTTATATAGTCACCGCGATAATCCTGATGCTTGTCTTCCTCTTTGCAAAATGGCTCGTATCCACGCAGATGGGCAGGATCTTCATCGCTATCAGGGATGGTGAGAACCGCCTCAGGTTCCTCGGATACAACACGACCCTTTTCAAAGTCGCCGTCTTTTCCCTGTCCGCCTGTCTTGCCGGTCTCGCAGGCGCCCTTTACGTGCCGCAGGTCGGCATCATCTCGCCGTCCATGATGGGGATCCTCCCTTCAGTCGAAATGGCGATATGGGTTGCGGTAGGAGGCCGGGGGAACCTTGCCGGCGCTGTTCTCGGCACACTCGCGGTGAATTTTGCAAAAACGTACCTGAGCGAGACGTTTCCCGACAGTTGGCTCTATTTCCAGGGCGCCTTGTTTGTCGCCGTCGTGCTCCTGTTCCCGCAGGGCATAATCGGCCTCCTGGACAGGTTCAGGAGCGGACACGGCAGGGCCGCACTGCGTAAGAAGGCTCCGGCGCCGGTGGCGAGGGGATGACCATGGCAATAGTGCAGGCAAACCGTGTTTCGGTCGATTTCAGCGGCTTCAAGGCCCTTAATAAAGTGAACTTTTACATGGACACCGGAGAGCTCCGCTTTCTTATCGGGCCGAACGGTGCGGGGAAGACAACGCTGCTGGACGTTATCTGCGGGAAGGTGAAGCCGACCGAGGGCGAGGTATTGTTCGGGGATAATATCGATATCGGGAAACTGAGCGAATACCGCATTGCGCGATGCGGGGTGAGCAGAAAATTCCAGACGCCGTCGATCTTCGAAAATCTTACCGTTTTGGAAAACATGGAGCTTTCACTGAAGAGCGGGCGCGGCCTGGTCTCTTCCTGTTTTCGCAAACCCGACAGTGCGGCGCGGGACCGGATTCATGCAGTGCTCCGGAACGTTGATCTTGATGAAAAGGCCGACCAGAAGGCCGGATACTTGTCTCACGGTGAGAAGCAATGGCTCGAGATCGCCATGACAATCATGCAGGAGCCGAAACTCCTCCTTGTCGATGAGCCGGTAGCCGGCATGACCGGGCGGGAAAGGAACAGGACCGGGGAAATCCTGATGGAAATCGCAGAAGAACGATCGGTGCTCGTGGTGGAACACGATATGAATTTCGTAAAGAGGTTCGCAAAGACGGTCACCGTACTGCACGAAGGAAGAGTCCTTTGCGAGGGGACTTTCGAAGAGGTCAGCAACGACCCGACCGTGATCGACGTGTACCTGGGAAGAGGCGGGGAGGCGGAAAATGCTTTCCATTAAGAATATCACAAGCGCCTACGGAGAAACGGTGATCCTGAGGGACGTCGATATCGAGATCCCCAGGGGTTCCGTTGTCGCTGTGATGGGCCGCAACGGCGTCGGAAAGACGACGCTGCTCAAGACAGTGATGGGCCTGATCCGTCCTCTGAAAGGCGCCATTACCTATAACGGCCGCGACATCACCCATTTGAGACCGGAGGCAAGGGCGCTCGAAGGGATCGGCTACGTTCCCCAGGGCCGGGAAATATTCCCGTTCCTAACCGTTGAAGAGAACCTTGTGGTCGGGCTGGAAGCGCGGGGGAAGAAGGCTGCGGTGCCGGAAGGGATTTTTGCGCTGTTTCCGGGGCTCAGAGATATACAGAACAGGAAAGGCGGCGACCTGAGCGGCGGCCAGCAGCAGCAGCTTGCCATAGCGCGCATCCTGATAACGGAACCGAAACTGCTCCTTCTCGACGAGCCGACCGAGGGCATACAGCCGTCGATTGTCTTCGAGATAGAGAACACCATACAATTCATCAAAGAGCAGGGGAAGCTATCCATTCTCCTTGTGGAACAATACATGGAGTTTGCGCTGAGGCTTGCCGATTTCTGCTACGTCATGGAAAAAGGATCGATTGCCTTTCACGGCAATGTCGGGGAGCTCAGCAGGGACGATATAAAGAACCACATGGCTATTTGAAAAAGGGGATCTGACAATGAAAATGATCGTTGCCATCCTGAGACCGGACAGATTGAAGGGTGTTGAAGACCGACTTAAGGAAGCAGGCTTCCCCTCGCTGACGGAATTCAGCGTGAGAGGCAGAGGCAGGCAGAAAGGCATTACCATCGGCGACATGCACTATGAAAAGCTGCCGAAATCCTGTCTTCTCATAGCGGCAAAAGACGGGGACGTGAAGACAATTACGGGCATCGTTACCGATGCGGGAAAAACCGGTCACATAGGAGATGGAAAGATCTTCGTCATAGATGTCGAAGAAGCGATTCGCATACGAACCGGGGAACAGGGGGAAGCGACCCTGTAGTGACCAGAGGAGAGCGCACATGAGATTCTCCGAGAGGGAAAAAGAGAAACTTCTCATTTATACGGCTGCGATGCTCGCAAGAGACCGGATGGCCAGGGGCTTGAAGCTGAACCATCCCGAGGCGATCGCGGTGATCACTGCGGCAGTTCTCGAAGGCATACGGGACGGCAGAAAGGTCGCTGACCTGATGTCCTACGGTGCGACAATACTAACGAAAGACGACGTGATGGAAGGTGTGCCGGAAATGATCAGGGAAATCCAGATAGAGGGCACTTTTCCGGACGGCACAAAGCTCGTCACAATTCACGACCCCATACGGTGACATAAAACTCCAACAGTGGCGAGGAGGTCCATGATACCGGGAGAATACATCATCAAAGACGGTGAGATCGAGCTCAACCGGGGAAGACGAACTGCAAAACTCATGGTTGGCAACACCGGCGACCGCCCCGTGCAGGTGGGCTCACATTTCCATTTCTTCGAGGTGAACAAAGAACTCGTCTTCGACCGCAGTCAGGCCTTTTCCATGAGGCTCGACATTCCCGCGGGGACGGCGGTCAGGTTCGAACCGGGGCAGCAGAAAGAGGTCTCTCTTGTCGAATTCGGCGGGGCCAAAACGGTTTACGGCCTTAACGGGCTCACCAACGGGCCTCTGGACGACGAATCGGTAAAAGACCGTGCCTTGCAGGCGGCCCGACAAAAAGGCTTCGGAGGTGCATGAGGTGGGAATACGAATCGGCAGGAAACAATATGCGGATATGTTCGGCCCGACCACAGGGGACAGGGTTCGTCTCGCCGATACCGAGCTTTTCATAGAGATCGAACAGGATCTTACCGCCTACGGCGACGAGGTGAAATTCGGCGGAGGCAAGGTGATCCGCGACGGCATGGGGCAATCGCCCACCGCCACCCGAAAGGAAGGAGTTCTCGATGTGGTCATCACCAATGCGACCATACTGGACCACTGGGGTATCGTCAAGGCGGATATAGGCATCAGGGACGGAAAGATATGGGGCATAGGCAAGGCAGGCAACCCGGATCTCATGGATGGCGTGACCGCCGGGATGGTCGTCGGTGCATCCACCGAGGTCATTGCCGGGGAAGGACTTATTGCGACCCCCGGAGGGATCGATACGCACATTCACTTCATCTCCCCCCAGCAGATCGAAACCGCCATCGAATCGGGGATTACGACCATAATCGGAGGGGGCACGGGGCCGGCGACCGGAACAAATGCGACCACGTGCAGCCCCGGCGAATGGAACATCCATCGCATGCTCGAATCCGTCGAGGCCTTTCCCCTGAATTTCGGCTTTCTCGGTAAGGGCAACTGTTCCACTGCCGACCCCTTACGCGAACAGATCGAGGCAGGGGCCATCGGGCTCAAGCTGCATGAGGACTGGGGTTCTACCCCGGCGGCTATCGATACGGCCCTTTCCGTTGCGGAGGAGTATGACGTCCAGGTTGCAATCCACACGGATACCCTGAACGAGGCAGGCTTCGTGGAAGAGACCCTTTCAGCATTCAAGGGAAGGACCATTCACACGTACCATACGGAAGGGGCAGGCGGCGGGCATGCGCCCGATATCATCAGGGCGTGCGGGGAGGCGAATGTCCTTCCCTCATCGACCAACCCCACCATGCCTTTCACGGTCAATACCATGGACGAGCACCTGGACATGCTCATGGTGTGCCATCACCTCGATCCCCGCATTCCGGAGGATGTGGCCTTTGCCGACTCACGCATCCGGGCGGAAACCATAGCGGCCGAGGACATCCTTCACGATATGGGGGCATTCAGTATGATGTCCTCCGACTCGCAGGCCATGGGGCGGGTCGGAGAAGTGATTATCAGGACCTGGCAGACCGCGCACAAAATGAAGCTGCAGAGGGGCAAACTTCCGGGTGACGAGACGGACAATGATAACCTCCGGGCCAAAAGGTACGTGGCCAAGTACACGATTAATCCTGCCGTCACCCACGGGATATCCCGGTACGTCGGCTCGCTCGAGAAGGGAAAGCTTGCCGATATCGTTCTTTGGGAACCGGCCTTCTTCGGCGTAAAACCGGCGATGATCATAAAGGGCGGCTTTATCGCATATGCTCAGATGGGCGACGCCAATGCCTCCATCCCCACCCCTCAGCCGCTCATGATGCGACCCATGTTCGGCGCGTTCGGTCGTGCGCCCGCCACAACATGCCTGACCTTTCTTTCAAAGGCCGCCATCGAGGCCGGTGTCCACCGTCGCCTGGGGTTGACCAAAGAGGCGGCATTCGTGAGCAACTGCCGGGCGATCGGCAAGAAAGACATGATAAACAACGACTGTCTGCCCGCAATAGAGGTGGATCCAGAAACGTACGTCGTCAAAGCGGACGGGCAGATCCTGACGTGCGGGCACGCCCTGGAGCTGCCGCTCACCCAGAGGTATTTCCTGTTTTAGCCATGATTATCATAGAAGAGATCGACAAGAACCGGGCGATTCCCGCACAGGCCGAACACGATGTCATTGTGATGGGCTGGGAAGACAGAAGACGAACCAGGCAGCGCGTACGGACGCTGAAGGGAAGAGAATGCGCGATCGCTCTGCCCACGGGGACCGTCCTCGGTGACGGCGAGGTAGTGTACGTGGAGCCTGACTTTTACATTTCCATAGAGGCAAAAGAGGAGGACCTACTTGTGGTGCCCCTCCGTGATCCGACTTCGGCGGCGGCCCTGGGATATGAAATGGGCAACAGGCACCTTCCCGTTTCGATCAGCCACGGCTCTCTGGCGACACCGTATGATCGCCTTATCGAAGAGTGGCTTTCGAAATCGGGTGTTCCATACGAACGTAGAAAAGGCAAATTCGAGCCCGTAAGGATGGTGCATCACCATGGATGAGCATGAAGCGTTTCTCACTGCGCTCCAGATCGGCGATTCGTTCTTCCCGTCCGGTGCGTTTGCCTATTCCTCCGGCCTCGAGACGTATGTGTTCGACGGCCGGGTCGCTGACAGGGTAAGTCTCACCGCCTTCATCGAGTCGTACCTCGTCGGTCTCGTGGCCCGCTGCGATCTCCTCTTCGTCAAGCTTTCCCATACGGCGTCATGCAGGCCCGATCCGGACGAGATAGGCAGGCTCGACCATCTCCTTCACGCCATGAAGCTGCCGGCCGAGCTGCGTGCGGCGAGCATGCAGATGGGAAGACAATTTCTGCAGGCAATGGCCGGTCTTTACCCTTCTTCCGTTCTTCAATCGCTTCTACGCAACCTGGAAGCCCGCAACCTCGACGGACATCATCCGGTAATATTCGGCGCCGTTTGCGGCGCAACGGGAATAAAGACAGAGACCACGTTGCTTACCTACCTGTATTCCACGGTCAGCTCGCTCGTCAGCGCAGGGGTAAGATTGATACCTTTGGGCCCCAGTGACGGACAGCTTGCGATAAATCACCTGAAGCCCCTCATCGCCCGTATCGCGAAGGAAGCGGAGCATCTCGGGGAAGAGGACATCGCCGGCTTTGCTCCGGCCGTTGAGATACGGTCGATGCAACACGAACACTTGCCTGTGCGGCTATTCAAATCATAGGGGTCGAGAATGAAAAAACCCGTAAAGATTGGGGTCGGCGGCCCGGTGGGGTCCGGTAAAACGGCGCTCATTGAAAAACTGTGCCGGGTCCTGACGCCCCAATTCTCCATCGCGGTCGTCACAAACGACATCTATACCAAGGAAGACGCCGAATTCCTCATACGGGCGGCCGTGCTGCCAAAAGAGCGGATAGTGGGCGTCGAGACCGGAGGCTGTCCGCACACGGCCATAAGGGAGGATCCTTCTCTTAACCAGGAGGCCATACGTTCTCTCGTCGAGACCTTCCCTGATCTGGATATACTCTTTGTCGAAAGCGGAGGCGACAATCTGGCCGCAAGTTTCAGCCCTGAGCTTGTGGACTGTTGGATCTACGTCATCGATGTATCGGGCGGTGACAAGATCCCCCGGAAAGGAGGTCCGGGAGTCACGAAATCAAGCCTCCTCGTAATAAACAAAACAGACCTTGCGCCCCTGGTGGGCGCCGATTTGGCTGTCATGGAAAGGGATGCGGAAAAGATGAGGGGAAAAAGGCCTTCAGTCTTTACAAACCTTAAAAGCGGCGAAGGCTTGGAAGCGGTCGTCAGGTGGATAAAAGAAGATGTCCTTTTTCTCACCCGTACCTGACATCCCGCACGACACCCCCAACCTCCGCCTGGTTTTCAAAAAGGAAGGGAAAAAGACGGTTCTTGCCGAATCGTTCTCCCGAATGCCCTTTTGCGCCTTTCCGCCCTTCTACTCGGATGACGGCGGCTGTGCCTACACCTACGTCGTTAACCCCACGCCGGGCTATCTGGCCGGGGACCGGGTGGAGATCGATATATTACTCCAGCCTCATGCCCATGCATTCATCACCGCGCCTTCCGCCACAAAAATCCTTAAAACCGGCCCGAACCGTGCCGAGCAGACAACTCATATACATATCGCCGACGGGGCGATACTCGAGTATATCCCCTCATACGTGATCCCCTTTGCAGGCTCCCGGTTCAGGCAAAGGACGACAATACACATGGAAGAAGGATCGACGTGCCTTTCTCTCGATTGGTTCTCGACAGGGCGGATCAGCCGTGGAGAAAACCTTGCCTTCGAGGAATACGACAGTTCAACCATGGTCATTTACGGAGGGAAGCCGATCGTTTTCGATAGATTTCTGCTTCGGCCCCAGGACGAAGATTACTCGGCCCTTGGCAGGATGGAATCATACACCGTCTCAGCGCTCCTCTGTCTGGTACACGGAGGTCCCGGCCTGTCGAAATCCTTCTTGGAAGGCATGAGAGACCTGTTTCAGGACAAGGCTGCAGTCGGCGGCTTAAGCGCCCTCTCCGCAAGCGCTCTTACCGCAAGAATCCTCGGAGCGAACATCCCCTCCGTACAGAAGCCTCTCTTTCAACTAATAGGATTTATAAGGAAAAACCTGCCGGCGATCGAGGATAACAGCTTTCTTCACAGGGTTGTAAGGCTGCTCTGACTCCCAAGAATCCAGAATCAACGGGCACAGCCGAAAACTAGAAGCGGGTTTAAAGGTAAGCGTTTGGCGAACTACACGTAAGGATCGGCGAGCGCCAGCTGCTCGGGGGCAAGTTTCTGGGGGAGCAGGGCCGCGTATTGCTCATCGGTTTGGGCATGAGGGATCTTTGTAAACAGGAAGCGCAGGTAGGCGTAGGGTTCAAGCCCGCAAGCCTTGGCCGTTTCGATCAGAGTGGATAAGGTGGCGCCGGCGTGAGCCCCATTGGGGTGACCCGTGAAGAGCCGGTTCTTCCTGCCGACGACGAAGGTGCGAATGGCATTTTCCGCGGCATTGTTGTCGGGCGTAATGTGGCCATGCTCCACCGGCTCTCCGCTTTCTATTCCCTCGCAGCTTTTGCACGCATACTTGATGCGGATGTGGCGAATGACCTGGATCTTGAGTGAAAGCGCTCCTTCTCCAAACGCTTCTGCCAAAGACAAAATCCGTTGCCCCCCAGTACAGAATCTTGATTATGGTGCGGGCTCGGTTGCAGAAAACGAACCAATGCCCGGAAAACGGGTCCAACTCCAGATGTCCCTCCACCAACACCGACAAGCCATTGATGGCCTTGCGCATGTCGGTCCTTCCCGGAGCGAGGAACACGCGTGGGGTTATGGGCGAAGCCATCATAGCTGCATCAACACCCGGATGAGCCGATTCAGCACGCAAGGATCGAAGTCTTGGTGGATCTCGATCTGAGTGAGCCCGCTCGCCTCCCAGCGGCTCAGGTACTCTAACCAAAACCTTCGCTGAAGCGATTCCCTTCCTGCCCCGGACGGTCAAAGGGCGTGATCCAATCCGTAAGAAGGATGTCCGCCCCATCACCGCCGTCGCCCACTGGCACCGCCAGCGCAACCTGTGGAGGAAATTGACACTTCATATCTGATTCTTATCGGACTGACGGCCACAGGTGGGGTTTTGAAGTGGCCATCGGGGATTGCGACAAAAGTTACAAGGAAGCTTTGACAATTTTGGCCTAATGAACTAGATTCGATTTGTGGTCATTTCCTAAAGGATTTGAGCTATGGGGACAAAAAAGCGGAATACCTTCCGTGAGAGCATACTCGCTGCATCGAAAGAATTGTTTGCCCGCTTTGGTTTTAAGAAGACTGCGGTGGATGACATCGCCAAAAAGGCGCGGGTAGCAAAAGGCACGATCTACAATTATTTCCGAAGCAAGGAGGAAATTTACCGAACTATTTTGCAGCGAGAGGGCAAGATCATGATTGTCAAAATGCGTGAGGCGATGCGGGACCAGAAGACTGCACAATTAAAGGTAAGGGAGATGATCATTGCCAAGATCAAATATTATAAAAATTTGAGCTTCTTATACGAGATCAACCGCCAGCGGGCGGAGGATCTACTACCTTTTATAGAGAAAGAGCGGGCCGAGATCGCCAAACAGGAGTTGAACCTCATTAAGGAGATTCTGGAAGAGGGGGTGAACAACTCAGCTCTCCAGGCAATAAATATCCCTGCTACAGCAAAAGCAATCGCGGCGGCAATTAACGGGCTTGAATTTGGATGGACTCTGGAAATGGAGTTAGAGGGAGCAATCGCTGAGATAGACGATCTCCTTCAAATTCTTTTTCATGGCCTTGAGCTCCGTAACGCAAGGGAGTAATTTTTTTTACCTGCAAATGACCACACGACCATTTTGGTCATTTGTGGGATGCGGCAGAAAGGATCACTAAGTGTTTTATTTAAATTATTTCGTTGTTTTTTCTATTGTGGGGTGGATGCTGGAAGCGGTTTTCCGTTCGGTGAAAAACCGTCGAATGATCAACCCTGGTTTGCTGAAGGGCTTCTACCTGCCAATTTACGGCTTCGGAGCCCTCTTCGTTTTAGGGGGTCATGTTATCCTTGATACATACAGCCTGCCCATCCGCTCCCTTTTTTATCTCATTTCTTTGTCGGTTCTCGAATTAATCACGGGAGCAGCCATAGAAAAGATTCTTCATGTACGTCTTTGGGATTATAGAGACAACCGGTTCAACATCCGAGGGCACGCTTGTCTTCGCTTTTCGATTTATTGGATGTTGCTGGCGACCGGGCTTGATATTGCTCTCGATTTGCTTATTCCCTGGGCATTACATGTTTATGAACGATTCGATTTCCTTATTGACGTTGTTCTTGGCTCGATAGGGCTGGCAATGCTTATAGATTTTATCGTGGTTATGCGCAGGAGGATGAGTGAACGCAGCGGGCTGGCGGATCAGGATACAGCTCGATGGAGATTTATTCAGATTGCGCGGCCGCTGCTTGAACATCCGGGCGTTATCAAGTTAAAGGATTTTAACCACCATTTAGGTAAATCCCGCCTTGACCACGTCCTGGACGTTTCCTGGAAGGCATTTCGGATATCCCAGTGTTTATCATTGGACTCCGAGGCCGTAGTCAAAGGCGCTCTTTTACATGATCTTTTTTATTACGACTGGCTCCGGGAAGGCCCACGATGGCACGGCATCAGACACCCTCTCATTGCCCTACAAAACGCACGCCAGATTACCCCCCTCTCCGCCAAGGAGGAAGACATCATCAAGAAACACATGTGGCCTTTAACCCTGAGGCCCCCGCGATATCCCGAGTCCTGGGTGGTGTGTTTAACGGATATCTATTGTTCGTGGCGCGACTACCTGGCGCCGATGGTGCTGTTTTGCGTGGGCAGGCGCAAGGAGTGGCTCCCGAACGAAACGTCCCGTTTTCCTTCATATCGCGTTATAAACAATGGCTATTTGCTCAACGTAGAAAAGGTTTCCAGCCGTCCCGGGCCGAAGCTCGGCGGGCGTTCTCTGAATATTTTGCTGATTGATGCGCAACCCCGCGCCTTGCCGTTCACCAAATTCAGAACCCTCACCCTGCCGCGAGTGGCCGGAGCGACTCCGGGCAAGCACAACGTGCGGATCATCGATGGTCGGGTGGAGAAGATCGAGATCCCTTCAGGTATGTTTGACTTGGTGGGAATCACCTTCTCGACCAATAACGCTCCAATGGCTTACGAGATTGTCAAAAAGGCTAAGAAGACCGGCCTATTAACCGTGGCGGGAGGAACCCACGCCACCGCTGTTCCCGAAGAGGTTCTCGAACATTTCGATGCTGTCCTTATCGGCGAGGCCGAGGGCGGAGCATGGGAAAGTTTACTGAAAGACGCAGAACTTGGTTCGTTGAAAAGAGTTTATCGTAATGCGGAGCCGCCGGATCTGCGCAATTTAGCACCGCCTCGTCTTGACTTACTGCACGGACTTTATCTACCGATCTACCCGGTGGAAGCCACCCGAGGATGTCCCAATTGTTGCTCCTACTGCTTCAATCGATATATTCACCCGACCTATCGTAAACGTCCCATTGACGAGGTGGCAGCCGATGTGGCGCGTGCTGACAGCCGTCATATTTTCTTTATGGATGATAACCTCTGCGCTGACCGCAAGTATGCAAAGGAACTGTTCGCCGCCTTAGTCCCCTTGAAGAAAAAATTATGGATGCAGATGGAGTTGAGGTCCGCCGAAGACGAAGAACTGGTGCGCCTGGCTGCGGAGGCCGGCTGCAAGGGCGTCTTCGTTGGGTTGGAAAGCATCAATTCGGCAAGTCTGAAATCCGTCGATAAGTCCTTTAACCATACAGAAAAATACAAGGAACAAATATCGACTTTAACCCGGCATGGGATATTGGTCGGTGGCGGCCTGATCTTTGGGCTTAACGGCGATGGTCCTGAAGTTTTTACGCAGACTCTGGAGTTTTTCAATACCAGCGATATTACTTCCCTTGCGCCCAATCTTGTCATTCCATACCCGGGCACGGCCTTTCACAGGCAAATTACAAATGAGGGACGGTTATTGAATCGTGATTATAAGTGCTACACAGGCTATAGTGTGATCGTCCAGCCCGAGCGCATGACAGCCGATCAATTGGAAAAGGAATACGACAAATTCAACCAGGAATTCTTTAGTATCAGAAACATGCTCAGCAGATTTCGGCATCAGAATTTGCCCCTTCGTGTTCTGCCCTATTATGTTGTTTTTAATATGGCCTATCGTCTTCCGCGAAAAGCGAAATCACGGACTCATTGGGCGGAACTGGGGTGAACCGCCAGTACTCTGACGTTTTTTCTTGGTACGTGACACTAGAAATCTTATTGATTGAAGTACCTATGTTCTTTTCCATGCATTTACCTCCTTGTCGGTCAAGGGACGATTGGATTGGCTTGTGGAAAAAGCAAACAACTGATGCCAACGCACGGCAACATCAACCCGGGCGGCATGACTTCGTATGACAACTATCTTGAAAAACACCGTGGATCAGCGAACCCCATCTTTTTGCGGGCCGTCGACTGTGGGAACCGGTTTACCGTGAGCTGTCATCGCTCGAATCCATATACAAAGAGCGCCTTTCGTGGTAGTGTGCATCCATGGTTTTGAAGGCGACCGCACTTCCCGATACCGCCAAGGAACTCAAGGCGTTGGTTCTCGATGTGGATGCCCGCAACCGGGCTCGGATCGAGTTCTTGAAGGAGCGGGTGCTTTGCCGCTGGATGGGATGGTGATGGCGGCGAGGATAGGCGATCCTTTGCTGGGCCTGCTTCGAAAGGGGGAATCGAAGCCATGCCAGGCGATCAGCCCACTTGTAACTCCGACCTGAACTGGTACCGCCAGGTGCTGGATCGGGATCCGATTTCGCCCCTGTTCGTGGAACTCGCCGAACGCCTTTACATGCTGCATCAATGGGAAGAAGCCGTCGAGGTCTGCCGCAGAGGACTGGTTCTGCACCCGCTTCATCTTCGCGCCCGGGTCCTCCTCGGCCTCTCACTCTGGCGCCTCGGAAAAATCGACGAAGCTCTGGAAGAACTGGAAAAGGCCCGTGAGGAATTAGGGCGAAACGCCGAGATCTTCGAGGCGTTGGCAGAGATCTACGAAGCCTGGGGATGGCGCGAAGTCGCGGCGGAAATGCGGGATCTTTTTCAGAAACTGGCTCCCGCGGAAAGGGGGGCGGAATCGGTGGAAGAGGCGCCGCCGCTTGAAACCGCTCCACAGGAAGCCCCGGCTCACCACAGCCCGGCGTTGGCGGAGGTTTCTCCGCCGCCAGGGAGCGAAGACCGGATCGCGACCTTCCTGGCCGCCCTTCTGGATCGCTGGGCATCCAGGAGCGCCCCCGAACGGGAGCCGCCCCGCCTCTTCGATAGCGAGCAACGCCGGTGCATCGCAGCGCTTCTGAAGAAGCGGAAGGCCTGAAAGGGCAGGATCCAGCCGCCATCAAGGGCGGGCAAGATCCGGGCGCAGCGACCGAAGAAGGAGGGAAACAGCGTGGAAAAGCACCTTTTACTGACAGTGAGCGATGACACAAGCTGCCTTTATGGAGCGCGGTTCGTGAGCACCTTCTTCAGAATGAAATCATCCCTCCACCTGACCCTCTTTTATGTGGCTCCCCCTTCTTCGAGTCCGGGTGCGGGGAGACTTCCGGGAACCGCCCCCTGGAGCCCCAAGGTCTCCACGAGTACCCTGAACCTGGCGGAACAGGCGCTCTCCGGAGCCCGGGATATTCTTTGCGCGCGGGGATTCTCCGAGGAGCAGGTGAGGACGAAACTGACGGTAAGAAGCATGGGCACAGTGAAAGACATCATCCGGGAAGCCCGGAAAGGGTTTTACGACGCCGTGATCCTGGGGCGCCGAGGTTATGCCCTCTTCGAAAACCTTCTTTCCAGCAGCATGAGCCGCCAGATCCTTGACCATCCCATCGACTTCCCCGTCTGGATCTGCCGCCAGATCAATCCCGACCGCCGCCATGTGCTCCTGTGCACGGACGGATCGGAGCCCAGCCTTCGGATGGCCGACCATGTGGGATATATGCTGAATGAGGATCCCGACCATCGCATCATCCTGCTGCACGTCGCCCCCCACCGTGCGGCCGGGGAAAGTGAGATCCTGGAAACGGCGGAGAAAATGCTCCTCGAACACCGATTACCGCCGGAGCGCATTGAAAAGCGCCTGGCCGTCGCCAGGAATGTCTCGGAAGCCATCCTGGCGGAGGCCAAGACAGAAAACTGCGCCGTGGTGGCGGTCGGCCGGGGCGGAACCGGGGGGAAGGGCTGGCTTTCAGGGTCGTGCAGTTCCAGGCTGCTGAAGGAACTGGATGAGGGAGCGCTCTGGGTCAGCCGTTAGCTGGAATCCTACCGGTAAGTTTCCACCAGGTCGCCGATCCGGGCCTGATTCCAGTCGGGGATTTTGATTCCCTCCTGGTCACCGGCGTGTGCTTCCCGGACCGGCCGGCGATCGATCCGCGCGGACTGTGACCTATTTTCCGAATACCTCCGCCGGCTTGGTAGTGGGCCCCGTGGCGTTGGGGAAATCTTCAGCCCGGAAGGCCTTCCGGCCGGTTTCCAGGAGACGCCGGGCTTCTTCCATATAATTATTATAACGCTTCTTGCACTCATAGAAGCCGTGCCACCAGGCGTAGTCCGGGGCCATCATGGCGGTGCCCATTCGGGCGCGCCGGCCTTCGTGGTGCCAGAGTTCGTAATATTCCACCTCCAGGCGTTCGTCGAAAAAGCGTGTCTTGTCCAGCAGCCCCTTTTCGTAGAGTTGGTCCAGCACCTTCTTGGCGGGGGTGAAATACATATCGTTGTATTCCTGGACCACAAGATCCAACTTGGAGTAGTGGTCGTCGACCCAGGTTTTTCCATGGCACTGCATGCAGATCGCCGTCATCTTTTCCCGCTCAACCTCCCAGTTGGTCTTGGCCGGAAAGGCCGCGAAATCGGAAGGCCGGACGGTGAGGGGCGCCTGTGTTTCCCACGACAGCCGCTCGGTCACGTCGTGGCTGGTGAGTACGGTACCGGCTCCGGACATGTGGCACGAGGCGCAGGTGGGCCCCCGGAAATCCACGCCAGGAGTCCAGGTCCCTGGAGCGGCGTTCCAGTTGTACTGGTCGCCGAAGGCGGTATAAATGTCACCGTGCTTCGACTCCATGTAGATTTCGATCTGGGGGTGGTCCGGCCCCAGGTGGCATTGGCCGCAGGCTTCCGGTTTGCGGGCTTCCATGACGGAAAACCGGTGGCGTGTGTGACAGCTGGTGCAGCTGCCCTTACTTCCGTCCAGGTTGATTCGCCCGACCCCGACGTTGGGCCAGGTTTCGGGATCCAGCGCACCGTCCTTCATCTTAAGCACCGTGCCGTGGCAATGATAGCAGCCTGAAATACGTTCTCCCACACTGTTCATGCCGTCGTTCAGCCAAGGGTCGATTTTCCAGATGATCTCGACGGTGTTTGCGTGCTTGCTCCTTTCGTACTGCTTCGCCTCGTCCGGGTGGCACCGGGAGCAATCCTTCGGGGTCACCACGCCGGCTACCGGCACCCGGTATTCCTTGGTGCTGTAAGGAACCTCCGAACGTTCGTACTGCTTGTAATGGCCCTGGCTCACATCCGGGTCCACTTCCTCGGCCTGATGGCAATCCAGGCACGTGATGTTGGCGCTCGCATGCCGACTATAAGCCCAGTCCGTGAAAATGCCCGGGCTCTCCCGGCGATGGCAGTCCAGGCAAGCGACCGCCTCCTTGGGCATGCTCCGCTCGATCCGAAACTCCTTCGCCTTGGGCTGATTGACCGCCGCATCTTCCGCGGCCGCGCCCCGCCCCGCCGGCACAAGCACCCCCAAAATTCCCAAAAAGATCCACAAGCCACGGTACCTTTTCATCGGACCGCCCCTCCTCTTCGTTCTTCAAAACATGCCTGCAGCAAACCTCCTACAGCCCCAAACCGCGATAAGGACGCTCATACTGCTTGTAGGCATAGTGGCCGCGCGGGTTATGGACCAGATCCCGGTGGCAGTCCACACACCGTTTCTCGTAACCCGGCATGGGGTATAGGACGGCACGGTGAGCCAGCATGGCCCCCCGCTTGTCTGGAATGTATAGGAGGTTTCGATGACATTTCCGGCATTGGGCGTTTTTTATGCCCGCATAGGCGGCTTCCCGCTCTTTTTCGTGATCGTAGGCTTCCGCTCCTTCCATGAAGTGGACGACGATGTCTTTGATGCCGTGAGCGGTCTTGGCGTAGAAAAATTCCATGGTATCCTGGGGTGCCGGCAGGTGGCAGTCCATGCAGTCGGCCACGAACCCTTGGGCGTTGTTCACGTGAGTGGACGTCTTCCAGGTATTGTAAGCGAATCGAATTTCATGGCAGCTCGCACAGAACCGCGGCGTCGATGTGCGGACCATGGTGTAGTAGGAAAGGCTGAAGAGCGGAAAGCCGATGACGAGACCCAGGCAGACGAAAAGGACAGGCTTCAACCCGTTTCTCATGGTCTTTCCTTGTGAGTCTGAATCCACGCAATCCACGGTCACCGATCCCGGAGGCCGGCACGGATCATCTGTTCAGACGTTACCGGACTTTTCAATTTTCGCCCAGGTGTCCCGAAGCGATACCGCTCGATTGAACACCGGGGCACCCGGTCGAGAATCCATCAAATCCGCGCAGAAGTACCCCAGGCGTTCGAACTGGTAGGTGACTCCCGGTCCGGGGTCGGCCAGGGAGGGTTCCACCCGGCATCCTTTCAGCACTTCCATGGACCTGGGGTTGATATAGTTCACAAAATCTTCCCCTTCGGCCACGTCCGCCGGATTTTCCTTCAAAAAGAGGTGATCGTACAGCCGCACAACGGCTTCCACCGCGTGAGGCGCCGAAACCCAGTGGATGGTTCCTTTGACCTTTCTCCCGTCGGACGACCACCCCCCCCGGGTTTCCGGGTCATGAGTGCAAAGGATTTCCTTCACCTCCCCCGTTGTTCCGTCCTTCACCACGTCCACACAGGTGATGTAATAGCCATAGCGGAGACGCACCTCGCGGCCGGGAGCCAACCGGTAGAACTTTCCGGGAGGATCTTCACGAAAATCGTCCCGTTCGATGAAGAGCTCCCGGGAAAAGGGAACCTTTCTCGTGCCCATGGACGCGTCTTCTGGGTTGTTGACCGCATCCAGTGCTTCCACCCGGCCTTCCGGATAATCGACGAGGGTCACCTTGAGAGGCCGAAGGACCGCCATGGCCCGCGGAGCCCGCTTATTCAGGTCTTCGCGCAGGCAATGCTCGAGGAGTGCCACGTCCACGATGCTGTCCCGCTTGGCCACGCCGATCTTTTCACAGAAGTTGCGGATGGCTTCGGGCGTGTACCCCCGGCGCCGGAGTCCTCGTAGCGTCGGCATCCTGGGGTCGTCCCAACCGTTGACGAAGCCCTCCTGAACGAGCCGCAGCAGTTTGCGTTTACTCATCACCGTGCGGGTGAGGTTCAGCCGCGCGAACTCAATCTGCTGCGGGTGATGGATCTCCAGCTCATCGAGAAACCAGTCGTAAAGCGGCCGATGATCTTCGAATTCCAGCGTGCAGATGGAATGGGTGATGCCCTCGATGGAATCCGAGACACAGTGGGCGTAGTCGTACATGGGGTAAACGCACCACCGGCTGCCGGTCCGGTGGTGGTCTTCGTGTTTGATCCGGTACATCACGGGGTCCCGAAGGTTGAGATTCGGGGAAGCCATGTCGATCTTGGCGCGCAACACGTGAGCACCGTCCGGAAACTCGCCCGCGCGCATGCGTTCGAAGAGGTCCAAGTTTTCTTCCACGGACCGGTTCCGATAGGGGCTTTCCCGGCCGGGCTCCGTGAGCGTTCCCCGGTATCGGCGGATTTCTTCGGAACTCAGACTGTCCACGTAAGCCTTGCCTTTCTCGATCAGCCGAACCGCGTGCTCATACAGCCGTTCGAAATAATCCGACGCATAGTACAATCGGTCGCCCCAGTCGAAACCCAGCCAACGCACGTCCTCCTGGATCGATTCCACGTACTCCACTTCTTCCTTACTGGGATTGGTGTCGTCGAAACGGAGATTGCACAGCCCCCCGTATTCCGCCGCCAAACCAAAATTCAGGCAGATGGACTTGGCATGGCCGATGTGAAGATAGCCGTTGGGTTCCGGAGGAAACCGAGTATGAACCCGGCCGCCGTATTTTCCGGACTTGAGGTCTTCTTCGATGATAGCCTTGATGAAGTTGGGAGGCGTGACGAAGTTTTGCTGGGTCATAAACGGAACTCCTGGCGGAAAACGGGACAGACTTTTCAAGAAAGAACCTGCCAACGCCTTTTCTCGGAAAACCCCCCGGGGATGATTGGAAATCAAGCCGAATCGTCGCGGCAGCCCGGGACGAGCCGCGAAAAACGCTCCAGCACCTCACCAGCGTGGGGCGTTTCGCGGACGGCCGCCGCCAAGGCGTCCACGTTCACCCCCTGCACTTCCAGGGGTTCCCGAGACGTCTTGATATACTCGATAACGACCGTCGCATCAAACTCCGGATGAAACTGAACACCCCAGGCCCGGTCTCCCACCACAAAAGCCTGGTTGGGTTCGCCGGCGCTACAGGCGAGCCGTCTCGCTCCCGGCGGAAGTCGGAGCACCGACTGAGTGTGGGAGACATGAGCGTCAAACCGCCGGGGAAGACCGGCAAAAAGGGGATCGGCGGCGGCTTCCGGTTCCAGGCTTACAAGCACGGTCCCGAATTCCATGCCCCTGGGATTGTCCCCGACCGTTCCCCCCAAGGCGTAGGCCAAGAGCTGGTGGCCGTAACAGATCCCGAGGACCGGCAGGTTCCGATCCACGGCGCCCTTCAACCATGCGGCCGTTCGCTCGCTCCAGTCGTGATGATCGGTCACCATGGCGTGAGACCCGGTGACCACGACGCCGCAAACGGCCTCCCAGGGCGGAAACCCTTCATGTTTGCGAACATCCAGGACATGGACCCGGCTGCCGTTCACCTTCAAGCCGCGCAAGATCCAATCCTCGAAATCACCCTTCGCCGAGCGCAGCCACTCGAAGGTGCTTCCGACTTTCATCACCAGCAACTTCCTCATGGGACCTCCTTTCCCCCTGATGCGTGAAACCGCCTCCGCTTTTCAGTCGTCACCCTGGTTCCTCCTTGCCGCCGCTTTCCGCCAAAAGTCCTCTTGACAACACGGCACCCGCCGTTTACGTGCTCCAAAACGACGAAAACCGGGAACCTCCGGCAAGGCCCCGAAGATTCCCTGAAACCTCCCAGCGCCTTGTGACGACTCTCACAGGGAGAACAACCACCGTTGTGGCTTGAACTGAAGATTCTCTTTTTCCTGCTCGCCGTAAATTTCGCGCCTCCACTGCTATCCCATTTCCTGGAAGACCGCTGGAATGCGCCTCTGGATGGGGGAAGGAACTTTCTGGACGGACGGCCGTTGTTCGGGCCGCACAAGACCCTGCGCGGAACGGCGGGGGCCGTCGTGCTGGGCACGGCGCTCGGCCCGCTCCTCGGATTCACCCTGTGGATCGGATTTTCGGCGGCGGTCCTCAGCATGGCCGGCGACCTGCTTTCGAGCTTCATCAAGAGGCGCCTGGGCCGGCCGAGCGGCACCACGGTGGCGGGCCTGGATCAGGTGTTCGAGGGTCTCTTTCCGTTTTTCATTTTCTCGGCGCAGTACCCGATCGGGTACTTCGGCGTCGCCGTGCTGGTCGCGGCGTTCAGCGTCACGGCCTGGGCGGGCTCCTTTCTTTTCAAGCACATCCTGCTTTCGAAACCTCACGAAGCCTATCCGCGGCGCGTGCGTTCCCGGGTCCGCCTGAGGGAGCTGCGCGCTTGCCAGATCCGTTCCAACCCCTGGCACCGACTGATCAACTTCGAAGACGCCATTCTCTATCATTTCGCACTCAAGTCGGCCCTGCAGCTCGTGGGGGCTTACGAACGAGGAAAACGCAACGCCCGTGACGTCCGCCTCCGGCGCCTGATCTTCCATTTTCCAGATCTGCCCGGTGAGTTCGACGGCTATACCCTCCTCTTTCTTTCGGATCTTCACCTGGACGGCCTGGAAGGACTGACCGAACGACTCGCTGATATTGTTTCGGCAAACCCGACGGACCTTTGCCTGCTTGGAGGCGACTATCGCATGGAAAACGTCGGCCCCTTCAACGTGGCGCTCGACCAGATGGCCCGGCTGATCCCCCGGATCGCCGCCCGCGACGGCATCCTGAGCGTTCTCGGCAATCACGACTGCACGGAAATCCTCGACCCCCTGGAAAAACAGGGCGTGCGGTTCCTCATCAACGATGCCCACGCCGTGGAACGCTCGGGGGCGAAGCTCTGGATCGCCGGCGTCGACGATCCACATTATTTCCAATGCGACGATCTGGAACTGGCCACATCGCTCGTTCCGCCCGGCGAGTTCATGATTCTCTTGGCCCACACCCCGGAAATTTACAAAAAAGCGGCCCGTCGCGGCTGCCGCCTCTATCTGTGCGGCCATACCCACGCCGGGCAGATCCAGCTCCCGAAAATCGGTCCCCTTTTCACTCACAGCCGCGCCCCGCGTTTCACCAGCGAAGGGGTCTGGTATCACGGCGGCATGGTCGGTTTCACTACCGCCGGTGCGGGGGTGTCGGGAACACCGGTCCGATTTCGGACCTTCGGCGAAGTGGTTCATATCACGCTTCGTAGACGGAACGCCTGATGCGCCGGCAGCCCCTGCCGGTCCGCCGCCGGATGCAATGCCCAACGCTTGCCGGGCCGTTCCCGCTTCAGCTGACCAGCAGCAGAGGCGGATCGTAGAACTCGGGCGGCTCCAGGCCGAGGAGTTGGAAACAGGTAGCGGCGATGTTGGTGAGCCCGGGATGGGGGACTCTGTCGTTGATTCTCAACGTTCCCTTTCCCTCCGGGTCGTAGACGATGAACCACACGGGGTTCAGCGTGTGGGCCGTCTTGGCCTTGGGCCGCCCGTCGGCATGGAGCTTCACCTTTCCTGTCTTCTCGTCCCGTTCGAACATTTCTTCGGCGTTTCCATGATCGGCCGTCACGATGAGGATACCGCCCGCTTTTTCGACGGCCTTCATGACGCGGCCGACGCACAGGTCCACCACTTCCACAGCGATATGCGCCGCCTGGTAGACCCCGGTGTGACCTACCATATCGCCGTTGGGGTAGTTGAGGCGTATGAAGTCGAAACGGCCTGAAAGGATCTCCTCTATGACCCGGTCGGTGATTTCCGCGGCTTTCATCCAGGGCCGCTGTTCGAAGGGCACCGCATCCGATGGAATTTCGATGTATTCCTCAAGATCCGGGTTGAACTTCCCCGATCGGTTGCCGTTCCAGAAATAGGTCACGTGACCGAATTTCTGGGTTTCACTGATGGCGAGCTGGCGAATACCCCGCTCGCAGAGCAGTTCAGCCATGGACTGCTGGATGTGTGGGGGTGACACGAGGTAATTCTTTGGAATGTGCAGATCCCCATCATATTCCATCATACCGGCGTAGGCCACCTTCGGTCGGGGCTCGCGAGGGAATTTGTCGAAATCATCTTCTTCGAAGGCCCGGCTGATTTCGATGGCCCGATCTCCCCGGTAATTGAAAAAGATCACCGAATCGCCGTCCCTTATAGGACCTACGGGCCCGGAAGCATCGGCGATCACGAAAGGGGGCAGATCCTGATCGATCACCCCGGGGTTCTCGCGGCGATAGGTTTCGATGGCTTCCCGGGCGGAAGGAAAGGCGCGCCCTTCTCCGGCCACGTGAGTCTTCCAGCCCAGGGCCACCATACCCCAGTCCGCCTCGTACCGGTCCATGGTGATCTTCATCCGCCCGCCGCCGCTGGCGATCCGCACGTCCGAACCGGTCCGCTCGTTGAGTTCCCGAAGAAACTCTTCGAAAGGGATCACATAATCGAGGGCGGATGTTTCCCCCACATCCCTTCCGTCCAGGAGGATATGCACGCGGCAGCGGGGAAGTCTTTCCACTTCCGTAGCACAGCGGAGCATGGCCTTGAGATGATCGATGTGACTGTGGACGTTCCCGTCTGATAAGAGGCCGATAAAGTGGAGCGTCCCGTTGTTGCGGCGGCAGTAATCGATCAGCTTTCGCCAGGTGTCGCCTTGGAAAAGGCGGCCCGAAGCGATGGCTTCGTTCACCAGCCTTGCCCCCTGCGGGTAGATCCGACCCGCACCGATGGCGTTGTGGCCCACTTCCGAATTGCCCATGTCCGCATCGGAAGGAAGCCCCACCGCCGTGCCATGGGCCCGAAGCAACGTATACGGGCAGTTCTCAAGCAACCAGTCCAGGTGCGGCGTGTAGCCTTCGGCCACCGCGTTTCCTTCCGTGTACTCCGAATAGCCGATCCCATCCATGATCACGATGGTGAGCGGCCTCGGCCGTCTTCCGGTGAGGACCACTTGAGCTCGATCCACGGTTTCCTCCCATCGCGCTTAGAGCTTGCCCAAAAACAAGCTGTTGAAAGTGGGGCCCTGAGGTTCCTTGTTGCTGTAGGAGCGGCCTTGGCCGCGATCTGTAAAACCGGCAATGCCGTGTTGTGGGAGCGGCGCTCCCGCCGCGATGAACAAACGCCCATGCTCCGCCCAATCGGCCCGAGGGCAGGCATCCAAGAGCGATCGGGGCCGGTTTTCCGTTATCGGTCCCCTCGTTCCCAAGCTCTGGCTTGGGAACGGCCTCATGGGAATCGAAGCTGGAGCTTCTCCACAGCTGTGTTCCCAAGCTGGAGCTTGGGAACAAGGTGGAAGCCGGCTCTTACAGGGCATGAGTCGTTCCTTAAGTGCCGTTTGCGAACCGCCCCTACGCGAAAAAACGGACACTCCATCCCCAGAAGGATGAAACGGATTCACAGACAGCTCCTTACCGGCCTTTCCACTCCGGCTTGCGTTTGTTCATGAAGGCGTCGACGCCTTCGCGGGCGTCTTCCGTGGTACACAGCCGCGCAAACAGTTCCGCGCCGTAGGCCAGGCCATCCGAAAACGACATGTCGCGCATTTTGTAATAGAAGGATTTCCCCATCTGCAGCGCGACGGGGCTCTTGGAAAGCAGGTTCTTCACGAAGGCCCAGGTCTCCTCTTCCAGCTTGTCCGCCGGCACCACCCGGTTCACCAGCCCCAGGCGCAACGCTTCCTCGGCATCGATCAGTTCGCCGCACAGAAGCAATTCGAGAACCTTCTTCTTGGTGAGGCCGGTGCTCACCGGAATGATGGGGCCGGTGCACAGCAAGCCCACGTTGATAGCCGTAGTGCCGATCTTGGTACCTTCGGCTACGACGGCGAAATCGGCGGCGGCCATGAGGCCCGCTCCGTTCGCCACCGCGTAGCCGTGAACCATGGCCACCACCGGCTTCTTCATAGCGGCGATGGTAAGGTGCATCCGGTCCATCACACAGATCCATTCATGGTACTCGCTGGGGGTTTTCCCTGGAAATTCGGTGATATCGATTCCCGTGGAAAAGGCCTTCCCTTCCCCCTTGACCACCACCGCCGAAACGTCTTCGACTTCATCCAGTTCGATGAAAGCGTCGTTCAGTTCCAAGGCCAGAGTCGTACTGAAAGTGTTGAACCGGTTGGGCCGGTTGAGCGATACGATGCCGACGCGATCCTTCTTGTCAATCAGCAGCGTTTCGTAAGCCATGCGGAACCCTCCTTGTGTTTCAGTGTGTATCCCGTGGCGTTTCCTCCGATTCACCGATACCGATAGCCGCCGGGGCGTTCTCCCAGGATCACCGTGACGCGCTCGCGGCCTCCGTCCCAGTGAACCACTTCCAACGCCACTCGCTCGCCCGGCCTTCGACTTCTCAATTCCCGAATGAGCGAATCTGCATCCTGGACCGGGTTTCCTTCAAGAGCCACGATGATATCACCTCCGACGATCAGGATGTGATTGCCGATCTGGGCCCTGGCGGTGCCTCCGCGGATGCCAGCCTGGTCCGCCGGCCCGCCCGGCACCACTTCCACCACCATGGCCCCACGCTTCACGGGAAGCTTGAGCGCTTCGGCGAAGTCCGGAAGCAGCGTCATCAGGGTGGCGCCGATCCAAGGATAGGCATAATAGCCCTTTTCGATGAGATCGTTGACCACCCGTTTGGCGGTGTCCACGGGGATGGCGAACCCGATGCCCACGTTCGCTCCCGTGGGACTGAAAATAGCCGTATTGATGCCGATCATCCGGCCGGAAGAATCGATGAGAGGGCCTCCCGAGTTTCCGGGATTGATGGAGGCGTCCGTCTGGATCACGTCCTCCACCAGCGCGCCCCCGGGCGAACGAAGCGTCCGCCCCACGGAACTGATCACGCCGGTGGTGAGCGTCTGACCCAGCCCGAAGGGGTTTCCGATGGCGAGCACTTTCTGGCCCACCTTCAGGTCGCGGGATGCCCCCATGGGGATCACCACCAGCTCGTCCCGGGGCGCGTCTATCTTGATCACGGCCAGATCCGTGTCCGGATCTGAACCGATGAATTCCGCCGTGTACTTTTCTCCATTGGCAAGGGTCACCTCCAGCTTCCGGGCGTCCTCGATCACGTGGTGATTGGTGAGGATGTACCCCTTGTCACTTATGATGGATCCGGAGCCCGTCCCCTGTCGGGGGATAATGTTGAAAAAGAAATCCCTTTCCAGAACCGTACTCGTAATGTTGACAACCCCGGGAGACAGTCGCTGGTAGAGTTCGATGTTGTTCCGCTCGTCTTCACTCACCGCGCGGGCGGTATCTTGGAAACCACAGAAAAACGCGAGGACCGCAAGAAGCGTGGCCATATTCCACATGCGATGCATAGAACACTCCTGGCTGAATATCGATCTTCGCTGATAGGTGCCGCCGGAGCGCCCCCGAGCCCGCCGGCATTCTTCTTTTAGATCTCCGTGACAATACGCCGGATCATCCAGGCAGCCAAAAGGAAGTACAATCACCATCGTACCTTACCAGAGCCTTCCGGATCTCGCAAAGTTTTATAATGCGCCTCGCCCGGTGATGCTTCCGGCCCGCGCACCCCCACGTCTAAGCTGGGCGGCGCAGATCCCGAAAAGCACCTCGGCGTCGGTCACTGCCGGCACCCCGTTTAAGCAACACGGTGCACTGATGCCCGCTAGCGGCATGGCGCAAACGAACACCGGCAGCCAGCAATTCCCGGAGCTGATGGTCCTTGGATGAAAAGCGGGCGTGAAAGGAGAGTCTTCGAGTGTTCAGCGGGTCGTTTGGGCTCATCTTTGACAGTGGCAAAAAACTATATCAGTAATGTCACTCACATACGGCCCAGTTGGAAGTTTTTGGCACTACGCTCCGTTCCGTCTAGGGAAGTACCCGGATGGTGGGAGGAATGGCAACTCCCACGGGCCTAAAGACGCTGCTGCACGTGCCCAGACATTGGGACCGCAGAGCGAAGCGCTTGCCGTTCTCCTCGATGACTATTTCCTGGAGGGCACTCAGATCTTGCTTAATATCAGACCGCTCAAAGGCGTGCCCCGCCCGGTCCAGACGCCGGTAGAGCTCCTTTCGAAGTATCAGCGCCAGGAAGGAGCAGAACACATGTCCCCGGATGGTGTCATCACGTTGGTGGAAAACGGGCCTCGTCGATCAGCTGCACAACTCGACGGCGATCCGGGGCGCTGATCATTCACCCTCGGGCTCCCCCCCCCCAGATCGCCTCGGCTTTTTTTTCGAAGCACCGTCAGTGCCGCCGCTTCGGCCGGCTCGGCCTCGTTCATGCCGGTACTCTCAACAACGGCATTGAACTTCTCCTGCGCGGTCCATACATGAATGCGGATCGTGCGTTCGGCGAAGTGATGGGTGGGTTCGAGGCGGTGCTTGTCAAGATAGTCGTCCCATGATCTAAATGTATGTGCGCTGCCGGCGGGCATGGCGTTGAGGAAATGTTGCAAAGATGGCGTTGTTCTCAATTATACGGGTAAGATAGGTTAATTTTAGGTTAAGTTTCCTTTTCTTTAAAAGGATGCCTCGGTTTAAAGCGGCATGCGCCTTGGGGAGGGGGCCGGCTCCGCTACAGTGCTCCAGTGGTTTCTCAAAGAAAAGATGCTCGTTGGCGGGCTGGTCGTTTCACTTGCGCTTCAGGCCGCAATCGCAGTGGTGGAGCCCTGGCCTCTACAGGTTGTCTTCGACTGCGTCATCGGCCGTGCACCCTTATCGTGGTGGCTATCGCCCTGGGAAGAACGGCTTTCCGCTGAGCCGCGCCATGAGCTTCTCTTCATCATGGTCTTTGCGCTCATCGCTTTCGCAGCGGCTACGGGAGCCGCCCTTTACATTCAAAACCAGCTCCTCACCCGCCTCAATCAAACGGTCGTTCAGAGACTCCGGGTGACTTTTTTCGGTCACGTCGTTCAATTGCCGATCGCCTTCTTCCAGCGCATGGGCCCTGGAGAAATCATCTCGAGGCTCACCGCCGATACCGCCGACCTGCAGCCGCTTATCGAAGGCGCTTTGATCCTTATGTTCCGGAGCATTCCAACCTTCCTTGGAATCTTCGTCCTCATGGCCTGGATCGATCCGCCGCTTGCTCTATTGGTCGTCGCTGCGGCGCCTATTCTCGCATTCGGAACCGTCTATTTTGGGAAAAGAGTCAAACAAGCAACCCGGCGACAGCGAAGTTATGAAGCGGAGGTGGCGGCGGTCACGGAAGTGGCCACTCGCACCCAGAAGTGCCTGAAAATCCTGGGCTTGTGCGAACAGGCGACCCGGCGCCTCGAAGAACGTTGCCTTCAAAGCTTGGAAGCCGCCGTCGAAGCCGGCTCGTGGCAGGGCGGCTACACGGCCACCGTCCACATCACCTTGGCGGGCGGCATTGCGGCGGTTCTGCTGGTGGGCGTCTACCGCATCGAAGCGGGTCGGATCAGCGCGGGAGAGTTACTGGTTTTCATGAGCTACCTGCGGAGCATCTACAAGCCGGTGAGGGAATTGTCCAAGTATTTCAACAAGATTTCAAAGGGGCTCGCCTGCAAGGAACGCATCGAAGAAATACTGGCACTCACCCCGTGCCAGTTGGGAGTGTGCGGGGATAGCAAAGACGCCGTTCCCATGCCGCCGTTCCGCTACGTCATCCGATTCGAGGGCGTCGCCTACGCTTACGAACCGAACCGACCCGTTTTGGAAGACATCACCTTCACTGTCCGCAAGGGGCAGAAGATCGGCATCGTCGGCGACTCCGGGTCGGGGAAATCCACACTTCTCAATCTTATCCCCCGATTCCTCGATCCCAGCGAGGGCTGCATTTACATCGACGATCGCGATATCCGGACGTTCACGCTGGAATCGCTTCGGAGCCAAGTGGCCATCGTCCCTCAGGAACACATCATCTTCCCCGCCACGGTGTTGGAAAATATTGCGTTGGGTCGGCCCGAGTCCCCCGCCGGCCGAGACGAGATCCTTCGGGCGGCAAAGGAAGCCAACGCCCACTCCTTCATCACTCGGCTCCCGCAAGGCTATGACACCCTCCTGGGCCCCTCAGGCACGGAACTCTCCATCGGACAGGCCAAACGCATCCACATCGCTCGGGCGCTCCTTCGAAACGCCCCCATTATCCTCCTGGACGAACCCACCGCGGGACTAGATCCCTCCTCCGAATCCAAGGTCATGGAAGCGTTTGACCGGCTGATGCGCCGCGGCACCCTCTTTGTCGTCACCCACTACCTGCCGCTCATCGCCAACGCCGATGCCATCTTGGTGCTGGAGCGAGGTCGGATCGTCCAGCAGGGCCGCCATGACGAATTGGTGCAGGAAGGACGTTACGCCGAACTGTGGGCGGACTTTGTGAGGCATCTGGAATGAACCGCCTGACCGCTTGCGTTCATTGGCGTTCATTCGCCTTCAGATATCTTTCCACCCACCCCGTCATTTCCATAAAGTTCCCCTTCTTCGGATCATCCGCGGTCCCGATGCGGTGGTGGATTCGGATGCCCCGCTCCGCGCAATATTTTTCCAGGGAGGGTTTTGGGCGGCTGGCGATGAGCAGCGCGTTCATCTGAGCCCCCCACGCGAAATGGGGCCCGTCGCCGCCGCTGTCGCCCATAACGATGATGCGCCCGGCGGCGACGCCGTATTTTTCGGCCACGGCGGCGGAATTGGCGGCCTTGTCCTGGATTTCGTGAAGGGGAAGGGACACCTCGGGGTCGGTTGGCCCTTCCGGGTAGCTGATGAACGGATGGGCGGAAAGGGCGGATACATGTGGCAACAGGCTCTTGGCCAGAATCCGCTGGTAAGTCCCCTTCATGCCCGTGGTGTTCAGCATGAAGAGGATATGGTTTTCGTGGCACCACCGAATGAATGGCGCGGCCCCTGGGTAAGTTTCGAAAGACGCCTCCAGGTAGGCGTCCATCATGGCTTCGGTGACGGGGCCCGGCATCAAGCCCTGGATGCGGCCGATGGCTTCCCCCAGTGTGATCACGTTGGACGTGTATCGGCGGAAGATCGCCGTGAGCGGTTCTTTGAGTTCGGGGTAATTGAAAAAGATGCAGTCAAAGGGCCCGCTGGGGGCCAGACACTCACTCCAATCCGAAGAAAACAGGGCGCGATACCGGGGACGTTGGGCCATAGCGGGTTCCTCCTTCATGTCGAGGGATTCCCGCACAACATCACCGGCCCTCGCCAAAAGTCAAGCCAAACCTGCACCCGCACCCATCTGCCTCGCGTCCATTCCGGGTCCCCAGGGATTCAGGCGCAGGCCCTCAGGATCGCTCGTCATTTTCCTTTTTCGCCTTTTCGTTGCTTGCCGTCGTTTTGGGGATCAACCGGCTGAGCCGCAAACAGAATGCCGCGGCGGGTTTTTTTCGATTTCATCCTTGCGGATGCTGCGGCATAATACGTCGTCGTTTCCCCGGAACGCATCCCCTGAACATTCAGCGCGGACGCCTGCAGGGCAGCCGCAAGGAAAGGTCCACCATGCTCACGGAAACCAGGCTTCGGGAAGCGATCGTCTGGGTGTGCCGCCGGCTCGAACGTAAAGGGCTGGTGGCGGCGAGCGACGGGAATGTCAGCTGCCGCCTGTGCGAAGAGTGCATCCTGATAACACCGAGCGGGCGAGCCAAAAGCGAACTGGTTCCCCTGGACCTGCTGGTGACGGACCTCGATGGAAACGTGCTGAGGGGCCGGGGCAAACCTTCAACCGAAATCCGCATGCACCTCCTGGTCTATGAAAAGCGTCCCGACGTCCAAGCCGTGGTGCATGCCCATCCGCCGCTTCTCACGGCGCTCTCACTGGCCGGGAAGGCCTTCCCTGCGGCCGCGCTTCCAGAGGTATGGGCTATCCTGGGACCGGTTCCGACGGCCGGCTACGCAACGCCCGGGACCGACGAAGTCCCCCGGTCCATCTCACCCTTCGTGGAACGCCACGATGCGATCCTGCTGGAACGCCACGGGGTGCTCACCGCCGCGGAAAATTTGAAGAAGGCTTATTACCTGGTCGAAAAGATGGAACACGCCGCTGCGACTTTTTTCTATGCGCGGCTGCTTTCCGGTGCCCCGCTCCAGTCGCTTCCCCCGGAGGCTCTGCAGGCGCTGAAAAAGCATGCAGCCACCTGAGCCTTCATCGCCGAAAGATCCGCGCGTCGGCCACCGCCAACCCTTCCGAATAGGCAAAGACGGGATTCAGGCTGGCGGAAGGCCACAAGCAGGCGGAAATCAGCTTCAGCTACGCCAACGAAGTGGAAAAGGTCCACGCCGAGCTTTACAAGGAAGCCCTCAAAGATCCGGAAAACTTCCCCATCAAGGATTGGTATCTTTGTCCCATCTGCGGGTACACGGTGGCCGACGAACCGCCTGAGCGCCGCCCCGTCTGCGGCGCCAAGGAAGAGAAGTTCTCCAAGGCGGCGTGAGCGGCCCGGGGTCAGGCCGCAAGCGGCACCGCCGGCTCGTTGAACGGACGCCGGGAGAGGGTCTCACGCTGCGAGGCTCTCTCCCGGCGTTGATGAAAGTGTCACGAAAGCGCCGGATCGCATGCGCGGATCGGAAAGCGCTTGCCGTCGCACTCGATGAAAAACCTTCCGTTTTCGGGATCTTCTTGAATCCATTGGGCGATCTGGTAGTAGGCGGGACGGGAAAACCGGGCCGGGAAGGCTCCGTCACGGATCCGGCAGTACAGCACGTTTTCCCGACCCACCCACAGGGTTCGGGGATCCAGAATTTCCTTTCGGTCCAAGTGCCGCAGGGTAAGTTCGATGACTTCCCGTTGTGTTTCCGGGTCGATGCGCCGGTCCACACGCGTGATCACAAAAGGCGTGTCCTGGACTTCCAGGGCATGGAAACGGCCTTCCCATTTCAGGCCGTAGACGCCGTCGGCGTTCAAGCGGAGGCGTTCATAGAAAAGATCCAGGATGTCTTTCCGGAATATTTCCCGGCCCTCGTAAGTCCAGACACCTTCCGCATCCACCCGGATGTGGCTTGGGATGATTTCGGAACCCGCTTCCGATTCGCCCGATTTTCGATGCTCTGTCATGGGTCGCCTCTCCAGCCGGTCCATCAAAAGTTTTTTCGACTGTCCAGAAGGAGCGTAACGGGGCCGTCGTTTACCAGCTTCACGGCCATGGTTTCCTGAAAGCGGCCTGTGGCCACCCGAACGGGATGACTTCGAACGGCTTCAACCAGGCACAGGTACAGAGCGTGGGCCTTCTCGGGCGGAGCGGCGTCCACGAAGGAGGGGCGGCGCCCCTTTCGGCAATCTCCCCAAAGGGTGAACTGAGAAACAATCAGTACGTCGCCCCCGATATCCACGACCGACCGGTTCATCTTTCCGTCGTCGTCGGGAAAGATCCGCAAGTGGACGATCTTGTCGGCGAGATACCGGACGTCTTCCGGACCGTCCTCGCGCCCCACGCCCACCAGTACCAGGACACCGCGGCCGATGCGTCCCACACCGGCCCCGCCGACACTCACCTCCGCCTCGGAAACCCGTTGAACCACGGCCCTCAATAGAACCCGACCTCCTTGCCCGCTTGGTCGCATTGCCGTCCGCCCCTGGGCTTCGGGCGGCGCGTTTGACGCTCCCGACCCCGCAAGATATAAGGGGATCGCAACGGTTGGCAACCCCTTTTGGGAAAAAGCCTTCCCGCTCGATGTACGAGGGAACCGACGAGACCATGCCGAAGCCGCCCTTTGTTCTCCTGGTCAACCCCTGGATCACCGACTTCGCCGCCTTCGACCTTTGGGCCAAGCCCTTGGGGCTTCTGGTTCTCGCGGCGCTGCTGCGCCAGGGGGGCTGCGGTGTGGGCTTTATCGACTGCCTCGACCGGGACGATCCGTTCACCAACCGCCATCCCGAAATCATGCCCGGAAAGGATCGCGCGTACGGGACCGGAAAATACCCCCGGGCTCCCATGGCGAAGCCCGATGCGATCCAGGACATTCCAAGGAACTATTATCGTTACGGGATTCACCCCGAGAGCTGCTTAAGGCGATTGGCCGAAACGCCGGAACCGGACATGGTCTGGATGACCTGCTCCATGACCTACTGGTACCCCGGCGTGCAACTGGCCGTCGGTCTTCTGCGCCGGGTATGGCCGGAAGTCCCCGTGTGGCTGGGAGGCACGTACGCGCGACTGTGCCCCGAGCACGCCAGGCGATGGACCGGCGCGACGGCGGTCTATACGGGAACTCAGGTGGAACTGCCCGAGGTCCTGAAAGCGGCCACGGGGTTTTCGGTTCGAAACCGACCGGCATGGGAAATCCTGGCAAAGGCACCGGTACCCGCCCTGGACCTGCTCGGGAGACTCAGGTACGCGCCGATTCTCACCGGAACCGGCTGCCCGTACCGGTGCCCGTATTGTGCTTCCGGCCTCCTTCAACCCCGCCGAGAAAGACGATCCGCCGACGCCGTCTTCGGTGAAATCGCCGGCTGGCACCAGCTCTACGGCGTGGCGGACTTCGCCTTTTACGACGACGCGCTTCTCATCGACGCCGAAGACTCGTTGAAACCTGCGCTGAAACGGGTCGCCCGGGAACTGCCCGGCCTTCGGTTCCACACTCCCAACGCGCTGCATGTGCGGCAACTTTCCGCCCAATGGTGCGACTTGCTCGCCGCAGCCGGCTTTCGGACGCTGCGGCTGGGACTGGAAACCACGCGGCCGGAGAGGCAACGCGAGTGGGGCGGCAAGGTGGAAGAGACCATGTTTCGCGAAGCGGTTAAAAACCTCCGTGCTTCGGGGTTCACCGCGAGGGAAATCGGCGCCTATCTCTTGTGCGGACTTCCCGGGCAGAAGCCTTCCGAGGTGGCAGAAGCCATCGAAACAGTGGAAGCCGAAGGCGCCTGCCCCTACCTGGCCGAGTATTCCCCCATCCCCGGGACACCCATGTGGCGCCAAGCCGTGGCCGAAAGCCCCTACCCTGTCGAAACGGAACCCCTCACCCACAACAACAGCTTTTTTGCGGTCCGCCGTCCTGATTTTTCCCTGGAAGATCTGGAAGCCCTGAAAGAAAAGGCCCGACGGTCCCGGAGACGGCTGCTCGGAGACGCCGCCGGGGGGAAGCATAAGCGCTAAGTTATTTTGTAAACAATCACAGGTTGCATTTATGCCATTGGGTTGTTTTTAAAGATGAACATCGAACATCGAACATCGAACGTTCAACATCGAATGAAAAAAACATGGTACATGCTGAATCACTCGGCTGCCTGGGCTTCACCGTGGTTTGGATAACGTGAAGTTCCCGATCTTCCCCTCGTTCCCAAGCTCCGGCTTGGGAACGACCTGCCCGGGAAGCTCCAGCTTCCCTCCTGCTACAGCTGAAACGCGCTGTCTTTCTAACGAGCTTGGCAGGATCTCGAAGTGGTCTTTCTGGGTGAAGACCGGGATCTACGCTACGTACGATAGTTGATGTGACGAAGTAGGGGGTGTTTGGGTTCTTTGTTATGGATTTTGTAGCGGGTTCGCATGGGTCGCGGCCTCATGGGAACCAAAGCTGGAGCTTGGGAACAAGGGGAAATACTCAAGCAGCCTTTCTTCCAGGTCATATGGCTATTTTCTTCATCTTTTCCCATTCACCATTCGACGTTCGACGTTCGATGTTCGACGTTCGATGTTCGATGTTCGATGTTCGATGTTCGATGTTCGATGTTCGATGTTCGATGTTCGATGTTCATTTTTTCCACTCGATAGAGGCGACCGTTGCCGCCCTCAGCGTAAGCGTGCTACATTGCCCGCCGGGTCCAACCGCACGGGGCCATGAAGGTGACCGGCGGCTTACTTCACGCGATGATTTCCGGAAGCAAGGACAAACGGATGGACGGTTACGGAGTGCCTCACGGCGGCGAACTGGTCGACTTGGTCGCTGGAGCGGAGCGGGCCGAGATCCTCAAGCGTTTGGCCGGCAACCTGCAGAGCCTCACGCTTTCGAGTCGTCAACTGGCGGACCTGGAGCTTCTTATGAACGGCGCCTTTTCGCCGCTTCGGGGCTTCATGACCAGCGCCGATTACGAATCGGTGTTGGACCGGATGCGCCTCCAGAACGGGCTCCTCTGGCCCATCCCCATCTGCCTGGACGTGTCCGAGGCCGAAGCCCGCCGCCTGGAACCCGGCCAATCCGTCGCACTTCGTGATTCCGAAGGATTCATGGTGGCGGTCCTGCACGTCGAGGACACGTGGGCCGCCGACAAAACCCGCGAAGCCGAGACGGTTTACGGGACCCGGGACGTGAGCCATCCGGGGGTGGACATTCTCTTCAACCGGTCGGGAACCCATTATGTGGGCGGAACCGTCGAAGGCGTTCAGTTGCCGCTTCATTTCGCCTTCAAGCGCCTGCGCCATACGCCGCGGGAAATCCGAGCCATTTATCAGAAGCTGGGCTGGCGCCGCGTGGTCGGCTTCCAGACCCGAAATCCCCTGCACCGAGCCCAGTTCGAACTCACGCTTCGAGCCATGGACAGGGCCAAGGCCAACCTGCTGCTTCATCCCGTAGCCCGGCGCGCCCGCCCGGGAGACATCGATTACTACACCCGGATCCGCTGCTACCTCGCCGCCGGCCGCTACTACCCCCCCAACATGATGCTCCTGAGCCTCCTGCCGCTCGCCATGCGCATGGCGGGACCCCGCGAAGCCCTGCTTCACGCCCTCATCCGAAAAAACTACGGCTGCACCCATTTCATCATCGGCCGGGACCACGCCGGAGCCGGCTGCCGCACGGACGGATGCGCCTTTTACGAACCCGAAGCGTCCATGGAACTGGCGAAGGATTACGAAGAAGAGCTGGGAATAGAGATCGTTCCCATCGAAGAAATGGTCTACGCCGTGGAAGAAGATTCCTATATGCCCGCAAGCGAAGTGCCGCCGGAGACGACGGTCCGAACCCTGGGGCTCGACGAATTCCACCGGCGCCTTCGAGAAGGAAAACGGGTCCCCGAATGGTTCTCCTTTCCCGAAGTGATCGAAGAACTCCGGCGCGGATACCCGCCTCGCCATCGCCAGGGGTTCACCATATTTTGCACTGGGCTTTCCGGGGCCGGAAAATCCACCATCGCCCGGGTACTCTACGCACGTTTTCTCGAAATGGGCGGCCGCCCCGTCACTTTGCTGGACGGCGATATCGTCCGCCGGAACCTCTCCAGCGAACTGGGCTTTTCCAAGGAACACCGGGACATCAATGTTCGCCGCATCGGATTTGTCGCAAGCGAAATCACGAAAAACCGAGGGATCGCCATCTGCGCACCCATTGCGCCCTACGCCGCCACTCGCCGCCAGATCCGGCAGCTCATCGAAAACTACGGCGGCTTCGTGGAGGTCTTCGTATCCACACCGCTGGACGTTTGTGAACAGCGGGACCGAAAGGGGCTTTACGCCAAGGCCCGTGCGGGGCTGATCAAGGGCTTCACGGGTATCGACGACCCTTACGAACCGCCGGAGGCCCCTGAGGTCATGATCGACACCACAAGCCTCACCCCGGACGAAGCCGCCCAGGAAGTGCTCCTCTTTCTGGAACGGTCCGGATTCATCAAGTAAATCCGTGGTCCGGCTTCGCCGTGGCCTTCAACCGGTTGCGGCGTGCCTCCAATCCCTGACCCCCGGGGCACGTCAGGCCGCCTAGTCCATCTTCGTAGAATTCCTTTCGCGCCGGTTTTCGGCCTGTTCCAGAGCCATATCATATATTTCCTGTGAAAAATCTGAACCGCGGGTGCTTGCATAGTTCCTCCACCCGAAGCTGTTCGTAAAGCACGAACTCGAGATGCCGTTCATCGACGAGCCGGTTCATGTTACATCCGCCTCCGGGGGTTTCTTGTGGATCGCATCGTTTTCCTTCTGAATCCCGTGAAGCAAGAGATCCAGGACGGGTTCCGTGAGGGCTACCAGTTCATAGGGCTTGCCGGCGAGGACCCAGGTGGAAACCACTTCGTCCAGTGTTCCGAAAATCAGCCGCTTGACGAGACCGACCGAAATGTCGCTGCGAAAGACGCCTTCGCACTGCCCCTGTTCCACCAGCTCGCCGATGAGGTCGAGGTAGTTCTCGAGTTCCACTTTTTTGTAGTCGCGCATGAACCGGCTGCTCTGGCGGAGTTCCACCAGGAACACGGACGCCAGTTCGGGGTAGGACTGGAAGCCTTCCAGGTGCATGCGGATGAACCGCCGGAATCGGGAGAGGGCGTCCGGTTCCTGGGCCAAGCCGTCCCGGAAGGAGGCGTTGATTTCGCGCATCTTTTCTTCAAAGATGGAAATCAGCAGATCGTCTTTGTTCTTGAAATAAAGATAGATGGTGCCGTCCGCGACGCCCGCCTTCTCGGCGATTTCTGATACCTTGGACAGGAAAAAGCCTTTGCGGGCGAAAACGTCCACGGCGGCATCCAGAATGCGCTGCCGCTTGTCGCCGTTTCGATGGCGGTGATTCCGAGCGATGGCTTTCCTCCGTAAGGCAAGGCTCGTGTTGAACGGGGCGCGTCACATTGAATGAATCATCATTCATTAAATGGATAATCGTTCCGCGCAACCGCTGTCAACAAAAAATCGACCCACAGCGAAACCCCAATCGCTTTGACTCCAAACGGACTCTGTGCTAGCAAAGCGGCGCTGTGATTCTGCTGCCATTTCGGCGTGAATTCGACGCCACCACGGCCCAGATCATCCGCGCCCGCACCTGCGACCGAAACGCGGTGGTCGATCACGAGGGTTCCAAGGCCACGGCGTGAGTTTCGTGCGACCCGGTCGCCGAGTATCGGGACACCGCAGCCTTCCGGGAGGCCTCATCATGCGGCCGGTGATCACCCTGCTTACCGACTTCGGGCTGGAAGACGGCTACGTGGCCGCCATGAAAGCGGTGATGCTGAGAATCTGCCCCGAGGTCCTCTTCGTGGACATCACCCACACCATCCCACCTCAGAACGTCCGTTCCGGGGCGTTCGTCCTGGAAACGGTGGTTCGCGATTTTCCGGCCGGGACGGTTCACTTGGCGGTCGTCGACCCTGGGGTGGGGACCGAACGGCTGCCCATCGCCGTGAAAGCCGCCGACTCTTTTTTTGTGGGGCCCGACAACGGCCTCTTTTCCTGGATTCTGGGGAAGGAACCGAACTGGCAGGTGCGGATTTTGGCTGACTCGAGATTTCGCCGGCCTGCGGCCAGTTCCACCTTTCACGGGCGGGACATCTTCGCGCCGGCCGCGGCGCACCTGGCCCGCGGCGTTTCCTTTCAGGAACTGGGCCCGGTCTGCAGACCCCGCATCGAACCGTGGTTTGCCATTCAGAGGGAGCGGGACGGTCTTTCCGGCCAGGTGGTTCACGTGGACCGCTTCGGAAACGTGGTCACCAACATCCACCGAGACCACCTGCCGGAAGCGTTGACCCGCTCGGACTACACCATTCAGGCCGGACCGGCCGTCATCGAACGAACAGTCCGAACTTACGGGGAAGCGCCGCCGAGCCTCCCTGTGGCGCTTGTGGGAAGCAGCGGCTATCTCGAAATCGCCGTCAACCAGGGAAACGCCGCCGAACTGCTGGGACTGGTGGAAGGGCAGCCCGTCCGCGTCCGCTTCAGGTATCTCGATCCGCCCCGATAAGCGCAATGCCCTGGCCGCTCTCTCAAGATATTCCTTCACTTCCATGACGTATCTTCCCGGAACACATCCCGTGCGTCCTCACGCACCAACTCGGCTCTCAAGATACTTCTTCAATTCCATGACGTATCCTCTGAATGTATGGCGTGAGCATCCTCATCCGCCGGATCCTTTGCGCGGCGTCAGTCGGGGTCGCCGGCAAGCCGGCTCCTAAAGGAGGGCCGAGGTTAAGCGTTGTGTCCTCCTTCCCCTCGTTCCCAAGCTGGAGCTTGGGAACAAGGTGGAAGGTACAGCTTGGGAACAAGGTCAAAAAATCCCCCTCTCCCTTGATGGGAGAGGGTTGGGGTGAGGGTGAAAAAATTAACGTATGTCAATCAGTTACATTCCCCTCCCCTTAATCCCCTCCCACAAGGGGAGGGGAAATAGAATTCCCCTCGTTCCCAAGCTCTGGCTTGGGAACGGCCTCATGGGAATCGAAGCTGGAGCTTCTGCACAGTTGTGTTCCCAAGCTGGAGCTTGGGAACAAGGTGGAACATGAGACGGGAGAGCCGGAGATCAATGAAGGTCGAGATCCAGGAAGGTGTGTATGGCGGCATCAAGGAACATGAGGCGGGAGAGCCGGAGATCAATGAAGGAGGGGGCGGGGGCGGTTCGCGACACTCGGCGGGATCGTTAAGACGGACTTTACAGCACCGCAGAGCGTGCTTACCCTTTCTCTACATCGAACGAATAACGACGGTTGCCAGGCGAAGGAGACGAAAATGGAAAACACGATCCAAAAAGACGCTTTTCTGGATTTTTTGAAAGGCATCGACATAACGGCCGAAGGTTTCGGAACCAGGGACACGTCGGGGTCCAAGGGGAATGGCACGCAGATGACCGAAACGGGGAACGCTTCCAACGGAGACGCCGAAAAGGTGGAAAAGGCAAGGGAAGAGAAGCTGGAGCGATGGATGTCCGATATCAAGCATTTCATCCGAAACATCAACGTGGATCAGCTCTAAACGCTTCGGATTTCGTGAAGCCCTTCGGTTCCCAACCACAACCCCTTTCGACTTCAGGGCGGAAGGGGTTTTTGCTTTGGCGGGCAAGTGTGAAGCGGCGAGACCTGCAACATTGGCCTTGTTGGCGCTGGTGCCGTATGCTAGAAGCCTCCGGGTGACCGACCGCAATAGACCAGGGAGGCTGAATGGATCTGTTGTCCGCCATCGCGTTGGGGGTGGTTCAGGGGTTGACCGAATTTCTGCCCATCAGCAGTTCCGGCCACCTGGTCATCGGCCAACATCTGCTCGGCTGGAAAGAGCCCAACATCTTTTTCGATGTCTGCCTGCACCTCGGAACGTTCGCGGCGGTGCTCATCGTTTTCTGGAAGGACGTGGGCGGACTGGTGAAGGGAGGGTGCGCCTTCGCCGCGGATAGCTTCAAGGGCCGCTTCGACCTTGCCGATTCGAACAAGCGCGTTTTCTTCCTGGTCTTCGTCGGCTCCATCCCGACGGCGCTGATGGGGTTTTTCGGCCGACACTGGGTGGAAAGTCTTTTCATGTCGCTTCCCGCGGTGGGATTCAACCTGCTTCTTACGGGCACCTTCTTGTGGATCACCCGCTACGCCGCCTCGAGAACGACCGAGCGAACGTCGGGCGGGACAACGTGGCGGCATGCGCTGATCGTCGGAATCGCTCAGGGGTTCGCTTTGGCGCCGGGCATTTCCCGTTCCGGGTCCACCATTTCGGCCGGCCTTCTGGTGGGGCTCGATCGCGAATGGGCAGGGCGGTATTCGTTCCTGCTTTTCGTTCCCGCGGTGGCCGGAGCCCTCGCTTTGGAAATAGGGGACGTAGACTGGAGCCTGGTGGCCCCGGTTCCCGTTTTCGGCGGAACGTTGGCCGCGGCCTTGACCGGTACCGTGGCCCTCAAACTGCTCCTGAAGACCGTGCGGCAGGGAAAGTTTCACCTTTTCGCGCCCTACTGCTGGGCCGTGGGACTGATAATCCTTTTGTCGCAAGCGTGGTGACGCGTCGGTCGGCACCGGGATGCTGCGAATCGGCAGCTGACGGGCCGCCGGGAGTGAAGCGCTTTCAAAGGAAAGCCAGGTTATATAAGGCATGATTCACGACATGGTCCAATGGGTGATCGCCTGGGCTCACACGCCTTACGGATCCATGGCTCTCGCTTTGCTGGCCTTTGCCGAATCTTCGTTTTTCCCCATCCCCCGGATGTGCTCCTAATCGCCCTCTGCCTTCTGGACCCTTCGGATTCCTTCTATTACGCCGCGGTCTGCACGGCCGCCTCGGTCGCCGGCGGAGCTTTCGGGTACGGCTTGGGCCGGTACGGGGGTCGGCCGGTGCTTCGTCGGTTCATTTCCGAAGAAAAGATCACGGCCGTGGAACGCTACTACCAGCGCTACGACGTGTGGGCCGTGGGCATCGCCGGCTTTACGCCCATCCCCTATAAGGTGTTTACCGTCTCGGCGGGAACGTTTCTTCTGAACTTCAAGCGCTTCCTCGCCGCTTCCGCCGCGGGCCGGGGGGGACGCTTTTTCATGGTCGGGACCCTCTTTTATTTCTTCGGCGAACCGATCGGCGGCTTCATCCAGCGCTACCTTAATCTTCTGAGCGTCGCCTTTGTGGTGCTTCTGGCGGGCGGGTTCCTGCTGGTGCACCAGTTGGGAAGGAGGAGGCGCCGAGCCCCGACCTCGATGATGATCCTGGCCGTGATCCTGGGACTCGCCGCCCCCGTCCACGCCGACACGGGAAAGCCCGTCGACGGGGACTGGCTCATCGTACATCTTCCGGCGGAACCTTCCACGCTGAATCCCATAACCGCCACCGACGCCTATGCGTCCCAGATCAATGACTACATTTACGAATCGCTGCTGCGGCGCGATCCGAAGACCATGGAACTGGTGCCCGTGCTGGCCGATTCCTGGGATGTCTCCGAAGACCGCCTGACGTACACCTTTCACCTGAAGAAGGACATTTTCTGGGAAGACGGGAAGCCGTTTTCCGCAAAAGACGTGGTGTTTTCGTATGAGCGCATCCAGGACCCCGGGGTGGACGCCGCCCACCTTCGAAACTATTACCGCGACATCGAAAAAGTGGAAGCCCTGGATGATCACACGATCCGGTACACGTACCGGATGCCTTACTTCCGGGCACTGGAATTCTGCGGCGGGATTCCCATCGTGCCGGCCCACCGGTTCTTGCCGGAAGAAGATTTCAACCGGCACCCCATCATGCGGCACCCCGTGGGAACGGGCCCCTACCGGCTGCTTCACTGGGACACGGGAAAGGAAATCGTCCTGGTTCGAAACGAGGATTATTGGGGGGAAAAACCCCATCTCCAGCGGATCGTCTTCAAGATCATCACCGACAACACGGTGGCCCTCCAGGTTTTGAAAAAGGGTGGCCTTGACCTCATGGGGCTCCGCCCCATCCAGTGGGTGAAGCAGACGGGCAGCCGCAAGTTCAACCAGCGGTTTAAGAAGCTCAAGTACTATCAGCCCAGCTACAGCTACATCGGGTGGAATCTTCGTAAGGAGCTTTTCAGTGACCGCCGGGTGCGCCGGGCCATGACCCACCTTCTCGACCGGGAAACCATCCTGGATCGGCTGCTGTTCGGCCTGGGGACCGTGGTGACCGGAACCTTCTACGTCAAAAGTCCCGAGTACAACCGGGACATCCAGCCGTACCCGTACGATCCTCAAGAAGCGATGGCTCTACTGGAAGCAGCGGGATGGAAGGACCGCGACGGCGACGGGATCCTGGATCGGAACGGCGTTCCCTTCGAATTCGAATTCCTCGTTTCGGCGGGATCCAAATTCGGCGAGCAGCTGGCCACCATCCTACAGCAAAACCTGAAGGAAGTGGGGATTCGCATGGGGATCCGAAAGCTCGAATGGGCCGTTTTCATTCAAAAGATTCAGAGCCATGAGTTCGACGCCTGCACCCTGGCCTGGAGCCTGAGCTGGGAATCGGATCCGTACCAGCTGTGGCATTCGTCTCAGGCCGACCGTGGGTCCAACTTCGTCGGGTTTCGGCATGAAGAAGCCGATAGAATCATCGAAGCGGCCCGGACCGAATTCGATCCCGAAAAGCGGCGGCGCCTCTATCACCGTTTTCATGAAATCCTGCATGAGGAACAGCCCTATACCTTCCTTTTCACCACCGAAGCGCTGGTTGCGGTGGATCGGCGGTTTCAGAACGTGAAGGTCTATCCCATGGGCCTGGAACCGCGGGAATGGTGGGTTCCTGAAAAGCTGCAGCGCTACCGGAATCCGTGAAAGAAAGGGCACTTTCCGGGGATCGACCCTACGGCAGGGTTGGAGGCGGGATTGACAGAGCGGGAGGAATCGAAGAGAGTGATACCTTGAGTCGGCCTTCTTCCCGGCCCGGCCGCTTCCGGAGCGAAGCGGAAAAACAGCGGGGCCCCGGTTCGGACCGACCGGGTCATCCTGACGCCCCGAAGGCGATCTTTCCATGAAAGCGTATCTCCTCAAGAGACTCCTGCAGATCGTTCCGACGCTTCTCGGCATCACCTTCATCACGTTTCTCATCATCCAGTTGGCGCCCGGGAACCCCGCGGTGCTGAAGCTCCAGATGGCGGCCCAGGGCGAGATGGCCGAAAGCGCCTACACGGAACAGATCATCGAGGACACGAAGCGGCTTTACGGGCTCGACAAGCCGCTTCCGGTTCAGTACCTGCTGTGGGTCAAGCGGGTGTTCACCTTCGATTTCGGGTCGTCCTACAAGGATCACCGCGACGTGTGGGAAAAGATCGCGGAAAGGCTTCCCATCACGATCCAAATCAACGTGATCTCGATTTTTCTCGTCTACTTGATTTCCATCCCCTTCGGGATCTATTCGGCCACGCACCCGGAAACATTCGCCGATCGGCTCTTCACGCTCCTTTTTTTCTTCCTGTATTCGCTGCCCAGTTTCTGGACCGCGGTGCTTCTTATCATGTTTTTCGGAGGCGGAGACTTCTGGGATGTGTTTCCCGTATACGGGATTTCCTCGGTGGGTGCGGAAACCTGGCCGTCCTGGCAGCGGCTGGCGGACCGGCTGTGGCACTTGGTGCTTCCGGTGACGTGCCTCACCTATGGAGGTCTCGCGTACCTTTCGCGGCTGACGCGGGCGGAGCTTCTGGAAGTGATCCGCGAAGACTATGTACGGACGGCCCGTGCGAAGGGATTGAGCGAGCGGGTGGTGATCTTCAAGCACGCTTTTCGTAACGCACTGCTTCCCATCGTGACGCTTCTCGCCTTTTTGCTTCCCGCCATGTTCGGCGGGAGCGTGATCATTGAAAGCATCTTTTCCATCCCGGGCATGGGTCAGCTGGGATTCGAGGCGGTGCTGTCCCGGGACTACCCGGTGATCATGGCTATCACCACTCTTTCTGCGCTTCTGACCCTGGCGGGGCTGTTGATTTCCGACATCCTTTACGCTGTGTTGGACCCCCGGATTCAGCTCCGGTGAGCAAGGGCACGGGAACCATGGCGGACCGGTTCGACGAAAAACCATCAGAAGGGGACGGGGCATTCGTGGCGGCCGGCTACCGGCAGATGGTTTGGCACCATTTCCGAAAGCGGCCGCTTTCGGTGGCGGGCTTGTGGGTCACGATCTTTCTGGTCACCGTGGCCGTCCTTGCGCCGGTTTTGGCCAACGACCGGCCTGTCGTGGTTCGAGCCGACGGCGGATGGTCCTTCCCGGTTTTTTCGGCTGAGGCGCCCCGTGGTGCGGCTACGTGGAAGGACTTCTGGGATCCCGAGGGCGGCATGGTGCAGCGTGGTTTCCTTGGCGAGGCAAGCCTCGCCGTGTGGCCTCCGGTTCCCTATTCGCCTACCGAGTACGACCTGCTGGAAAGCCTGGCGCCGCCCAACGTGCGCCACCTTTTCGGTACGGACGACCGGGGAAGGGACGTGTTGAGCCGCATGATCCACGGCGCCCGTATTTCCCTTTCGGTGGGGTTCGTGGCGGTGGGGCTCGCTCTTGTCATCGGGATCACCCTGGGGGCCCTGGCTGGTTATTTCGGCGGCTGGACGGACGCGGTGGTGAGCCGGCTCATCGAAATACTTCTCACCATCCCGACTTTTTTCCTCATCATCGCCATCATTGCATTTCTGCCACCGAGCATTTACAACATCATGGCGGTGATCGGGCTCACCGGCTGGACGGGCGTCGCCCGCTTCGTACGCGCGGAATTTCTCAAGCTGAAAAGCCTGGATTTCATCACAGCTTCTCGGGCTCTTGGGGCTTCCGACGTCCGGATCATTTTCCTGCACATGCTTCCCAACGCGATGGCGCCGGTTCTGGTTTCGGCGGTCTTCGGGATCGCGGGCGCCATTCTGACGGAATCGAGCTTGAGTTTTCTCGGGTTTGGTGTGCCGCCGCCTACGCCGAGCTGGGGGGACATTCTGTCGCAGAGCCGCGATTATATTGAATTCGCGTGGTGGCTCACCACCTTTCCGGGACTGGCCATCTTCGTGAGCATCACCGCCTACAACCTGGTGGGCGAGGGGCTCCGGGACGCCATGGATCCCAAGCTGTTCGAATAGAGGCCATGACCTTTCCCGCGCTTTTCGAAGAAACCTGTGTCTTTACGGTCAGCGAGCTGAACGCCAGGATCAGGAGCCTGCTGGAGTCGGAATTTCCCTACGTTTGGGTGTGCGGGGAGGTTTCTAACTTCCGAGTCCCGGCCTCCGGGCACTTTTACTTCACCTTGAAGGATGCGGGGAGTCAGCTGCGGGCGGTCATGTTCCGAGCGCAGCAGCGTCGTCTCCGGTTCGAACCCGAAGCCGGTCTTCAGGTCCTCTGCCAGGGGAGAATCACCGTCTACGAACCCCGCGGCGACTACCAGCTCATCGTAGACGTCATGGAACCGCAAGGGTTGGGCGCCCTGCAGCTCGCTTTCGAGCAATTGAAGAAGCGGCTGGAGGCGGAAGGACTTTTCGATCCGGCCCGGAAAAAGCCGCTTCCCGTCGTACCCCAGCGGATCGCCGTCGTGACCTCGCCTACGGGCGCCGCCATCCGTGACATCCTCAAGGTTCTCCAGCGGAGCCCGTATGCGCTCATTGTGACGCTGATCCCGGTGCGGGTCCAGGGGGAGGGAGCCGCGGAGGAAATCGCCCGGGCCATCCAACAGGCCGGCGCCCTTCGCGACACTTTCCGGTGGGACGTGATCCTGGTAGGGCGAGGCGGGGGCAGCCTGGAGGACCTTTGGGCCTTCAACGAAGAAGCGGTGGCCCGTGCCGTAGCGGACTGCCCCATTCCCACGATTTCGTGCGTCGGCCACGAAATCGACGTCACCATTTCGGACATGGCCGCCGACCTTCGCGCCCCCACGCCTACGGCGGCCGCTCAATGGATCGTTGGACGGCTGGAAGGCGTCGAACGCGATCTATCGTCGCTTTCCGAACGGCTGCGTTCGACCCTGGAACGGCGGGTTCAAAGGCACCGGGAGCAACTCCACCACCTGGCCAAGCGCCTGCGGGATCCGAGGCGCCGAATCACCGACCGGCGCCTCTATGTGGACGACCGCCTGGAAAGACTGGTGCTCGCCTTTTCCGGGCGATTGGCCCGTCTTCGGATGACTCACGGGCACCTGGCGGAACGGCTGAAGCTCCACCGTCCCTCCCAGAGGATCGAATCCTTGAGGGATCGGGTGAACGCCGTATTTCGGAGCCTTTGCGTGGACCAGGGAAAGCTCCTGGAAAGAAGTCGATTTCAGCTGGAACACCGGGCGGCTCAACTGGAAAGCCTGAACCCCCTCGCGATCCTGGGCCGCGGCTATTCCATCACGCACCGGATGCCGGACGGGAAAATCGTGCGGTGTGCCCGTGAGGTGAAAGAAGGACAGCGGGTGCAAGTACGGCTCTGGCAGGGGGCGCTGCGCTGCGTGGTCGAAGCCTGCATCGATTCAATTGACGAACCCGGACAAGGACGGACGGAACGTGGCGAGGAAGAAGAAAACAACGGAGAAGTTTGAAGAGGCCCTGAAAGACCTGGAAAAGATCGTCGAAAGGCTGGAAAAAGGGGATGTGCCCCTGGAAGAGGCTATGGAAGCCTTTTCGGAGGGCGTTCAACTGGTCCGGTTCTGCCACCAGAAGTTGGACGAGGCCGAAAAGACCCTCCAGATGCTGGTTAAAGACCAGGATGACCGCTGGGCGACGGCCCCGTTCGAACCTCCCAAAAACGAAGAAGAGAACGGCTGACCCAGATGCGGAAGGTCCAATCCGTTCTGGAAAGCGGTGCCCGTTCATGGTAAAAACCCGGATGTTTATGGAATCGGGACGGGATCTATATGGAATCCTTCGATCTTGAAGGCTACCTGGCGGAACGCAGGGAAAGAGTGGACCGGGCGCTGGATGTCTTTTTTCCGGCGTCGTCGGGGCTGGAAAAGACCGTGGTCGAAGCGGCCCGGTACAGCCTTTTTGCAGGCGGAAAGCGGCTCCGGCCCATCCTGTGCCTCGCGGCGGCGGAGGTGATGGGCGGCACGGCGGACGATGCGATGCCCGCGGCCTGTGCCCTGGAAATGATCCACACCTATTCGCTCATCCACGACGATCTGCCGGCCATGGACAACGACGATTTCCGCCGGGGAAAACCCACGAACCATAAGGTCTACGGGGAAGCGGTCGCGATCCTGGCGGGCGACACGCTGCTGACGGAAGGCTTCGGCCTGGTAGCCGACCCGAACCTGGGCAACAATGGGAACCTGCCCCCTGAAAAGCGCCTGCAGGTGATCCACATTCTGGTGAAAGCCGCCGGATACCGGGGCATGATCGGCGGTCAGGTGATCGACCTGGAAGGCGAAACCCGCGAGATGGATTTCCCCACGGTGAAGTACATGCACATCCGGAAGACCGGGGCGCTCATTTCGGCTTCCCTCGAAATCGGCGGACTCCTGGGGGGATGTGAAGCAACCGATCTGCAGCGGCTCGTCCGCTACGGCAAGCACCTGGGACTCGCTTTTCAGATCACGGACGATCTTCTGGACGTGGAAGGCGACGCGGTTCTCATGGGGAAAACCCCGGGTTCCGACGTCGCCAGGAACAAAAAGACCTATCCGGCGCTGCTGGGTATCACGCTAAGCCGGGAAGCGGCGAAAGAGCATGTGAACCAGGCGGTGGAAGCGCTCCGCACCTTCGACCGGCGCGCGGAACCGCTTCGAGCCATCGCACGTTATCTCCTGGAGCGGAAGTCTTGAAACCTGGAAACTGAAATCGGTCGTTTGACGCAGGAAGCCATGGACACCAATGGAAAGGCATTGACTTCAGCCGGCCGGTTGCTGGCCGGGATCGATTCACCGGAGCAGCTGAAAACGCTTTCCCTGGAAGAGCTTTACCGGCTGGCGGCCGAAATCCGCCGGGTCCTGATCGATACGGTGGCGCAAAACGGCGGCCATTTGGCGCCCAACCTGGGCGTGGTGGAACTGACCCTGGCCCTGCACTTCGTCTTTCAGGCGCCTCACGACCGGATCGTCTGGGACGTGGGCCATCAGTGCTACACCCACAAGCTGATCACCGGCCGGCGCGACCGTTTCCACACGATCCGCCAATACGGGGGCATCAGCGGTTTTCCCAAGCGGGAAGAGAGTCGGTTCGATCCCTTCGGGGCCGGCCACGCCAGCACCTCCATTTCGGCCGCGCTGGGCATGGCTACAGCCAAGGCATTGAAGGGTTGCGCCAACCGCGTGGTGGCGGTTATCGGCGACGGCAGCATGACGGGCGGCATGGCCTTCGAAGCCCTGAACCACGCCGGCGACCTGGGAAGGAACCTCATCGTCGTTTTGAACGACAATGAAATGTCCATCTCGCCCAACGTGGGGGCCTTTTCCTCCTTTCTCAGCCGCAAGCTATCCAGCCGGACCCTCGTCAGCCTCAAAAAGGAAGTGGAAGGAACCCTGAACGCCATCCCTGGCCTGGGCCCCAACCTCCTCCAGATCCTGAGGCGAAGCGAGGATTCCATTCGGGTCTTCTTCACACCGAGCATGCTCTTTCGAGCCCTGAAGTTTCACTACATCGGTCCCATCAATGGGCACCGGCTGGAACGGTTGATCGAAACCTTCGAAACCGCCCGATCGCTGACCGGGCCGGTCCTGGTCCATGTGGGCACACAGAAGGGCCGCGGCTACGAACCGGCCGAACGCGATCCCTCCGTGTTTCACGGCGTGGGCTGTTTCGACGTGAAGACGGGAAAGGTGCGAAAGGATTCCGGGCCCCCCCCTTCCTACACGTCCGTTTTCGGGCGATCCCTGGTTGAACTGGCGGAAAAGGACCCCCGGATCGTGGCCGTCACGGCGGCCATGCGCCAGGGAACCGGCCTGGATCTTTTCGCTGAACGGTTTCCCCAGCGCTTCTTCGACGTAGGCATCGCGGAACAGCACGCTGTGACCTTTGCCGCCGGCCTGGCCGCGGAAGGTTACCGGCCGGTGGTGGCCGTCTACTCCACCTTCCTGCAGCGGGCCTACGACCAGATCGTCCACGACGTCTGCCTGCAGAACCTGCCCGTGATCTTCGCCATCGACCGTGGAGGCATCGTGGGCGAAGACGGACCGACCCACCATGGCGTCTTCGATCTTTCGTACCTCCGTCACATCCCCAACATGACCGTTATGGCTCCCCGGGACGAAAACGAACTGCGCCGCATGCTGAAGACGGCCGTGGAACACGGTGGACCCGCGGCGGTCCGCTATCCGCGGGGAACCGGATTGGGTGTCGACCTGGCAACCCCTGTGGAAGCTCTGCCCGTGGGAAAGGGCGAAATACTTCGGGAAGGCGACCATGTGCTCCTGGCGGCCGTCGGGGTGGCCGTCCACGAAGCGATGAAGGCCGCTCAAACCTTGGAAGAAGATGGGATCCAGGCCGCTGTAGTGAACGCGCGGTTCATCAAGCCGCTGGATCGGGATCTCCTCCTCCACTGGGCTAAGCATTGCCGGGGAAGAGTGATCACCGTGGAAGAGAACGCGGTTCAGGGCGGCTTCGGCAGCGCCGTGCTAGAAATGTTCGCCGACGCGGGCTGGTTTCCGCGGTCGATGGTGCGGCTCGGGATTCCCGATCGCTTCGTGCCCCACGGCGCCCAGGCTGTTTTGCGCCGAGAACTGGAAATCGATGCGGAGGCGGTTCGGTCCGCAGCGCTGAGACTGTGCCGGGGCGAACATGGCATAAGCGCTAAGTCATTTTGTAAAGATTCACAGGCTACATCTATGGCATTGGGTTGTTTTTAAAGATGAACGTCGAACGTCGAACATGGGTGCAGATCTTTTACTTCTTGTTCCCAAGCTCCAGCTTGGGAACACAACTGTGCAGAAGCTCCAGCTTCGGTTAGGCCGTTCCCAAGCCAGAGCTTGGGAACGAGGGGGAAGGACCACTTCGAGATCCTGGCGATCTCCCTATAAAGACAGCGCGTTTCATCTGTAGCAGGAGGGAAGCTGGAGCTTCCAGGGCAGGGCGTTCCCAAGCTGGAGCTTGGGAACGAGGGGAAACGGAGCTGATGCGCTTGCTGCTTCAAGGCCATCTGGATCTACCTTAGAGGGTAACCCTGGATGTCGTTCTAAAAGATCCGCACCCATCGAACATCGAACATCGAACATCGAACGTTCAACATCGAATGAAAAACTGGGTTGCATTTATGGTATTAGGCTGTTTTTAAAGATGAACGTCGAACATCGAATGAAAAAAAACGTGGTACACGCTGAATAAGTTTTAACCATCTCGGGGTCTCCCTAAGTTCCCTTTTTCCCATTCATCATTCATCATTCGATGTTCGATGTTCAATGTTCAATGTTCGATGTTCAATGTTCAATGTTCGATGTTCGATGTTCGATGTTCGATGTTCAATGTTCGATGTTCAATGTTCAATGTTCGATGTTCAATGTTCGATGTTCGATGTTCGATGTTCAATGTTCAATGTTCGATGTTCAATGTTCATTTTTTCCAGTCGATACCAAGCAAAAACAACATAGCGTTTATGGGCGAACATGGCCGGGTCGTCCGAGCGTTTGGATAAGCTGCTGGTGGAACGGGGGTTTGCGCTCAGCCGCGAAAGGGCACAGGCTCTCATCCTGGCGGCAAGAGTACGGGTGGACGGGCAGCCGGTCACCAAAGCCGGCCGCATGGTTTCCCGGGAAAGCGTCATCGAGATCGCAGGCGAAGGTCTTCGCTATGTGAGCCGCGGCGGAGTCAAACTCGAACACGCCCTGGATCATTTCGCCGTCGACGTTTCGGGACTTGTCGCCCTGGATGTGGGAGCGTCCACCGGCGGGTTCACCGATTGCCTGCTCCAGCGGGGAGCCCGCCGGGTTTACGCGGTGGATGTGGGTTACGGCCAGCTCGACTGGAAGCTTCGACGGGATGACCGGGTGGTGGTGATCGAACGGGCGAACATCCGGTACCTGGAACCCGAACGCGTGCCCGAACCCGTGGACATCGCCACCGTCGACACGTCCTTCATTTCCCTCAGGCTGGTCATCCCCCGTGTCACTGCCTTCCTCAGACCGCAGGGCCGCCTGGTCTGTCTTATCAAACCCCAGTTCGAAGCCGGCCGAAGCCGGGTGGGAAAAGGCGGCGTGGTGCGGGATCCCGCGGTGCACGACGCCGTCTGCCGGGACGTGACGGCGTTTGCAGGCCAATGCGGCTTGCGGGTGCTCGGCATCACCCCGTCGCCCATTCTCGGACCCAAAGGTAACCGCGAATTCCTCATGGCGGCGTTCAAGGAACGCGATGAAGATCCGACTGCTTTTTGTGGGAAAAACAAACCTTCCTGAGGTGGAATCAGGAGTTGCGCGGTATGTGGAGCGGATCAGGCGGTACGCGCCGATTACGGTCCGAACGGTTCGAGCGGAAAAAATCGGGAAAAAAGCCAACGAAGATCTGGTGCGGCTCAAAGAGAGCGAACGGCTGCTGTCGGCGGTGGAAGCGCGAAGCCACCTCGTGGTCTGGGACGAACGCGGGCGGCTCATGACTTCCGAAGAATTCGCGGCATTCCTCGGCGACCTGGAAAAAAGGGCGGTCCCCGAAACTTGCATGGCGGTTGGAGGCCCCCTGGGGTTCGCCTCCACGGTCCGGGAACGGGCAAACGACCTACTCTCCCTTTCCCGGATGACATTCCCTCATGATCTGGCACGGCTTCTGGTGACCGAACAGATCTACCGCGCCTTCACGATCCTCAAGGGCGAACCCTACCACAAATGAACAGCGTGCATTTCGGTGGGAACGTTTTCGGGGACCCCTGGAACCGGAAGCGCTCAGACCGCCTTAACTTCTGTGATTTCAGGTACTTCCTGTCTGATGATCCGCTCGATCCCCGCCTTGAGGGTCATCTGACTCATGGGGCAGCCGTGGCAGGCTCCCTGCAGCCGTACCTTGACCACCGTCCCTTCCACATCGACCAGTTCCACATTGCCACCGTCCCGCTGCAGCATGGGACGGACCTTGTTCAAAGCCTTTTCGATTTTTTCACGCATTTATGGTCTCCTTTGAAGTCGTTTTCGGTCATTCTATAATGATTTTTATTTTGAAAAGCAATGAAAACGGGAGGATCGCCGGCCTCCGGCCCTTCCAAGGCAAGGCACACAGATTATTCTTTTAGCATGGCCTCATCCAGGATTGTTCTTCTCCTGCTAACAACGGGTGAAGCGGCGTGCCGAACCGCGGGCACTCCGGAGGCCTGCGGGCATGGGGTCCTCCCTGGCGGCCCCCCTTGGGCGATCATTGGTTTGCGAATAGTTCTGAAGGCTTAAGCGAAGCTCTGGATTGACCTTTCCATTTTTTTCCGCTACCTTTGCATCGCTTTTCGCCAAACCTTTTCCGACCATCGGCTGGAAGGAGACGACAACATGCAGGCTTATCGCCTGGTGGAGCGGGTTTCAGAAGCAGAGGTGGCGGCGCGGGTGAGGGATCTGGCCGAAGAGATCGACCGGGATTACGAAGGGAAAGACGTCGTTCTGATCGGGGTCTTAAAAGGCGCCTTCGTGTTTCTGGCCGACCTCATCCGGAACCTCCGGGTACCGGTGGAAGTGGATTTCGTGCGATTGGCGAGTTACGGCGCCGCCGCCGAATCCAGCGGCTGCATTCGATTGACCAAGGACGTGGAAGCCCGCCTGGAGGGCCGCGATGTCCTGATCGTGGAGGACATCGTGGACACCGGGGTAACGGTGGATTGGATGCTCAAGCATCTGAAACAGCACGGCCCGCGTTCCATCAAGGTGTGCACCCTCATCGACAAGTTCGAGTGCCGCCGTTGCGCGGTTCCGGTGGACTATGCGGGTATCCGTATCTCCGGGGGGTTCGTGGTGGGTTACGGACTCGATTTCGCCGAGAAGCATCGGGGACTTAAGGGGATTTACGAGGTGGAGTTCCTCAATGACGGAAGCGGCGGGGCGGCTCCCTAACGACGCCGGCGCTGGAGATGGGGAAGACCATGATCGTCACCTGTGAAATCTGTCAAACCAAGTTCCGGCTGGACCTCGAGCGGATAGGGAAGTCGCGGGTCAAGGTGCGCTGTTCGCGCTGCGGGCACGTGTTTGTGGTGGAAAAACCTGCCGAGTCAGGCCCTTCCTCCACCTTTGCTGAGGCCGAGGCTGAGGCCGAGGCTGCATCGGCAAGCCGGGAAGAGACTCTGGCAAGGGTTCCGCCCATAGCGGGCCCGCGGATTCCGCCGCCCCGCGAGAAAAAATCCCGGAAAGGACTGATCGGAGTACTTCTTTTGCTGGCGGTGGTAATGATCGGCGGTCTTTACGCCGTCGCTCGCATGGGCATCCTTGGGGGAGGCGATTCGGAATCCCGGGATACCACTTCCGCGGATCTTGAAAAGCCCGCCGTCTCGCTGATCAACGACACGGAAGCCTTCTTCCTGCAGAACGAAACGGTCGGCCAGATCTTCGTGGTGCAGGGCCACGTGGTCAATGAATCGCCGCGACCGGTGAGCTTCATTCTGCTCGAAGGGAAGATCTACACAGAAAAAGAACCGGTCGTGACGCAGCGGGCCTATTGCGGCAATGTTCTTTCCCGCCAGGATCTCACCCGCATGGACATGACCGAGATTCAAAACGTGATGATGAACCGGGAAGGAGCGGACCTGGCCAACGTGCATGTGCCACCTCAGGGGCGGGTTCCGTTCATGGTGGTCTTTCACAACCTCCCCGACCTGAGCCTCCTCACCGATTACAGCGTCGAAGTGGTGAGCGCTCAATTTGATTCGGGCGGATGATCCTTCGAAGCCCGTTCGCACGGTGCGGGGCCTCCTGGCGGTCACAACCCCTTGATGACACTAAAGGAATTGACACAAGTCCCCCCGGGTGTTAAGGGAAAAAATCCAACTCGTTGAAAACTGTAGAGAAACGGCGAGGCTGCCGAGGCCTCTTCCCAACGGCAAGGATGGAGCCGATGCTTGACGTCAAATTCGTCCGGGAAAACCTGGACCGGGTTGCTCAGATGCTCAAAGACCGCCGAATCGACATGGATCTTCAGCCCTTTCGGGAACTGGACGAAAAGCGTCGTGGATTGCTTCGGGAGGTGGAGGAACTGAAGTATCGGAGAAACCAGGCTTCCGAAGAAGTCTCGCGGTTGAAGCGAGAAAAGGCGGACGCTTCGGCCCTCATCGAGGAAATGAAGGAGGTCTCACAGCGGATCAAGGCGCTGGACCAGGAGTTGGTTTCCATCGAGGAGGAATTCAAGGCGATTTTGTACCTCATTCCCAATATGCCTCATGAAACGGTTCCGGTAGGGGCGGACGAGAGCGCCAACCCGGTGGTGAAGACCTGGGGGGAGCCGCCGGTTTTCGATTTTGAACCCAAAGCCCACTGGGATATCGGGGAATCGCTGGGGATCCTGGATTTCGAGAGAGCGGCGAAGATCACCGGGGCCCGCTTCGCCATTTACTGGGGGCTGGGGGCCGCCCTGGAAAGGGCGCTCACTTCCTTCATGTTGGATGTCCACACGAGGCGACACGGGTACACCGAAGTGCTGCCGCCGTTTATGGTGAATCGGGCGGCCATGACGGGCACGGGCCAGCTGCCCAAGTTCGAACAGGATTTGTTCAAGCTGGAGGGTTGGGACTACTACCTGATCCCCACGGCCGAAGTCCCCGTCACCAACCTCCATATGAACGAAGTGCTCGACGAACAGGAACTTCCGAAATACTACACCGCTTACACACCCTGTTTCCGGTCGGAAGCCGGATCCTACGGCAAAGACACCCGTGGGCTCATCCGCCAGCACCAGTTCAACAAGGTGGAACTGGTAAAATTGGTCAAACCGGAAGACTCCTATGACGAATTGGAGCGGTTGCTTCAGGACGCGGAAACCATTTTGCAGGAACTGGGCCTTCACTACCGAGTGGTGACCCTTTGTACAGGAGACCTAGGGTTTTCGGCGGCGAAAACTTACGACATCGAAGTCTGGCTTCCCGGGCAAAACGCGTACCGCGAGATTTCTTCCTGCAGCAACTTCGAAGACTTCCAGGCGCGGCGCGCCAACCTGAGGTTCCGCCGCAAGGGCAAGAACCGGACGGAACTGCTTCACACCCTGAACGGGTCAGGGTTGGCGGTGGGCCGGACCCTGGTGGCCGTTTTGGAGAATTTTCAGCAGGCGGACGGTTCGGTGGCGATCCCCCCGGCTCTGCGCCGTTTGATGGGCAACGTGGAAAAGATCGAAGCGCGCGGCTAACCGGAAGGAATCGGGATCCGCTCAGAAGGAGCAAAGGCCATGACCAAGAGTCAGCTGATCGAAGCGTTGGCCAAAGCCGAAGGGATCACGCTCAAGGCTGCCGAAACGGCGGTCAACGTCACCTTCGAAAGCATGGAAAAGGCTTTGATCCAAGGTGACCGGGTGGAGATTCGAGGCTTCGGCAGCTTCAAGGTCAAGCAGTACGACGGGTACAAGGGAAGGAATCCCAAGACCGGGGAACTGATCGAGGTCAATCCGAAAAAGCTTCCTTTTTTCAAAGTGGGAAAAGAATTGAAGGAAAGGGTTGACAGCAGTTCCTGAAACCCCCTCTTTTCACCGGAGGACGTTGCGTGGCCAAGGTGTTCATAAGTGACATTCAGCCCGGCCAGGAAGTGGAAAGCACCTTCGTCGTCGAACAGAAGGAACTGAGAACGGCGCGCAACGGAAACGCCTTCCTGACGTTGAAGCTTCGCGACAGAACGGGGCGGCTCACCGGCCGCGTTTGGGAACGGGCCGAAGAACTCGGGCGCACCGTTTCGGCGGGCACCGTGGTACGGATCCGCGGGCGGAGCGAAACCTACCGCGACGAACTGCAGCTGAGCATTGTCAGCATGGCGCCGGTGCCGGCTGAAGCGATCCGGCCCGCGGATTATCTCCCCGTGTCCCCGGTCGCACCCGAAAGTCTTTGGAAGGATCTGACCGACCTTATGCTTCAGGTGGAACGCCGGCCGCTCAGAGAACTGCTGCGGCGTATTTTTTCGGATCCCGAGATAGCGGACCGCTTCAAGAAGGCCCCAGCCGCCAAGTCCGTGCATCACGCTTACCTTGGTGGCCTGCTGGAACACACGGTGGCGGTGGCGCGCCTGGCGGACCGCATTTGCGGACTGTACGGCGAACTGGACCGGGATCTTCTGCTGGCCGGAGCGTTGCTCCACGACATCGGAAAGATCCGCGAATTCACCTACGATCTTGTGATCGACTACTCCCCCGTGGGACGACTGGTGGGCCACATGGTGCTGGGGGCGGAGATCCTGGAAGGCAAGCTTCAGGGCATGAGAGGGTTTCCGGAAGAAGATGCCATGCTTCTCAAGCATCTGATCTTGAGCCATCATGGACAGACCGAGTTCGGCGCGGTTCAGCCGCCCATGACCCGCGAGGCCGTGGCGCTCCACTTCGCGGACGACCTGGACGCCAAGATGAGTAACCTGACACGGATCTTGGAGGAATCCGAGGGTACCGACGGCCTGTGGACGGCTTACCAGCCCCTGCACAACCGCTTTTTCTTCAAAGGCCGGGCGGCCCGGGATGAGGTGACTTCAACGGAAAACCTTGAAGAAGGTCCTCCGGAAATCAAGCAGCTCCGCCTTTGGGACGCCGCAAGGGAAAAGAGAAGGGATGGCTGAACGGGGGGGGCGCCGCGGCGTTTTCGTCAGCTTCGAAGGGATCGACGGTTGCGGGAAGACCACGCTCCTCCATCACCTTCGGGAACGGCTGGAGCGGAGCGGAACGATCCCCGTGGTCACCCGCCAACCCGGGGGCACGATCCTGGGTGAGGCGATCCGGGAACTGCTCCTGGACCCGCATCGCCCGCGAGCCCACGGCTGGGTGGAAGTGCTCCTATACACGGCGAGTCGGGTTCAGGAGGTTCATGAGGTCATCCGCCCGGCCCTCGATGCGGGCCGATGGGTCCTGAGCGACCGGTTCGCGGACGCCACCACGGCTTACCAGGGATACGGCCGCGGGCTGGAACGGGACATTATCGAGCTGCTGCACCGGCGGATGGCGCTGGACCTGGAACCGGACGTAACGGTCCTCATCGACTGTGACCCGGAAATCGCCGCCGTACGGCTCCGGAAGCGCTCCGGCCCCAGGGACCGCCTGGAACGGGAAGTGAAAACGTTTCACCGTCGCGTGCGGGAAGGCTACCTCCAACTGGCCGCGATGCACCCCAAGCGCTTTCTAGTGCTCGACGGAAACCGCGATCTCGCCGATGTGCTGGCTGCATTCGAAAGAGAACTCAAGCTGCGGCTGCCCGGGTGCCCGGCACTTTGAAAATGCGGGAGGCGCATGAACGAAAAAGGCGGGAGTGTTCCATGTCTTTTGAATCCGTCCCCGGTCAACCCCGCGCCAAGCGGTTCCTCCAGCGGCTCGTCATGAACGGAACCATCCCTCACGCCCTGCTGCTCACCGGCATGAAAGGGATCGGAAAGCGGGCCTTGGCCGAGGCGTTCGCCAAGCTGTTGAACTGCCTCGCCCCCTCACCCGCAGGCGCCTGCGACCGGTGCGCCTCGTGCACCAAGATCGAAAAAGGCCTGCATCCCGATATCCTCCGGGTCGTCCGGGACGGAGCCTTTATCAAGCTGGACCAGGTTCGAGATCTGCGGGAACGGCTCCGCTTCATGCCCTCTGAAGGCCGCTTCCGGGTGGTGGTGCTGGAAGACGCCCAGGACCTCAAGGAAGAAGCCTCCAACGCCCTTCTCAAGATACTCGAAGAACCTCCGGCGCAAAACGTCTTCATCTTGATGGCTCTGGAACCCCAGATGCTGCTTCCGACCATCGTTTCACGCTGCTGCCATGTCCGGTGTCAGCCTCTGGATGAAGACTGGATCGCCCGGCATCTGGCTGCAACCTATCGAATCGGCGATGACCAGGCCCGGAAAATCGCCCGACTGTCCTTCGGGAGCCTGGATCGGGCGGCCTGGTGGGTGGAAGCGGACCGTATGGATCGCCTCCGCCAAGTCCTGGAACGCATCGCCCGCCTGAAAGCCGCTTCCGTTCTGGACGTTTTTTCCATGGCGGCCGCCTGGTCCAAGGAAAGTGAAGACTTGGAACAGGACATGGAATGTATTAAGTTCTGGCTGCGGGAAAAGATCATGGTCGGCCTGGAGGGTAGCGGAGACCCCGAAATCTTCGCCGCCGCATCGGCCGAAGCAACGGGCCGTCTTTCCATCGAGGCCCTTCTTGAACTATACCAAGCGATCGAAGAAACCGCGAGACGCCTCCGCCAGCATGCGAACAGGCAACTTGCACTGGAAGGCGCCGGTTTGAAGATCAGGGATCTACTGAATGGGAAAAGTTGTCGGTATACGCTTTCGAAATGGGGGCAAAGTTTATCATTTTGATCCGGCGGACATGGAGGTCAAGAAAGGCGATTTCGTGATCGTCCATACGGAACAGGGAGTGGGCCTGGGTGAGGTGGTCGAAGGCCCCTTCCCTGGGAATGAAAAGGTCCACCCAAAGGAGCTCAAAAAAATTCAGCGGCTCGCCACCGCGGATGAAATCCATACCTATTCCGAAAACCTTCGGTCCGAAGAGGAAGCGGGAAAGTATTGCCTGGAACGGATCCAGGTTCACCAACTGCCGATGAACCTGGTGGATGTGGAATACCTTTTCGATCGCTCGAAGATCATCTTTTACTTCACCGCCGACGGTCGCGTGGATTTCCGCGAACTGGTCAAGGACTTGGTGCGCCGGTTCCGGACCCGGGTGGAACTGCGCCAGATCGGGGTCCGCAACCAGGCCAAGATGGTGGGCGGACTGGGGATCTGCGGCCGCCCCCTGTGCTGCGCCACGTTCCTCAAGAACTTTCACCCCGTCTCCATCAAGATGGCCAAGGAGCAGAACCTGAGCCTCAATCCGAGCAAGATTTCCGGCGCCTGCGGCCGCCTCATGTGCTGCCTTCAATACGAATACGATACCTATTGCGCCCTCAAGAAGGGCATGCCCAAGATGGGCAAGAAGATTGAAACCCCCGAAGGGCGCGGCAAGGTCATTCGGCAGAATCTCATCGACCGCCGAGTGACCGTGCTTCTCGAAAGCGGTCAGGAAATCGAACTGGAAATCGATGCATCGGAACCCCGGAAGAAGAAGGACAAGTGACCTAATGGAGAAGCGATTCTATGTCACCACGCCCATCTACTACGTGAACGCGGAACCTCACATCGGCCATGCCTACACGACCATCGTAGCGGACGTGATGAATCGTTTTCACAAGCTACTGGGCTACGAAACCTTTTTTCTTACGGGGACCGACGAACACGGGGACAAGATCGTGCGGGCGGCCCAAGAGGCGGGCATGGACCCCAAGGCCTACGCCGATCGCATCAGCGCGTTATTCCGCGACACTTGGTCCAGGCTCAACATCACCCACGATCACTTCATCCGCACCACGGACCCGAACCATGGCCGCGTGGTGCAATACATCCTTCAGAAAGTCTATGACAGCGGCGACATCTATTTCGACACCTACGAAGGTCTGTACTGCGTCGGGTGCGAGCGGTTCTACACCCAGAGGGAACTGGTGGACGGAAAGTGCCCGGATCACGACCGGGAGCCTGAAAAACGGCAAGAAGCCAATTATTTCTTCCGCATGAGCAGGTACCAGGACTGGCTCATCGAGCACATCGAAAAGCATCCGGATTTCATCCGCCCGGAACGGTACCGGAACGAAGTGCTGTCGTTCCTTCGCGAACCTCTCGAAGACCTCTGCATTTCGCGCCCCAGGGAACGGCTGAGCTGGGGCATCCCGCTGCCCTTCGACAACCGGTACGTGACCTACGTTTGGTTCGATGCCCTGATCAACTACGTGAGTGCCCTCGACTACCCCGACGGGCCCCTCTTCGCCAGATTCTGGCCCTTCGCCCAGCATCTCATCGCCAAAGACATCCTGAAGCCTCACGGCATCTACTGGCCCACCATGATCCGTGCGGCGGGCATCGAACCCTACTGCCATCTGAATGTCCACGGCTACTGGAAAATCAACGAAGGCAAGATGAGCAAGAGTCGGGGGTCTGTGGTGCGGCCGCTGGATCTGGTTCCGATCTACGGGCTCGATGCGTTCCGTTATTTCCTGCTGCGCGAAATGGTTTTCGGACTGGATGCCAACTTCAGCGAAGAGGCCCTTATCCAGCGCCTGAACGCCGACCTCGCCAACGACCTGGGAAACCTCTTCAGCCGGACGATGGGAATGACCGAACGCTATTTCGGCGGACGGATTCCGCCCTTCGGAGAACCCCTGGACGAACCGGAACGAGCGCTCCGAGCTCAGATGGAGCGAAGCCGGGACGATTATGTAAAGGAACTGTCCCAGTGGGGCTTTCACAAGGGACTGATGGCGGTGTGGGAAGGCATCAATGCGGCCAACAAGTACATCGACGACGTGGCGCCGTGGACCCTGGCCAAAGATCCCGTCCGCACCTCCAGACTTCAGACCGTCATGAGGACCCTTCTCGAAGTGAACCGACAGGTGGCGGTGCTCCTTTCCCCCGTCATGCCCGAAACGTCGGAAACCATGTTGGCCCGGCTGGGCATCAAACGCCGGGCCCTGGATCTGCGGCTCGAAGAAGACACCGGCTGGGGAGGGCTTCAAGAAGGAACAGCGGTGCAAAAAGGCGAGGCACTGTTTCCCCGGGTGGACCTCAATGCATGGCAGGAAGGCAGAGACCGGCGCCCGCCCAGCGCAACCGCCCCACAGACAAAGGCGGCGGGCGCTGCGGCCGGAAAGGCTTCAGAGCCGATTTCCCTTGAAACCTTCGCGACCATCGACCTGCGGGTGGGCGTGATCAAACATGCCGAACGCATCCCCAAGTCCAAAAAACTCCTGAAGCTCGTGGTGGACGTCGGTGAGGAGCGGCAGGTGGTCGCAGGCATCGCCGAAACCCACGATCCGGAAACCCTGCCGGGGCGGCAGGTGGTCATCGTCGCCAACCTCAAGCCGGCGAAGCTCATGGGCATCGAATCCCAGGGCATGGTTCTGGCCGCCCACGACGGCCGGCACCTCCGCCTGATCGGTCCGGAAGCCCCCGTGACGCCGGGAAGCAAGGTTTCCTGAAAACGCCGCTCGTCATGATCAACATGTTCAGAGGCCCCTGCGGGCACAGATAAAAGGTCAAAAAATCCCCCTCTCCCTTGATGGGAGAGGGTTGGGGTGAGGGTGACAAAATTAGCTTGGGAACAAGGTCAAAAAATCCCCCTCTCCCTTGATGGGAGAGGGTTGGGGTGAGGGTGACAAAATTAGCTTGGGAACAAGGTCAAAAAATCCCCCTCTCCCTTGATGGGAGAGGGTTGGGGTGAGGGTGAGAAAATTAAGGTATGTCAATCAGTTACATTCCCCTCCCCTTAATCCCCTCCCACAAGGGGAGGGGAAATAGAATTCCCCTCGTTCCCAAACTCCAGCTCGGGAACAAGAAGCGAAAGATCTGCACCATTTTTCGATAGAATGTGCGCTTGAATCCTTGTAGGCATTCTTTGTCATTTAAGCCCATTAACGTTATCAAGTTGGAGCTTCTATGAAGATAAAAGCCATATTCCACATCGATGAAAATGAAAAGTGGACGTTGCTTATAGGCAACGTACGAAATTTATATAAAGGGATTCACGATCAAGAATATGAGATCGAAATATTAGCAAACTCGGTTGCTGTTGAAATGTTTAAGGCGGATAACCCTCTTCATAAAAGAGATTTTGAGGAGTTGAATAAACTTGGAATAAGGATGTGTGCGTGTAATAATTCGCTCATCGGTATGAATATTCAAAGATCTGAGCTGCTGCCGTTTGTTAATGTTGTTCCTATTGGAGTCAAGGAATTAATTGAAAAGCAATTAGATGGATTTGCGTATATCAAGCCGTGATCCATATACGTTGGATGGTTCAGCCCTTGCCATGAAAACAGTCGCTGCAAATCGACGCCCCAGCCGGCGGGAAACGACGCTATCTTGGACCGTGATCGGAGTGCTCTTGCTGATCGCCGCAGGCATCGCCGTGAAGCAGTCCCGTTACGACCCGGGCCATTGGAGCGTTCCCGGGGTCCCGGGTCCGCCGGCAGGGGGAACTCCCGGCCCGGGGGGAAACCCCGCCGTACCGGACCCTGAAATGTTCGCCCCTCAAGGCCTTTCGGTGCTGGGTCCTCTGGAGACCTTCGGGCCCGAAAACCTTTCCGACAAGATCGACGGAAAGGCCGAGCTCTACCTACCCGCCGGCTTTCAGCAGCTTGCCTGCCGCCGCTTCGTCCTCGAAGACCACCCTGATCTCTGGTTCGAGGTCTTCCTTTACGACATGGGGGACCCGAGGGGGGCTTTCTCTGTCTACAGCCTGCAGCGGCGTTCCGAGGCGGAGTCCCGGGCCGACCTGGGGCCGTTTTTTTACCGGACGGCCAACGCCGTCTTCGGCGCCCACGGGAAATATTACGTGGAACTGGTGGCTTCCGCAGAAAACGCCACTCTACTGGAGACACTGGAGCGGTTCGCTTCCCGCATTGTCCGGGAACTTGGCCAAAGCGCGTCCCATCTTCCGGAGCTCGACTATTTTCCCAAGGAAGGACTGGAGCCCGACAGTTTGACACGGATCCCCGCCGACGCCTTCGGATTCCAGGAATTTCAGGACGTCTTCACCGCCGTCTACCGGCAGGATGGCCGGGAAGCGACCGCCTTCGTGATGACCCGGCCCTCGGCGGCGGCGGCCGAATCACTGGCTCAACGCTACGCGGAGTTCCTGGTGGAAAGCGGAGCGAAGGAGGCGGAAGTTCCCGGGGACATCCCTGGGGCCCGCGCCCTGGAATGGTACGGAATCTTTGAGATCGTCTTCAGCCGGGGCGCGGTGGTGGCGGGGGTGCACGAAGCCGAGGACCTGGACTTGGCGCGGCGCACGGCCCGGAAGCTTTTCGAAAACCTGGAGCGGAACGCCCCATGACCTTAGAAAACGAACAGGCCCTTTCCAGAAGGGAATTCGTCAGGCGAACCCTCCGAGCGGGCATCACCCTTGCCGCCGTCGGAGGGGTCGGCCTGTGGCGCTTCGACCCAAAGGGCCCCGAGCCTCCCGGAGCGGGCGACCAGGTGAATCTTCCCGATTATTCCGTCCCGGGAACGAAGGGCCGGATGAGTGTCATTCGGGGAAGCGACCGGCCGGCCGCCTTGGCAAAAGCCGTCACCGGAATCGGAGGAATCGAGGCGTATGTGCACCCCGGCGACCGGGTGCTCATCAAAGTCAACGCCGCTTTCGCGTCGCCTCCCATCCTTTCGGCCACCACGCACCCCGACCTGGTGCGCGGCCTCGTAAGACTCTGCTTTCAGGCGGGAGCCGCCGCCGTGGTGGTGACCGACAACCCCATCAACGATCCGGCCAGCTGCTTCCGCCTGACGGGGATCGGAGAAGCCGCCGAATCGGAAGGAGCCCGGGTGTTCGTTCCGGAACCGGGAGCCTTCCAGGCTGCCACGTTGGAAGGCGGAAGGCTCATACGGAACTGGCCGCTCCTTTACGAACCGTTCCGCGGCATCGACAAGCTCATCGGCGTCGCTCCGGTGAAGGACCACCACCGGAGCGGCGCGTCCATGATCATGAAAAACTGGTACGGCCTCCTGGGCGGGCCGAGGAATCTCTTTCATCAGGACATTCACAATATTATCAAGGAATTGGCTCTTCTCGTCACGCCCACTTTTGTGATTCTGGACGGCACCTGGACCATGATGGCCAACGGCCCGACAGGCGGTTCCATCGATGACCTCAAGGCCACCCATACCCTGATCGCGGCCACCGACCAAGTGGCGGCGGACGCTTTCGGAGCCACCCTCCTCGGCAAGCGGCCGGCCGACCTGCCCTGGATCGCCAAGGCGGAAGAAGCCGGAGCCGGAACCGCGGACTTCGAAGCCCTGCGTCCTCTGATCGGCGAGGCCTGAGCGCCGGAAAAGGGCCTCACTGGAAAGCGAAACCGCCGGCGGCCGCCCTGGGTGCGGCGGCGCGGAATCCGGGATCGAATCACATGCGAATCGTCAATGCTCGAAGGATCAGCCAGGTTTTCTTTTTCCTGCTTTTCCTGTGGTTCTGTTGGGTGAGTACCGTCGGCACGAAGTGGTGGCAACTCCGCGGCTGGCCGGTGAACTGGTTTCTGCAGCTGGACCCCTTGGCGGCGTTCGCAACGCTGCTCACCACGGGAACGCTGTACCGAGGGCTGGCCTGGGCGCTGGTGGTGATGGCGGCAACAGTGATCCTGGGCCGTTTCTTCTGCGGCTGGGTCTGCCCCTTTGGAACGCTGCACCAGGCCGTGGGCTACTTGGGACGCCGCAAGGTGCGCATGAAGGAAAAGGCGGCTCAAAACCGCTACCGCCCGGCACAGCAGGTCAAGTACGCGGTGCTGGCGGTTTTTCTCGGCGCAGCCTTCGGAGGATGGCTGGATTCGCCGTTGGTGGGGACACTCCAGACCGGCCTTCTCGATCCCATCCCCTTTTTCCATCGTTCCGTAAACCTGGTGGTGCTGGCGCTTGGAAGGGGTGGAAGCCGGGTGATTCGGGAAGGCTGGCTTCTCGGGGTGCTTTTCGGCGCGGCGGTGGGGCTCAACCTCTATCTACCAAGGTTCTACTGCCGCTTCGTGTGCCCCCTGGGGGCGTTTTTCGCTGTTTTGAGCCGGAACGCCCTCTGGCGGATCGGAAAGACTTGCAGGGACTGCAGCGCCTGCGGCCGATGTGAAGCCTTCTGCGAGGGCGCCTGCGAACCCGCTGGTGTCATCCGAACCGGTGAATGCGTCCTGTGCATGAACTGCCTGGACGGATGCCGGGAACGCATCGTTACGTACCAGAGGCCGGTTTCGGCCGGAGGCGAAATCCCGCTTCCCGACCTCAAGCGCCGTCGCTTCGTGGCTTCCCTGGCTTCCGGGGTGCTCCTGGTCCCCGTCCTGCGCCTGGATGGAACTTGGGGTCCTGCGGCCCCGCCGCGGCTCGTCCGGCCGCCTGGAGCCCTCCCCGAACCGGATTTTCTCCGGCGGTGCCTCAAGTGCGGCCAGTGCGTCCGGGTCTGTCCCACCCGGGTCATTCAACCGGCGGGTCTTGAGTCCGGCATCGAGGCACTGTGGACGCCGGTGCTGGATTTCCGAGCCGGATCCAGCGGCTGCCAGTACAACTGCGTGGCGTGTTCGCACATCTGCCCCACCGCCGCGCTCCGGCCCCTTTCTGTGGAAGAAAAGCAGGGAACGGGCCCCTTTTCGGAGCGGGGCCCGCTGCGGCTGGGAACGGCCTTTGTGGACCGGAGCCGCTGCCTCCCGTGGGCCATGGACCGGCCCTGTATTGTCTGCCAGGAAAACTGCCCGGTGAGCCCCAAGGCGATCTTCACACGCGACGTGTTCGTGGTAGTCCGGGACGGTCGCCACCGGGTTACGGCCGTCGAAGCGGGGGTGGTATGGCTGAGAGAACCCCGCCTGGTACCGGGAACCCTCGCAACCGGTGACTTTTTCTGCGCGTTCGAAGGCCCTGAAGATGGCCGTGAAGGCCGACGGTATCGCATCACCGGGAACAGTGAACGGGAAATTTGGTTCACTTCGGACGAAGGTGCGGAACTCGCTCCTTACGACTCCGGATGGTTGAACGTGGAAATCCGGCTCCGAAGGCCCCAGGTGGACCCCGAACGCTGCGTGGGGTGCGGCATCTGCGAGCATGAGTGCCCCGTAACAGGGCTTCGGGCCATCCGGGTCACCGCGGAAAACGAAAGCCGGCATCCTCAAAAACGGCTCGTGCTGCCTCGCTGACTGTTTTTGTCTCCAAAAGCCTGGGATACGATCACCCCGCCGGGGGAAAGGAGCGCACCATGGACGAAAAGAAAGACCTGCTGTCTCGACGAAGCCTGCTGCAAGGGGCCGGAATGGCCGGCCTGGGATCGCTGCTTTCACCCTTCAGGAAGGCCGCCGCGGCATCCGAAACCGGTAACCCGGACCGGGTTCCAACGCGGCCCTTCGGAAAGACGGGATTCGACGTCTCCATCCTGGCCCTGGGGGGCATGTTCGATATCGTCTCCAACCAGCTGGTCCTCCGCCAGGCACTCCGCTGGGGCGTAACCTACTGGGACACCGCCGACTGCTACGGGGGCGGCCGGAGCGAAGAAGGGATCGGCAAATTTTTTTCGCGAGCTCCCGAGACCAGAAAACAGGTGTTCCTGGTGACCAAGTCGGACGCACGCGATCCTTCCGGCATGACCCGGCTCCTGGAACGTTCGATCCAGCGCCTCCAGACGGACACCATCGACCTTTACTGTCTCCATGCCGTAAACGACATCGGCGAACTGAATGAAGACGTCCGGCGCTGGGCGGATCATGAAAAGAACAAGGGCCGAATCCGGCTTTTCGGTTTCAGCACACACCGGAACATGGAAGAATGTCTCCTGGGAGCGGCAAAACTCGGCTGGGTGGACGGGATCATGTTCTCCTATAATTTTCGGCTGATGCACCGCGATGCAATGAAACGCGCAGTGGACGCCTGTGCTGAAAAGGGCATCGGCCTTACGGCCATGAAGACCCAGGGAGGCGGTCCCATCCATGTAGACAGCGACCTGGAACTGGAACTCGCCGGCCGATTTCTCAAGAATGGCTTCACCGACAAGCAGGCGAAGCTCAAAGCCGTGTGGGAAGACCCGCGCATTGCCAGCGTCTGTTCCCAGATGCCCAACCTCACCATCCTCGCCGCCAACGTAGCCGCAGCCCTGGACCGCACCCGGCTTTCGGATAGCGACAGGATCCTGCTCCAGAGGTACGCCGAAGAAACAGCCGGCGGGTACTGCGCCGGTTGCGCCCGGATCTGCGAGACGGCGGCCGGCGGCGACGTTCCCATCGCCGACCTGATGCGGAGCCTCATGTACGGGCGTTGCTACGGCGATGCGGAGCTCCAGCGCTTCGCCCTACGGCACCACCATGTGGCTGCAAAAAAGCACGAGTGGCTGCGGGCGGACCTGGAGCGGGCCGAGGCTGTCTGCCCCAGTCGCCTTCCCATCCGAAAACTCCTGGCAAGCGGCATCGCCTTTCATGCCTCGCACATCGACCCTTTCGGATAGGACGGGTTCCGGAGGACGTGGACGGCCCGGAATTCCCGGCCCCTGAAAACGCTGGGCCGCGACTCGTGGCGCGCCTGGCTCGTAGTGACAACCGAAAATTGACCATGGGCGTCGAGCATCTCGAGGTCCAGGTCAAGGGCGGCGTCCGTTTCGAGGAGGAACGCCAGCCGGTCACGGTCGGTTGCGAAAAGCTCGATTCGGTTCTCCGGTCATGTCGCGACAAATCGATTTGATGCCGGTTGACGCTCGGCCCGTGCCCGTGGCGAACTCCGAAATCAGGCCGATGGCCCTGTCGCTTGGATCAACAGGCCATCGAGTAATGCTGTGAGAGTCTAATTACCAACCGCAAGTGTCTCATTCGCATTGACACATTCCGCAGGAGACATCCACGAAGCTCAATTGCAGCCAAACCTCACCCTTCGATGACCACGTAGGTTTCCAGTGTCATGTACGCAGGTTTCTGGAGGTCCTCGAATCGATAAATATCCAACCCCCGGTCCAACCAGATCGAAGCCAGCCTGTCCCTCGAACGAATCAGCACTCTGCGGTAATGAGGAAGCTCTTTGTTGGGATTATGAATGGAGTATCTGAGCTTGACTCCATGAGGCGCCAGGCTCTCCTGAAGCACATTGAACTGATGCTGGACGAGTTTCGGTTCGTCGCTGGTTGTTGTGACCTCGACCGCCATCCCATCACCCGAAGCCTTTTCGCATAATGCATCCAGGAACATGGCCAAGCTCTTGAACTGAAAACGGTTTCGCAGGTACCGATCGTAAATCTCCACTGCTTCAATAGACGATGGAAGATAGCCGGATAGAATCTCCTTCCAGCTCTTCCTCTCTCCGTCGGGTATGTGGATTACCCTTGTCCCTTGAAGGAGATCTTCATATTTCGCGAAATTCCATACTTCGCCGATCCCTTTCTTGATTGCCGCCTTGTAAGAATCTTGCACCTTGTCAGTGTATTCTGAGTAAGTCGAAATTTCGATGTGGTCCGCTTTCTCGAACGGGTCCCCCCCCTTTGGCCAACGGACAACCAACGCGTTCGACTCTGCTTCTATGTAAAGCGGCGCTTCAATTGGAAGAGGACCGTCGAACAATCTGATCTCAACATTGGGGAAATCGCTCAGAAGCGTTAGCCTGTGAAGAGACGCTTTCAATACGGGATCGGCAGCAGAGATGGTTTTCGCAACATTGCGGAAGAACAGGTGAATCCGAGCTCCTTTTGCACAGACGCCATGTAGAAGGTTGTACAGACCGTTGGACGCGGGTGCTCCATCTCCGATCCTGGGAATCTTGTCGATCACGAGATAGAGCTTCTCCGCTCTTCTCATCTGTTGGCTTAGCCATTGGCCCGGGTCCGTGAGTCCAAGGGGAATGAACCCGTTCGCGCCTTGGTGATACAGCCCTCCCAATGCTTTCATCAGGAAGTCTGCAACCGGCCCTCTTCTCAGCAGATCATGAGCGTACTGGTTTCGATAGTCTCGCAAGCATCGATTGCAGGACTGATCCCGTGAGCAACCGGTGCAGGCGTCGGCGATTTCAAGAGCAGCTTCCATCACCTTGCGCAACTCGCCGGCAATTCGCTGAACGTGGCCAGCTCCACCGGGCACGCTGTCAAAAAGAACGATGGCACGATAACCCGTTCCCCCGTAACGAAGGACGGTGCCGTCTATATCGCCTCGCTCAATTTCCAGAGCCTTGGATGCCCCGGCCAGTAGAGCGGCTGTCAGGGAGAACCAAAACCCTTGATCGCTTACGTCCGCCAAGCCACCACTGAAACGCAGCTCCAGCACGTCACTTTGGAATTCATGGCCAAGGAAGACAATGCGAGGTGTGCCTCTGCAAGGCGAGCCCCACGGCGTCTTGTGGTTTTTCGGCCGTCCGGCGACAACGGAATCGCCATAGCCACAGGAAGGGCAAATCCAGAAACCGCGTTTCTGAATGCCCGGGTTGACCACCGTGAGAACGCCATAGCGCGAATAGCTCTTTTTGATTCTAATCCCCGCCATCGGATCGGGATCACCTTCTTCAATGAAGTCAGAAGGCGGCGCCACTTGGTAGTGAGAAAAATATACCTGGGAGGCGAAAGTCCTTTGAGGCCGCACTTCAACCGGCTCCTGACCATCCTCTTCCAGGAAGGTTCGAAAACCGAAGCTCGGCTCAAGGAATCTTCCTTGGATTTCCGTACTCCCGGAATCTTTTAGATCTTGGCCACACTCACACGGACTTTGCACTTCCTCGTCGACGGTTTTGCTCCTGTGGAATTTTCCGCACTGCCCACAAACGGCAAAACGATACTCCGGCCACGCTTTTCCTGCGATTCTCTCCAAGGCATAACTTTTGATCACTTTCCCATTGGCAACCAAGGTGCAGCCGGGGGCATACTCGCTGAGGGCGATTTTCAGGTCTCGATCCAATTCAACTCGTAACGCCCACTCCTCCTTGCTTTCCACTTTTAGGGACACCACATCGACTGGAAAACCGTATTTCGGAAGGACGTTTCGTGAGGCGAGAAAACCAAGTAGTTGCCTTTCACGCAGCCTTTTCATCTGTCTCTCGGAATACCCGTGCAATGCGGGCTTGTTTTTCTGGAGCTCCTTGTAGGCACCGTATTCGGAGAGGAGCTCCGATTGCGCCAGTCCCAATCGTCCTTCCCAAACGGTTGGTGCTTCATCCCGTGGTGGGCTTACCAGCTCCGGAATCCAATACCAATCAACAATCTGCAGGTCTTTTGCAATGGATGCGGGAAAGATTCTGGTCAACTCTTCACGCAGTTTGGTAGGTTGTCCACTCAGCCACTGATGAAGCTTCTGCGCACCGCTCTCCTGTTGGTTGAAGAACATCCATTCCACACTGCCACGGTTTTTCCCTGAGCTGCCATCGAATAGCTCGGGATGATGAAATCTCCAAAAATGCGAGAGCGTGGTAGCATGCAAATGTCTCCGAGCAATCCGGAGATTCTCGATTTGGATTCTCGGCGGCTGAACCTTACCGGAAATCAGTTTTTCGGCTCCGGCAAAATGTCCCAGATCATGCGGCCTGCACCGGCAAAAGGTCAAAACGTAAGCTGCGGCACTCCACCGGCGACCGGCGCGTCCCGCCCGTTGCACATAGTTGGCTACTCCAGGCGGAACATTTCTAAGGAAAACCGAATGCAATTGCCCCACATCGACTCCCAGCTCAAAGGTCGTCGAGCATGAAAGTACATTGAGAGGGTGTCCATCACTTGTGAAATTGTTTTGCCTCTCCGCCCCTTCTTGAGTGGTGATCTGGGCCGTATGTTCCAGTGCCAGTAAAGACACAGGCTCCATTCGTGTGTACAGATAACGGTAGTGATTATCTGAAAACTCAATGTCGGGATTTATTTCGGCAAGAGGACCTGGACAACGGTAAGTTGGGCAGACACCCTTTAGGTTATACTGGGAAATGTTTCCACAGGTTTGGCACTTGTACAAGGATGCGTTTTCACCGTCATTCATGCGGCCGATCCATGCATCCCATCTGAGGCGCCAGGCGACCTCATCCTGACCTCTATCCCCCCAAAGTCTCTTGACCGAGGTCTCCTCCCAGATACCTAACCCTTCAGCCATGGACAGTGTCCAGAGATCATCAAGCAGCTTTTCTACGATGCCCTTGTCCACAGTACGACCCAGTTTGAGAAATACTCTCTCGATGAAATCGGACCGCATGTTTCGGGTTGTTTGGGGAAGCCACGACGCGATGGAAAGTCTGCTATTCACGCCATTTGGCCGGATGGTGTAAGGTCGATTGCGGGGCCAGAAGTAGACATCCTGCAACCGCACCCCCTTGATGGATTGAAGAACGTTTTGCCGCCGCAATTCGGTGAGCAGGATCTTCAGAAGAAGAACAAATGCCTTGGCATCTAGGCCATAGTCCCGCTCGAGCTCGCCCTCGACGTCCGCCGCATACTCATGAAGCCGATCGCTGCATTTGAGATCCCAGGAAATCAGACCAACGCCTTCAAGTCCCTGGCGCCTCTGAATATTCGCGAGCTCAGCATTCAGCCATTTGCTGACTTCCAGGATCTTAGTGCCTTCGGTGTCCTTCGCGTCGAACAGGCCGGTTTCCTGAGCGACGCTGATCATGGGGTTGAGGAGATCGTTCACATCGAAGGCGGATACACCCGGGGTATCAGATAGAAATCTCCTAGCCGCCTTGACGATCATCTGGCGGTGGAGGATCTGGTTGGCGGTTCGGTTCAGATATGTTGCGAAATAAGCTGCATCTTGCCGTGAATCGCTGAAGGCCAACAAACGCCGCTTGCCTTGAGGGGTGCTCGCCGCAGCATTAACGGAGAGCAGCCCCGCAAACCGGCTCTTGGGCTTTCGTTCTTCCTGGTCCCTCTTTTTGATCGATGTTCCTTCGGAGCTGGCCGGGATGTTGGTGAGCAGACACTGGGCCAAAACCGCTCCAGCAGCGTCATCACCCGGTGAAAAGGCACGGATGATTGAGCCTCCGTGATGCTTCTGTCCGCCGCAAGCGGGGCAGACGGTGATCGTCTTTCCATTGACGGGTGTCACCCGGCGCACCGGCACCCATTCATAAGAGATTCGCTCTCCAGTTCTCATGCACGACGGGCATGCTCGATCATTGAGATCTGTTAAGAGGCCGCAGCGCGCACAGACATACTGAATATCTCCGAGTATTGTCTGACGAACCCGATTGCGAGTGCCTGATTCCCCCTCTTCTTCTTCGAATCCTGAAACGGGGGGCTTCTCATCCCTCAACGGCTCCTCATCTTCCGCCGAGTCGACCACACTGTCCAAATCAATGGAGAAGTAGTCGTTGCTTCTCGGCTGTTCGCCCAATTTCTGCCTGCGAGGGTAAGAGATGAACCGACCATCTGGTGTCAACTGACCTTTAAGGAACGGCTGCCCACAGCGACCACAAGCCTGCAGCTCGAAAGCAACGGCAGGACCTCCGGGGGCATCGGGAACTTCGTGGTGCCGTCCGACCAACAAGCGAGGACTCAAGGTTTTTTCGCCCTGATCGCCGGCGCCGGCGAAGCAAATGGATAATCCCTCAAGGCTGCGCACAAAGAAATGGTAACGAGCGGAAAGGAGAGCGGCACTATCCTCTTCGGGACGCGCTCGTGAAGCGAGATCAACAAGGACGATCAGGTTCCTTTTGGCTGCTTCAACATCACCGTCAGCACCGCTGATCGTCCACAACGATTCGGCGATACTGCGCAGATCTGCAGGGCCTCCTTCAATGCGATCGACCAACTGCCGGGCCCGCCGGTCACCCGCCAAGAGATTGAAAAGGAGTCTCTCCATGGAAGGATCAACTCCCGAAACACCTCGTGCTGCTTCAATCGCCCTCTCACATACTTCCCTGTTCGGCCATCCGTCTTTCTCGCAATTGCCGCACAGGAGTTCGGAAAAAACGACGGCCAACTCACTACTCGAGGAATAATCCTGACCGACCTTGTCCCAGATGGCCTGATAGAAGTCGGCGCTTCCATTCCCCCATTCGGGAAATCCGCTGACAAAGTTCTGCAGAGGCACCACCTCGCCGGTGATGATGTCCTCTTTTTCGAAGGTCTCACCGAAGAGATTTTCAAAAGATCTGGCGATTATCGTCAGGCTCTCGTCATTGCCCGCACCGATCGTTGCACTGGTGGCAATACAGAGCAGCTTCCCTTGCTGAGACCGGCACACGCGATCCTTGAGACGACGCATCAAATAGCTGATTTCTGTCCCCTGTGCGCCGGTGTAGATGTGCGCTTCATCGAGAACGAGGAATCGCCAGGTTTCGCCCTGTACCCCATCGAACAGCACTGAGTCTTGGGGCCGCATCAGCAAGTATTCAAGCATGGCAAAATTTGTGAGAAGAATATGCGGGGGACCGACCAAGGGCGGATATCCCTTATGTGGCCAGTCTTTTCCGTTGATCGGCTCTTTGCCGAGAATCTGGTCCCTGCAGAATAGTTCATTGACTTGTGGAATCCGGTCGTTCTCCTGTTGAAATGCGTCCAAGCCCTGCCGGTAAGTCTGCTTCGTCTGCCCGGTATACCTCCCGAAAGTGATGCCTGTTTCGGCGGGCAGTAATTTGCGCAACCTGATCACCTGGTCGTTCGCCAGTGCGTTCATCGGATAGACCAAGAGCGCTCGCACTCCAGGCCCCAAACGGTTTGCTGCCCTTTCTTTCAAAAGATGATCGATGATCGGCAGCAGAAAGCATTCCGTCTTTCCCGAACCCGTACCCGTCGCGACGACCACGTTTCGATTCTGCCCGACGATCTTCCGAATCGCCCTACCTTGGTGGGTGTAGAGTTTCCGTTCCAGAGATATGCAATGAACGACCTCGTTTTCGTCTAGACCTGGAGCATAGTTTAGGAACTGGTCACTGAGAATGGGATGGGGCTCCGTCAGCATTTCCAGGAGAGATTTATCTTTAGAGTACTTTGGTGTGGCCTCCAGAATGGGGCCCTTGAACAGCCCTTCGGTGTCTCTCGCCAGATCCCGAAATTGCTTTGTCAGCTCAGGGTTCTTAAGCCCGAAGGTCGTGGTGAGGTAACGCAAATAAGTTTCGCGGATGTCTTCACTCGTGGCAATCGGGTCTATTCGTTGAAGCACGCTGACATTCCCTCCATTCCTGAGACAGAACGAGACATTCCTTCATGCTCGCCGGCTCAAATTTTTGCCAGTGGCTGATTCCAGTACCAGGAGATGATGATTTCGCTCAGAATGAGATCTCGCAGGAAGGCTTTCGGAGTCGTCTTGCGAACGAGTTCCAGCGTTCTCTCATAGAGACGATCGATCCCTTTACCCCCGTCTGCCCCCCATCCACGAACGGCGTCAGTCCAAAGTTCGCGCGCACGCAGCCTCGCAATGAAGGCGGCCACTCCCGAAAGCCCATTGGGTCCATCCTTCCTGAGGCGACCCATAACCATCCTTCCAAGAAAACGATTGACGGTCGTTCGCTTTCCCCATTTTTGCCACTGTTCAACAAGAGAGTCCGCCTCAGTCCTTTCCTGCGGCTTGCAGACCTCGAAGTATTGATGTGTGAAGGTTTTCCAATCTTGAGCCTTTATCAGCTCGCCCAAGGTAGTAAGCCCCGTGTTGTGAGCCTGGGGGCGCCGCTTTTGTACAGGTTGCTCCGGATCCTTTTTGGGCTCAGCGAAGAAAAGGTCGCTACGCCCGATGTGTTTGAGGATAGGCAGGTAAGGTGCGGCATACCAGCATTGCTCCAAGTCGCAGCGGGCCAGGAGACTCCCCGTTTGATCGGGGTAAACGGCATCTTCCAGCCAAACGGGGAGATCCAGTTCTCGGCCCGCATCGGACAGGAAACAGACCTCATCATCTTTCATAGTCTTCCTACATTTCCATAGAGAGCCCGCCTTTCCAAGATCGCGATGCGAATAAAGCATGGATAGCTCCAGTTCGATTTCGTCTGGAATCGTATACCACCCGCACGGCTCTTTACCTGAGAGGAGATTCTTGAGCGTCGCTGGCTCCGCGGATGAATCAATGATCTGAACCGAGACTTTGGATCCCGATGCCGCCTTAGCCTCCCAAACCGTTCCACGGGTATAGGGAAGCAAGATCTCCAGGGTCTTCTCCCCGAGCATGGATCTGATGCACTCGAAACAGTCTTCTCCCTTGTCGTAATGGAAGCGAACCAGAAAATTCGACCAGGGGAAAGATCTCTGAAGAGTCTCCTTGCTAACAGCCTGGATGCCACTGGTTCTTTCTAGGGCTTCCTTTGCTTTGATCTCTGGCCATTCCAGCCAGTCCGCCCACCCTTGCGGCGCCCGCAACCACTTGAAAGACGGTGCTGAATCGGATGCGGCGCTCAAGGCTCCGAACCGCGATCGATGGGCCTCCATCCTGAGGTACCAACATCCCGGTTTGTCTGTGGCTCCGATAGGAATCTCGAAAGGCGGCGCCGCACCGTCCTGGAGACGGTATAACGTGCCACCCCTGGGCTCGCCTTCCGGATAAATCCTTACGAAACGTCCAGTTTGAGGATCATTTCTCTGTGGAGTCCAGGATATCTTTAGTCTTTCGGTCTTTTCACCCCCTCCGGCCAGCTCAACCCGAAAATCCTTGAATGCCGGATGTTTCAAGATCGTGAACAGGACGAGCTCGCCTCGTCCGTCGAAGGAACGCACTGTAACGGCAGCGGCTTCCACCGAGCGAAGTGACTTGATGAGGTCGGAAAACTTTTTCAGATCGACGAGCCACGTGTCGTTTACGTTTCTTCGAAACGCCGGGGCGTCATAGGAATAGAGGGTTTGCTCCTCTTCGGTCTTCTCCCCCAAGGTCTTCAAGAGAAGTTGAAGTTTGGGGCTTCGTCCCCGTGCCCCACCGGGAGAAAAACTATCGAATTGGACGGCTACTCTGGCATCCGAGATCTCATCCAGGCGCTGCACGGGAATTTCTTCCGGCCTACACCGCCAAAGGTCCCAGTGAAACAGCCCTCGATCACTCCGTCGCGACCATCGAAGATCACTGCGAGCCAGAAGCAGAGTCACAGGCATCCTGGAATGGGCAAACACCTTGATACCGCAGAAGGCCTGCCCTCGATCTTGTTGCAGCGACAGGACGATTATCCCAGACTCATCACCCATGGTGGTGTGGAACAATGGCTCCATCACTACCTTTTGGCCACAGCGAAAACGGAACTCGGAGACAGGCCCAGTCTCCGGTTCTCTGACCAACTCAAAATCCGATAAGGGAAGGTAGATGAAAGGCAGGATCACATCCTCGATGCCTAGAGGCCCCCGCAAATGGATCTCATACACTCCGGGCTCCCACTGTGGCGGGAAGGCGATTCCAACTTCATATTCTGCGCCCTGCTTACGGAAGGCAAGATCAATTGCCTGCGTAAACCCGGTCTGATCTCGTCGTATCAACTTCCCGAAGGCGTTTCGCCACACGGGATAGCCCCCCTCAGGGCATACGACCGCTATTTGATCCGGATCCTTGAAGATCGGCCAACCTTCAAGAGACCGAAGCCACGGTGGAGCCTGTCCGCGACCTTCCAGGTAAGGGGTTTCGCCCAGACTGTTGAAGGAAAAGTCAACCGTTGCAGAGGTCTCTGCGCGGAAGCTCGCGTCCGGTCCGCGGTAATCGAAGGACCCGTCGTTTTCGAGCGTGCATAGAGCGTACTGCCATCCGCTCCAGCTGCCCGCCATGCGCTCCGGTTCACTCGACAGGCGTCCGCCCCTTACTTCCAGAGTAGAGTCGTTTGGATAGACCAGGAGCAGCTCTTCCGGAAGGGCCCTCTTACCACCACCTAAATCCAAGAGCTTTCCCGTTGACCGACTGAACAGGTACAGAGGCAGCCTTGCCCCTCCGTTGCTTGTGGCCATGGGAGCCTGGATGAACTGCGTCGAAACCGTTCCGGATGACCGATCTCTTGCTTCCAGATTGATGCCGTCATCACAGGGGCCGACATCCAGATCCTGGGGCTCCGTGTAGTGCGAACCATCCACCGGGGTCAGGTTCATCTGGAGAGATTGTTGGCGTTCCCCTCCTTGGAGGTCCCTCCACTTCAGCTGAAAATCGACCGGTGATTTCATTTGCTGGGCAGGGATATGCAGGAGGGGTACCTCGCTTTGCTGCAGATCGAAATAGAAATACGGCCGTTCCTTAGATGCCGGCGCCCAGGACTTTCTGATGGTGCCTCCATCCCGGCTCCTCACATGGTTTCTAAAGGCGTTCACCATGTATTGGGGAAGGCCCCACTGCCGCCACAAAGCGGGGTCGTCCTCGTCCCAACGATTGGCCATGTCGAGGAATCGTTCGGCGATGTTGACGTTGACCGGATCGCCATGTTCAATGAAGCGCTGAATGGGCCTCGGAAGGTAAGCAAGCATTCCTTTCTGCTTCCATTTTCTGACGAGATGCTCCCCGGTGGTGTAAACTCCGAGATGACTCCGCAGCTCCGGCTCAATAAGATCAGTGATGAAACGATGGATATGCTTATGGGGTATCAAGCCGTGCAGGAGGATCCGGGTCACGAAGCGATGCCCATCCTTGAGCGCCTCAAACTCCTCGAGCCTGTTTTCTTTCAAGCACTGGGCAAATAGCAGCCCGCAACGATTCGCGAGGTTCCCATCCACCGGAAGTCCCAGGCCTTCCATGACGGGCGGCCAGAGATCGTGTCCCGCCTTCTCACCGAAAGCGAATATCCCCGTCCAAACGAAATAGAGGCTGAGAACTGCCCTCCAAGGGGGTGATCCGGCTTGGCAGACTTGCCCCAAAGAAGTCCGCGACAGAGCATCACGCAGAGCATCGCGCAACGCCTTGAACGTCTCTTCGCCTTCCCTGCGCTCTATTTCTCCGATCAGTCGGATACCGCTGAACCGCTCAAGGACCGCTTGACCCAGATGCCTTGCAAACAGGTTGGGATCCCTGTACTCCTGCCCCCTATCGACATACCGCGACGCGAGGCAGGATTCCTGGATTAGCTCGCAACTGATGGATGCCAAGACCGGCATGATGCCTCCCGACTCAACTCATCTCCAGGCGGAAACTGACTTCGGAGGGAAACATAACCCATGACCAGGGTCGAATAGGCCGGTTGCCTGCGCGCAACGGCTCAAGCTTCTTTACGCTCTTTGTAATATTGCATGATCGGATCCTCCATCGCCCCGAAAAAACTCGATTGTAGATGGATTTAGATCATGCGACAACTATCCTGACACAGGGGGCAGGAGCACGGCACCGAACTGAACCGAGACTCCATCGTCTCGGCCCCGTTGAAAAAAGTCCGTGCCGGACAAGGCGTTGTGCGCACGGCCCCCAATACCTTCGCCATGGCAAAGGAGGGGTCATGATCGGTCATATCAGCCGCATCCTGGAAGCCTTCCGACCCTGTTTCACCCGCCAGGCCGCCTATCGCTGGTTTGTGACTGTGGTGCTGGGCTTCATCGTGCGCATCGACCACTGCGGGGCCAGTTCCTTTGTCCGCTGGCTTGCGATCCGGCCCTCGATTTACACGGGGATGCTCTCGTTCTTCCGGGCCCGGCGCTGGAAGCTCCACGCGATCTTGCGCCGCTGGTGGCAAATCGTGTTGGAGCGATGCATCCCGGTGAAGATTGACGGTCGCCTGGTGTTGGCCGGCGACGGTATCAAGGTCTCGAAGGAAGCCGAAAAGATGCCCGGCGTCAAGCGGCTTCATCAGGAGCCGGACAACTCGGGCAAAGCCCCGTACATTTACGGGCACTACTGGGGAGTGATCGGTGTTCTTGGCGGTTGGAGTAAAAACAATCTTTTGCATCCCGCTTTGTGCCGAGCTCCATGAAGGCGTAGAAGCGCTTCGGCGTTTCCCAAAAAAGCCCGATCCGCTGGTCGACGGCCAGCCGAAGGTCAGCATCACCAGTTTGATGGCGGCCATGGTGGCAGAGTTGGTGCCGGCACTGGGTAAACGGTGTCTGCTGGTACTGGATGCCTACTTCGCCGTGGGACCGGTGTTTGCAATCCTCAAGATGGTGCGCGATGCCGCCGGCCGGCGACTGGTGCGTGTGGTGACCCGTGCTAAAAGCAACGTGGTGGCCTACGCCGATGCACCGCCGACAACCTGACGTCCCGGCCGGCGGAGGCAATATGGTGAAAAGCTTGCCCTGATCGAACTGTTTGAAAAGCGCCGGCCGTCCTTTGAACAGGAGCGCATCGAGCTGTACGGACAGGTCAAAGACGTGGCGGTTCTGACTCTGGACCTGCTCTGGAAACCGATCGGCGAAAAACTGCGTTTTGTATTGGTCGCCGATGGAGACGAGCGGTTCATCCTGATGGGCTCGGATTTGACCCTCGGAGCCCGGGACATGATCCTGGCCTACAGTTATCGGTTCAAGATCGAGGTAAGCTTCAAGGTCCTGAACCACTTGATAGGCGCCTTTTTCTACCGATTCTGGACGACTGCTTGGCCACGAATTGGCAAGGCCACCAACAGCGATCTTTCAACCGTCGACGACGACCGGAGAAAACGGTTGATTGCGGAAACGACCAACGCCGTCGAGGCCTTCGTCAACTTCGGCTGCATCGCCACCGGGATTCTTCAAATTCTGGCGCTGAGCTGTCACAAAAGGATCTGGCAACGATACACGGGATGGCTGCGAACCGTCAGCTCGGCCATCCCTTCCGAAGAGGTCGTCCAGTCGGTGGTCCAACAGGAATACTTCCAGAATTTTCGCGCTTTCAGTAATGACGCGATTTATACGATAATTATGTCAAAGAACCGCGGCGATCAGCGAGACTGGATGTCGCTGGCCGACTGAAGGCGGTAAAATTTCAGATTGTCGAGATGGTCAGTTAAAGCTGGAAAAGGGCAACTGGCGACCCGCGGCTTCAAGACCTGCGTCAAAATGATTGCTACCGCCGAATCACAGGCCCTGGAGTTCACCGGAAACTGTATGATTATTTGTTGGGGTGCAGAAGAAAGGGAGTTACGCAATGAGTTTTGACGAGAATGAACTGCTTCAAGAGATTGCTGCGTCTGTTAAGGAGCTATCGAGACGTGGCGGGATCTCTGAGGAACGAGGCTTTGGCGCATGGTATGCGACAACCCTGCTTGATTTCGACGAAGATCAGGCCCTTGAAGGAGCTTCTGTAGACGGTCCAGAGGACCAAGGGATAGACGTGCTGCTCGTAGACCACCCCAATGGTCGAATAACCGTATTGCAGGTACACTATCCGAAAAGAAGAGAGAAAGCTACCCCCAAGTCCAAATGGGATGCCTTGGTTGCATCCATTCCGGCAATACAGAATCCAAAGTTGATGTCTGACGCCGGTCGCTCTGATGTAGCGGATATCCTCGAAGAGGCTGGTGCTGAGATTTCCGAATATGACATTGAATTAGGGCTGATTAGTCTGGCCAAAAAATCCGACCAGATTGAACGGGCATGCGCACAAGCCAATCGTGCTCAACAATTCAGGGGGATCAAATTCTTCTATGCGCCGTGTGATGACATCTTGAATCAATACGCTGTATTCCGGTCCGCAGACAAGTCTGTTCCTGAGGACACAATCTCCTTTGCAGGCGGAGTGTTTGAGGATTCCGGAGAATATGGACGAGCGATCGTTGGGAGTGTCCCTGCCGCCGAACTTGGACGCTTGTACAAAGCTCACGGACGGCGTCTGTTCGAAGGCAATGTTCGTTACTTCATAGGGGCAAGAAAAGGCGGAATCAATGAAAGGATGATAGAAACAGCCAGGACATCACCAGGTCTCTTTTGGGCCTTGAACAACGGGATCACCATCGTAGCAAATACCTGCACAAAAGAAAGTGATAAAACATATAGGCTTACTCGGTTTAGTATTGTCAACGGATGCCAAACAACTGTATCTCTTCATAACGCCGGAGCACCGGATAATGCCAATGTGTTGACCAGAGTCGTTGCAGCAAAGCCAACGCTCTTGACTGATATAGTGAGGTACAACAACACTCAAAACCCGGTTAAGATTTGGGCTGTAAGGTCAGTAGACCCTGTCCAGGAGCGTCTTCGTGAGTCTTTCAAAAATATTGACATACAGTACGCGCCAAAGCAGGAAGGTAGCAGACGGAGAAAGGACTACCAGTCCATCATGGAACTTGATCGTGTTGCCCAGTACTTGGCAGCGGGCTATCCTGACACACTAATCGATGCGGTCAAGGAGAAACAGGAGCTATTCGACCGTCACTACCAACGCTTGTTCCCACATGATGTTGCACCTGAAAGAGTCTATCTCTACTGGCTTTTAGGCATACAGACTGATGAGGAACGCCAATCGAAACTGCAAAGCCTTGTCGATGCTGGCGACGCTGATAAGACAACCGGAGCGTTGCTGGGTGTGAGTGGAACGTATTGGGGTGTCCACTGTTCATCGAAACTCGTGGAGGAGTTGAACCGAACCCCTCTTCGAATTTCGTTGGAGGCTATGGCATCTAATGACTTCCAGAATGCTTTGAGGAAGTATGCAGTCGAAGGATTACAGCTATTCACAGAACTCGCTATAGACACCTATGACCTTGAGGATTTCAAGACCGTCCGTGCTGCGTTAAGATCACCAAAATTTCTCCAAAAGATTGATCAAAAACTTGCCTTGCGAATGTCGCGTTACAAGAATGCCAAGAACAAAAAGCTTCCTGATTTAGTTTCAGCTGCCAAGTCCAGTGTGGGCTCACGATCTAGCAGCAATTCCCGGAGCGGATAGTCCTTGGGTGAAAAGCGGGCGTGAAAGGAGAGTCTTCGAGTGTTCAGCGGGCCGTTTGGGGTGATCGAGGGTCCGAACGTCCCGTTGAGGGATGCCACCCGGAGCGTGAGGGGCTCAGATGCCCGGTTTGAAGGCGCACCTCCGCGTCGGTTTTTCGGGTGAAAGGCTCAGGTTCTGCATGGGGTAATTCCTTTCTCCGCCCTACGAGGTGTTATAGGCGATGATCGGGGTCAGCCTTTTGTATCCGTAAAGAAGGGCCTCGTAGAGCATCCGGATGGACTCCAGGCGGAAGTCCCAGAACATGGCCCGGATCCTCTCCCAGAGGTCCCGTTTGGTTTGGAGCTTTCGCCATACGGCCTGAAACAGCGGGCAACACAGTTGGAGGCTCTGGTCCACGCAGAAGGCCAACATCATGAGGGTGACGAAAACGGCGCTAAGGTGTTTTCGGCCCAGACCGTAGTTGTGTTCGAGGTGGTAGCCCTGGTTTTTCAAGGTGTTGAAGATTTCGTTTTCGATGCGCCAGCGTGCCCGGCCGATCCGCATCAAGGTAACGGCGTTTTCCCGGCGGATGAGGATATCGGTGACCCAGGAAAACCGCAGAAGCCCCTTGGGAGTCACCTGCCAGTACTCGAGGAGGTTCACTCGTAGGTCGGGATGGGACTTGTTGAGGGGAAGATCGTTGATGAAGCGGAAGTAATGGAGGGTTTCGGGGTTGTCTTCCGCTGCGTGCCAGAACTCCACAGCCCGGCCCTCCGCGATGGCCTCGTCGGCCTTTTCGAAAAGGAAGGCGTGATCGCCGGGTTTAACCCCAAGGACGAAGCGGCAGTCGAAGCGCTTGAGGGTTTCAATGTGGGGAGCGTTGGGACTGAGGGCATCTTCGGTCACGATGAGCTTGATATGGGGGTGGTCGGTTCTCAGGTTCTCGATACAACGGCCGGCGGCGTTGCGTTCGCAGTCGTTTTTGGTGTCACCGTCTTCTCTTCGGATCACTTCGGGGGGAAAGGGGATCACGGCCTTGTGGTCCGGGTGGACGAGGGCGGCTCCCATCATTTGGAGGGAATAGGTGGTCTTGCCGGTGGCAGAGGTTTTTCGAAGGCAGGCGTCGGAAAAGACCTTTTCCGACGAAAAATAGCCCGTGCCGTCCAGGGCCAGGATGTAGTGGCCGTCCAGCACGGTCATCTGAGCCAGCGCCTTGCCGCGCTGAAGCCGTGAGAAGATCTCGCCGAAGGCGGGTCGGAACACATAGGGCGAAACCTCATCGAGAATTTCCCGCATGGTGCTGTCGGCAGGGATCTTCTCGATGTGGTAGAGCGCGTGCAGGTTGTGATCCCGAGCCGACCAGCGTTTCTCAAAGGCCAGAAGAGAGGGATCCTTCAAAGAAAACATGGCGAAGGCGCTCATGGCCGCATCCGCAAAGGAGATCTGCGGCGTGCCTTTGCGGGGATCGGGGATCTTTTCGAACTCACGACGCACCGCTCTCACCAGGGCATCTGCATTCAGATGCTTGCGAAGTCGGATCTTGGAGGAAGGAGCGTCTTTGCTGGGCTTCATGGCAAAATAGCCTACCAGAGACGCGGGCGGCTGTCCAGCATGAAACAGCAAAATAGTCGAAAAAATTCACCTCCGAAACCCCCTTCGGAGCCCGAAACCACCCCCTGGGTTCGCGAAAACCAAATCCTTCAATGCCCGGTTTTCAAGGCTTTACAGGGGCTCCGGAAATTGCTGACGATCTAGCATTATCAAGAGACAATAAAATGTGCAGGCAACCCAACCCCAGGCTGCAGGCGACGGCGGCCACAAAGGGAGTGGCTGTCACAGAGACCGAGAAGGCCGCCGCGCCTGAGCCCTCTCGTTCTCGGCGGCTGCGCCGCCGAGAATCGCGGTGCTGACTTCGTCAAGTACCTTGCCCTGGCGCTTTGCGCCAGAACAAGGTACTTTACCGGACGCCGCACACCGATCAACCAGACTACGTCTGTTTGATCGGCGCACGGCGCCGGTCAGCACCGCGATTATAAAGGCCTTGCGGCGCAGGAATAAAAGAGGAAAGATACTCCACAGGGCTTCGCAAAAGGCCTGTAGCACAAAAAGGGAAATGCGCCTTTATGCTGTGTAAGCTTTGGTTTCCGGAGGGAAAAGAAGTAGGGCATTGTCGTGAATTTTTGTTCAACACGGAATACGCCTATACCGCCCAGGTCAATGGCCTGTGCAAGAGGAGGACAATGAACCGCCAGCAATTCCCGGAGTGGATGGTCCTTGGGTGAAAAGCGGGCGTGAAAGGAGAGTCTTCGAGTCTTCAGCGGGCCGTTTGGGGTGATCGAGGGTCCGAACGTCCCGTTGAGGGATGCCACCTGGAGCGTGAGGGGCTCAGATTCCCGGTTTGAAGGCGCACCTCCGCGTCGGTTTTTCGGGTGAAAGGCGCAGGTTCTGCATGGGGGTGATTCCTTTCTCCGCCCTACGAGGTGTTATAGGCGATGATCGGGGTCAGCCTTTTGTATCCGTAAAGAAGGGCCTCGTAGAGCATCCGGATGGACTCCAGGCGGAAGTCCCAGAACATGGCCCGGATCCTCTCCCAGAGGTCCCGTTTGGTTTGGAGCTTTCGCCATACGGCCTGAAACAGCGGGCAACACAGTTGGAGGCTCTGGTCCACGCAGAAGGCCAACATCATGAGGGTGACGAAAACGGCGCTAAGGTGTTTTCGGCCCAGACCGTAGTTGTGTTCGAGGTGGTAGCCCTGGTTTTTCAAGGTGTTGAAGATTTCGTTTTCGATGCGCCAGCCTGCCCGGCCGATCCGCATCAAGGTAACGGCGTTTTCCCGGCGGATGAGGATATCGGTGACCCAGGAAAACCGCAGAAGCCCCTTGGGAGTCACCTGCCAGTACTCGAGGAGGTTCACTCGTAGGTCGGGATGGGACTTGTTGAGGGGAAGATCGTTGATGAAGCGGAAGTAATGGAGGGTTTCGGGGTTGTCTTCCGCTGCGTGCCAGAACTCCACAGCCCGGCCCTCGGCGATGGCCTCGTCGGCCTTTTCGAAAAGGAAGGCGTGATCTCTGAGTTTAACCCCTCGATACAACGGCCGGCGGCGTTGCGTTCGCAGTCGTTTTTGGTGTCGCCGTCTTCTCTTCGGATCACTTCGGGGGGAAAGGGGATCACGGCCTTGTGGTCCGGGTGGACGAGGGCGGCTCCCATAATTTGGAGGGAATAGGTGGTCTTGCTGGTGCGAGAGGTTTTTCGAAGGCAAGCGTCGGAAAAGGCCTTTTCCGACGAAAAAGAGCCCGTGCCGTCCAGGGCCAGGATGTAGCGGCCGTCCAGCACGGTCATCTGAGCCAGCGCCTTCCGCGCTGAAGCCGTGAGAAGATCTCGCGGAAGGCGGGTCGAAACACATAGGGCGAAACCTCATCGAGAATCTCCCGCATGGTGCTGTCGGAAGAGACCTTCTCGATGTGGTAGAGCGCGTGCAGGTTGTGATCCCGAGCCGACCAGCGTTTCTCAAAGGCCGGAAGAGAGGGATCCTTCAAAGAAAACATGGCGAAGGCGCTCATGGCCGCATCCGCAAAGGAGATCTGCGGCCTGCCTTTGCGGGGATCGGGGATCTTTTCGAACTCACGGCGCACCGCCCTCACCAGGGCATCTGCATTCAGATGCTTGCGAAGTCGGATCTTGGAGGAAGGAGCGTCTTTGCTGGGCTTCATGGCAAAATAGCCTACCAGAGACGCGGGCGGCTCTCCAGCATGAAACAGCAAAATAGTCGAAAAAATTCACCTCCTAAACCCCCTTCGCAGCCCGAAATCACCCCCTGAGTTCGCGAAAACCAAAAATCCTTCAAGGCCCGGTTTTCAAGGCTTTACAGGGCCTCCGGAAATTGCTGCCCAACCATGAAGCTCAAAGGACAGCCAGGGCATTCGGGTCTTGAAAATTCGGGGGAGTTGAACAACAAAAATTTTTAACCAGGTCAGTGGAAGCCCTGGCTGCCATTGGCTTCAGACGTTATAGGCGCCTTCGGGGAGTCTGGAATTTGATTGGAGAAGCATGATGACCAGGTTTGTCTGTTCCTATTTGAAGGGGGAGGTAGAGCTGACCGAGGAGCGGGAGTGTCACATCGCTGAACGACATCCCGACTTACTGCCACAGCACCGAGGGCGGATGGCGGAAACGCTTTCGGACCCTGATCAAGTTCGCCGATCCGCTCGATTCACTGGTGCTAAGTTGTTCTCCAAGTGGTACAATGATTTGCGCGGCGGCAAGCACGTGGTAGTCGTGGTTGTAAGCGAGCGGGATCAGAGAGGTCGCCACTGGATCATCACGGCGTACATTGCCAGAAGGCTGGTGGAAGGAGCAGTCGAATGGAAACGAAATTGAGGTTCATGTATGACCGGGATGCAGACATCCTCCACATTGACAAGTGTCCACCTTACGCGGAGCAAGAGTCGGAGGAGCTCGGGGACGAAGTCGTAGCGCGGCTCAACCCCGATACAGGTGAAGTTGAAAACTTGGAGGTGCTGTTCTTCTCGACGCGTCTCCTGCGAAGCGAGCTGTTCGAGCTACCAGTCAAGGCAGACATGTGGCTCGCGGGTGAGGAACACGCCTAACGAATAAGGATAGATCGTGAGAGCGAAGCGAAGCACGATCTTATCCTGTAGTTGGACGAGCCCGTTGGAAGTTGTCGGGGTCTTTGTATATGCAAATACGGTGTCTGTCAGGGTAGTTGTCGCACGAAGCCATGTTGCTCGGGCTGATGTTTTGTCTTGGTTCAATGGAATTGGACTTTTCCATGTTGAAAACAGGCTGGTCCGATGTTGTTTTTGAGTTCAGCATGGAGCCGGTCCTCGCTGTCGGCCTTGATGAAGTAGCATGGCCAGAGACAGTGTCAAGGCCAGGCCCTTCGGGCGCCGGCGCGGCCTTGACACCGTCTCTTCGGCCATGCCGGTGAGAAATCAGGCCGACGGCGAGAGGATGGCCCGCTCCAACCTCGGGCTCAAGGATGTAGTGTTTGTCACGCAAAGTCATGCCGCGAGATACATTGTTGCTCTCATCCATATGGAGTGAGGCAAGGATGCAGTGTTTTTCACGCGAAGTCATGCCGCCCCGGCCGATGTTCGCTGTCTATTGGCATCAGCCGGTGGGTTGAGCCAAACTTCAGGAACGGGCTCCCAGTTCCGGATGTTGCCGCTCCAGGGTTCTGGATGGCGGGCCTTAGCCTCTTCGTACACGCGCCGGCGAGCGGCCGGAATCTCGTGGTCTTCTCTGTCATGCCGCCGGCAAGGAGTGACAAAACGGATGGCGCTGTGCTGGTGATCATGATTGTACCAACGCACAAATTCAAGTACCCAACACCGGGCATCTTCCAGGCTCTCAAACCCGCGGTACGGATAGTCCGGCCGGTATTTCACCGTCCTGAACAGGGCCTCCGAGTAGGGATTGTCGTCAGTGACGTGCGGGCGGCTGTAAGAGGTGATCACCCCCAATGCTTCCAGTTTCGCCCTCAGGGTGAAGCTTTTCTGTGGCGCGCCGTTGTCTTGGTGAAGTACCGGCGGCGACGCGGTGCAGCCTTCAGACAAAATCGCTTTATGGACCAGAATGCCGGCATTGAAGCCAGACTCCTCAGCGTGGACCTCCCCCAGCCGACAATTTTTCGGCTGAAGACATCTATGATCATGTACAGGTAGAAGAATATTCCGCTGACAAGTGTAGGCAAATACGTAATGTCCCACGACCACACCTGGTTCGGCCCCGTGGCACAGTAGCCTTTCGGAGGCGTGCTCGCCTGCGGTTTCCGGCTGCGGCCCCGGTGATGTTGCTCGTCAGCCTCGCGCAAAAGCAGGTAGAAGCTCGACTCCGAGGCTATGTAAACGCCCTGATCGGCCAATTTGGGCACGATCTGCCCCGGAGGAAGGCCGGCATATCGAGGATTATGGCAAGCGCTCAAAACCGTCTTTCGCTCCTCCGACGACAGCTTGTTTGCTGGAGCCGGCCGTGGCACCTCAGGTCGCCGGTCGGTTCTCACCTAGCCGTCTCTGGTCCAGCGCTGATAGGTACGCGCGGTTATCCCCAGCTCCCGGCACGCCGGCTCCAGCCGCGCACCGATCTTACGGGCCTCTTCGATCAGCTCGACAGCTCGACGGCGATCCGGGGCGCTGATCATTCGCCCTCGGGCTCCCCCCAGATCGCCTCGGCTTTTTTTCGAAGCACCATCAGTGCCGCCGCTTCGGCCAGTGCCTTCTCCTTGCGGTGCAGCTCGCGTTCGAGCCGGCGGATACGCTTGCGATCGGCCTTCTGCTCGCTTTTCAGCCGGCGGTTCGCCTCGCGGTCCCAGTCGTTGGCCGTCTCGCAGGCCCTGCGCCACCGGGCCAACTGTTCGGGATACAGCCCTTTCCGGCGACAGTACTCGGCCAGCTCGGCCTCGTTCATGGCGGTAGTCTCAACCACCGCATTGAACTTGTCCCGCGCGGTCCATCCCTCGGGGACCCTATCCGAGTCGGGGAGCAACAGCCCCCGCTCGCGCGCCTGCCGGCGCCAGAGGTACAGAGTTGCCTCGCTGATGCCTTCCTCCCTGGCCAGCTCGATGATCGACCGGTTGTGCGGCGGCATCATCTTTTTCAGAACAGCTTCTTTACGCTCTTTGGAATATTGCATGATCCGATCCTCCATCGCCCCCAAGAAATTCGATTGTAGATGGATTTAGATCATGCGACAACTATCCTGACACAGGGGGGTGTTTCTCGCTCCTTGAAGCACCGACATGCGCAAGGCCGTCCATGGCTTGTCGGTGTTGGTGGATGGACATCTGGAGTTGGACCCGTTTTCCGGGCATTGGTTCGTTTTCTGCAATCGAGCCCGCACCATCATCAAGATTCTGTACTGGGGGCAACGGATTTTGTCTTTGGCAGAAGCGTTTGGAGAAGGACCGCTTTCACTGGCCGGAGAACCGGGCCGAGGTTATCGAAACGGGCAAGGCTTGCGGGCTTGAACCGTACGCCTACCTGCGCTTCCTGTTTCCGAAGATCCCTCATGCCCAAACCGATGAGCAATACGCGGTGCTGCTCCCCCAGAGACTTGCCCCCGAGCGAGCTGGCGCTTGCCGATCCTTACGTGTAGTTCGCCAAACGCTTAATTTTGAACGAGAATGATCAAATGAATGACCGGAGCAGGGCATGGTGGATACGGGCCGCGGGGGTTGCGGGGATTGTGGCGATCGCACTCCTGTTTGTCTGGCTATACCTCAAGGGCCCCGGCGACAGCCATGGCATTGTCAGCGCCAACGGCCGCATCGAAGCCACTGAGATCGATGTGGCGGCCAAAAATGCGGGCCGGATAGAGGACATCTTCGTTGATGAAGGGGATTTCGTGAGCGCCGGTCAGGTGGTAGCGCGGATGGATACCGATGTGCTCCAGGCCCAACTGCGGGAGGCCGAAGCGCACGTTCAGCAGGCGCAAAGTGCGGTCATCACCGCCCGCAGCCAGCTGGCTCAGCGCCAGAGCGAAAAAGCGGCGGCTGAGGCCGTGGTGGTGCAGCGCCAGGCGGAACTCGACGCCGCTCGGAAGCGTGCCGTCCGCTCCACCGCACTGGCGGCGATTGCCGCGGTGTCGCACCAGGAGGCGGATGACGACCGGGCTCGGGTGCAAGCATCCGAGGCTGCCATCAGTGCGGCCCGGGCCCAGGTGGCGGCGGCCGAAGCGGCCATTGCCACGGCTCGTTCCCAAGTACTAGAGGCCGAGTCGTCCTATGAAGCCGCAGTGGCTACCGTCGAGCGCATCAAGGCCGACATCGCTGACAGCGATCTGAAGGCGCCCCGCGACGGACGGGTGCAGTACCGGGTGGCCCAACCGTTCGAGGTGGTGGGGGCCGGCGGGCGGGTGCTGAACCTGGTCGATCTGAGCGATGTCTATATGACCTTTTTCCTGCCCACCGACCAGGCGGGGCGGCTGACGCTGGGCTCCGAAGTGCGCCTGGTGCTGGATGCGGCGCCGGAATATGTGATCCCGGCCCGCGTGTCCTTTGTGGCCGATGTAGCGCAGTTCACCCCCAAGACGGTGGAAACCGCCGAGGAGCGGCAAAAACTGATGTTTCGCATCAAGGCGCACATTCCCTCTGACCTGCTTCGCAAGCATATCAAGCAGGTGAAAACCGGGCTGCCCGGCATGGCCTATGTGCGGTTGGATCCGCAGGCCCCATGGCCGCCCCACCTGCAGGTGAAACTGCCACAATGACCGAGTTTCAAGCTGATGTCACCATGCCGGACACGGGGGCCGGCAACGCAGGTCCCGCGCCGGTGGCGCGTTTGTCGGAGGTCAGCCTCCGTTACGGCAAAACGCACGCACTAGAAGCGGTCAATCTGGACATACCGGCCGGGAAAATGGTCGGTCTGATCGGCCCGGATGGGGTGGGCAAGTCCAGTTTGCTTGCGCTGATTGCCGGGGCCCGGGCTATTCAGAAGGGTTGGATTGAGGTCCTGGGCGGCGATATGGCCGAGGCGGAGCATCGCCGCTTGATCTGCCCGCGCGTGGCCTACATGCCTCAGGGGCTGGGTAAAAACCTTTATCATACCCTTTCAGTGTTTGAAAACGTCGATTTTTTCGCTCGCCTGTTCGGCCAGGAGCCGGGTGAAAAGGAGCGGCGCATCGCCGATCTACTGGAAGCCACCGGCCTGGCCCCTTTTTCAGGGCGCCTCGCCGGAAAGCTCTCGGGAGGCATGAAGCAGAAACTCGGGCTGTGCTGCGCTCTGATCCACGACCCTGACCTCTTGATCCTCGATGAGCCCACCACCGGGGTGGATCCGTTATCGCGCCGTCAGTTCTGGGAGCTCATCGGTCGGCTTCGTACTGATCGGCGCGGCATGAGCGTGCTGGTTGCCACGGCCTATATGGAGGAAGCCCTGCGCTTCGATTGGCTGGTGGCGATGAACTCTGGCCGGGTGCTGGCCACCGGCACTCCGCAGGAACTGCTCCGCCAGACCGGCTCTGCCACGCTGGAAGAGGCCTTTATCGCCCTTCTGCCGCCGGAAGATCGCGAAGGTTACCGACCGGTACAGATCACTCCGCGTGAAGAGACCGCGACTGCTGAGGTCGCCATCAAGGCCCACGACCTCACCATGCGCTTCGGCGATTTTGTCGCTGTGGATCATGTGAGCTTCCAAATCTATCGTGGCGAGATCTTCGGCTTCCTAGGCTCCAATGGTTGCGGCAAGACCACGACCATGAAGATGCTCACCGGCCTGTTGCCTCCCAGCGAGGGAGAGGCCTGGCTGTTCGGCCGCCCTGTGGATCCGCACGATCTCAACACCCGCCGCCGGGTGGGCTACATGTCCCAGTCCTTTTCGCTGTACACGGAGCTCACGGTCCGGCAGAACCTGGAGCTGCACGCCCGGCTCTTCCGCCTTCCCGAGGAAAGGATTCCGGACCGGATACGCGAGATGTCCGAACGCTTCGACCTGACGGAGGTCATGGATGCCCTGCCTGACGCCTTGCCTCTGGGCATCCGCCAGCGCCTGTCGCTGGCCGTCGCCATGATCCACGGCCCGGAGATGCTGATCCTGGATGAGCCGACCTCAGGAGTAGATCCGGTGGCGCGCGATGCCTTCTGGCAGATCATGATCGACCTGGCGCGGCGTGACCAAGTCACCATCTTCATCTCGACCCACTTCATGAACGAGGCTGAGCGCTGCGACCGTATCTCCTTGATGCATGCGGGACGGGTGCTGGTGAGCGACACGCCGGCACGGCTGAAGGCGCAGCGCGGCGCACAAACGCTGGACGAGGCCTTCATCGCCTATCTGGAAGAAGCTGCAGCCGAGGATCCAGTATCCCCGCCATCCGCATCGTCTCCACTCGCTCCCTCCGTAGCACCTCCCCTCCAGCCTGAGCATGATGTTGCCTCAAGCACGCGCCGGTGGCTGGATCCGCGCCGCCTTTTCAGCTACACCAGGCGCGAGGCGCTGGAATTGCGCCGGGATCCCATCCGGCTGACTCTGGCCCTGCTGGGCAGCGTCCTTTTGATGTTTGTGCTGGGCTACGGTATCAGCCTGGATGTCGAGGATCTGCCTTTCGCGGTGCTCGACCGCGACCAGACCACCATCAGCCGCGACTATACGCTCAACTTGGCGGGATCGCGTTATTATTTCGTCGAAAAACCGCCCATCACCGACTATGATGACCTGGAACGGCGGATGCGGGCCGGCGAGATCAGCCTGGCTATCGAGATCCCGCCCGGATTCGCTCGCAACCTCGTTCGGGGCCGGCAGGTGGCAGTGGGGGCCTGGATCGACGGCGCCATGCCGCAGCGGGCCGAGACCGTGCGCGGCTATGTGCAGGGCATGCATGCCCACTGGCTGAACCATCGCGCCCCCGAAATCCTGGGTTCCAATGCGGTGACAGGCCTGGCCGAGATCGAAATCCGTTATCGCTACAACCCGGATATCAAGAGCCTGGTGGCCATGGTGCCGGCGGTCATACCGCTGCTGTTGATGCTGATTCCGGCTATTTTGACCGCCCTTTCCGTCGTACGCGAGAAAGAGTTGGGTTCCATCGTCAATCTGTACGTCACGCCGGTAACCCGCCTGGAGTTCCTGCTCGGCAAGCAGGTTCCTTATGTGGCGCTGGCCATACTTAATTTTTTGCTGCTGGTGCTGCTCGCGGTCACCGTTTTCGGCGTCCCCCTGAAGGGCGGCTTTTTCACCCTGACGGCCGGGGCCGTGCTATATGTCATGGCCTCCACCGCTATCGGCCTATTGGTCTCAACCTTTATGCGCAGTCAGATCGCGGCCTTGTTCGGCACTGCCATTTTCACCATCATACCCGCGGTGCAATTTTCCGGGGTGATCGATCCGGTATCGTCCCTGGAAGGGGCAGGGGCCCTGTTCGGCAGAATCTATCCCACTACCCATTTTTTGACCATTGCCCGCGGCACCTTTTCCAAGGCGCTCCATCTGCCCGATTTATACGCCTCGTTCATACCGCTTGCGATTGCGGTCCCGGTGTTGATCTTTCTGAGCACCGTTCTACTCAGGAAACAGGAACGTTGACGTGCGCTTGGCCAATATTCTGCACCTGGGAATCAAGGAACTGCGCAGCCTCCGCCGTGACCCGATCATGCTGATGCTGATTATTTACTCCTTTTCCTTGTCGATATATTCTCAGGCCCGGGCCATGCCGGAAACGCTCAACAAGGCACCCATCGCCATTGTTGATGAGGACCAGTCGCCCCTGTCCACCCGGATTGTGGCGGCCTTCTATCCACCTTATTTCCTGCCCCCGGCGATGATCTCCTGGTCTGAGATGGATGCCGGCATGGACGACGGCCGTTACACGTTCACCCTCGACATTCCTCCGAACTTCCAGCGGGATGTGCTGGCCGGCCGCCAGCCCCGGATTCAGCTCAATGTCGATGCCACCCGGATGAGCCAGGCCTTTACCGGCAGCGGGTACATCCAATCCATTGTCAGCGGCGAGATCAACGCCTTTGTCCAGAGGTACCGCAGATTGGCCGCGTTGCCGGTCGATCTCGAACTGCGGGTCAAGTTCAACCCCAACCTCAACAAAATCTGGTTTAACGCAGTCATTGCGGTGATCAACCAGGTCACCATGCTCTCCATCATCCTCACCGGCGCTGCGCTGATCCGCGAACGCGAGCACGGCACTATCGAGCATCTGCTGGTGATGCCGGTCACACCCTTGGAGATCATGATGAGCAAAGTCTGGACCATGGGCTTGGTGGTGCTGGTCGCCTCAGCCCTTTCGCTCACCGTCGTCGTCCAGGGGTTCTTGTCAACACCTATCGCCGGCTCACTGCTACTTTTTCTGGTCGGCACCGCACTGCATCTGTTCGCTACCACCTCCATGGGGATTTTTTTTGGCACGATCACCCGCTCGATGCCACAGTTCGGCCTGCTGATGATGCTGGTCTTGCTGCCGCTGCAGACACTCTCAGGCGGTCGGACCCCCAGGGAGAGTATGCCCGACTTTGTGCAACACGTGATGCTGGCCGCACCCAACACGCATTTCGTCATGCTCGCCCAGGGCATCCTCTATCGCGGCGCAGGCCTGGATATTGTCTGGCCGCAGTTCTTGGCCCTGGCGTTCATCGGCGCCATCCTGTTCGGCCTGTCTCTCGCCCGCTTCCGTAAAACCTTGGGAACCATGGCGTGAGTAGATTCAGCTGCCAAGGAGAACTGTCATGAGGACTTCCGTGACCATCCTGCTGACCGTCTTGCTGATTTACAGCTGCGCCGTCGGCCCGGATTACCAGCGGCCCGCCTATCCGGTACCCGACAATTTCCGGGGCCAGGGATCGGATATCCCCGCGCTACCGGCTCAGACCTCTTTCGGAGACTTGAAATGGTTTGAGGTTTTCAAGGACGACAAGCTTCAAGAGCTGATCAAGATAGCCCTTGAGGAAAATTACGACGTACAGATTGCGGCCCAACGAGTCCTCCAGGCACGGGAACAGGTGATCATCCAGAGGTCCTTTCTGTTCCCCGCGTTGAACTTCAACAGCCATCTGGAGAGCATCCGGACCTCGGAACGGGGGTTTACTCCCGAGGTTCCCCGCACGGAGCGCCTCGTTGGCTTGATTTTCGGTGACCTGACCTGGGAACTGGATTTTTTCGGGCGCCTCCGGCGGGCTACCGAGGCCGCTCGGGCCGAGTTTTTCGCCTCTGAAGAGAACCGCAAATTTGTCATCCAGACCCTGGTGACCGATCTGGCCCGAGCCTATATCGAACTCCGGACCCTGGACGAGCAACTCGAGATCAGCCTCCGCACCGTAAAAGTCCGGGAAAACTCTCTCAAATTGCAAAAGGCGCGATTCGATCATGGCTGGGATCCTCTGACCCCGGTGCTCATGACCGAAAACCTGCTCTATGGGGCCCGGGCCGTGGTTCCCGATCTGAAACGAGCCATCGAACAGAAAGAAAACCAGATCAGCGTCTTGTTAGGGCGTAACCCCGGACCCATCAACAGGGGCAAATCTTTGCTGGACCAGGACTTAACCGTCACCATACCCCCAGGATTAACTTCGGCCCTATTGGAGCGGCGCCCCGATATCCGCTGTGCGGAACAGAGCCTGGTGGCAGCCAATGCCCGCGTCGGCGAGGCCAAGGCCTTGCTTTTCCCCAACATCCGGATTACCGGGGTCTCGGGTTGGGAATCCGCGGCCTTGAAAAGACTGTTCACCGGGCCGGCCAGTTTCTGGGATGTGGTTTCTCCCGGCCTCACCCAGCCTATCTTCCAGGGGGGACGACTGCGAGGCGGCGTCCGGGCCGCCGAAGCTCAGAAGCAGGAGGCCCTGCTTGCTTATAAAAAGTCCATTCAGCAAGCCTTCCAGGAGGTCTCCGATGCCTTGGTAGCGGTTCGGATGCTTAAAGAGGTGGCCCTTGAATCAGAAAAACAGGTCCGGGCTTTGAGCCGCCAAACCGAACTGGCCAATCAACGCTTTTATGGCGGAGCTACCACTTACCTGGAGGTGCTGGATTCCGATCGGCAGTTGTTTGAATCCGAGCTGCGGTTAACCCAGGATCGAGCGAACGAGTTTCTCGCCGTCATTAGCCTGTACCGAGCCCTGGGCGGCGGGTGGCAAGCTCAGGATGACCCTAGCTCTTTGGTACGCCAAAATATATCGAAGTAAATTGTCCGTTAGGAAAAATTCCTAGCATTGTCTGGTTTGGCGATCAGGGCGTCATGGGTCTGTTCTTTCGGGAATCAAAAGCGGGCGATGCCTCGAAAAAATCCAAAAATCGTGGAGTCTCCTCCAAAACACTTCAAGTCCGAAGCATAGGGCGAGGCCTTAGTTCAAAATATCTAGTGCCAGAACGAAAACCCCGCTTTTCACCATGGCGGGGATAAAATTTTGACAGATTTACTGCGTGCTAAAAGGAGTGCTCTACCTGCCAGAGTTCCTTGTACTTAAGGGCCACCCGATCCGAAGACCAGTTGGTGTTGGTGATGAGGACCCACTTCCCATCGAACCTCTCCTCCTCCTTGACCTTGTCGAGATCGATATGGACGCTGTCCTTTGCAACACGGTGAGGAAGATGGCTCGTTGCACATCGAACAGGAAAGCCGGGTTACATGGAGCAGGTCTTTGATCACCTGTTGAATTCCCAACTCACACCAGAGCCGTTCAAAGATGATGGCGGGGCCGATCGTCTTTGCCTCACACTGGATATCGCTCTTCCCGGAAAGGACCAGCAAAGCTTTCTCGCTGAAACGGGAAAGGGAGCGGATGAGGGTCTCGACCTCGCCTTTGGCACTCAGTTTGTCCATACGCCCAACGGTTGCAATCACGCGCTGGGTGACCTTGGAGTTAACCCTCTGGTTTTCAACGATTTGCAGGTAGTCATACTTACCGGACTTCTTGATGCGAGCGAACATGCGAGCATGCCCTTAGGACACTCGCAAAGTAGCTCACGCAGGAACATATTGTAAGGGTAAAACCATCATTCTATGGCACTATAGAATGAGGCATTTTCCAGACATGCCCCAGCATCCATGCGGATTTGCGGGATGTGACCAGGTGGTCACTGTAAAAGTTGAGTCAAGACTGTGCGCGATGCCGCCGGCCGGCGGAGGCAATATGGTGAAAAGCTTGCCCTGATCGAACTGTTTGAAAAGCGCCGGGGGTCCTTTGAACAGGAGCGCATCGAGCTGTACGGACAGGTCAAAGACGTGGCGGTTCTGACTCTGGACCTGCTCTGGAAACCGATCGGCGAAAAACAGCGTTTTGTATTGGTCGCCGATGGAGACGAGCGGTTCATCCTGATGGCCTCGGATTTGACCCTCGGAGCCCGGGACATGATCCTGGCCTACAGTTATCGGTTCAAGATCGAGGTAAGCTTCAAGGTCCTCAACCACTTGATAGGCGCCTTTTTCTACCGATTCTGGACGACTGCTTGGCCACGAATTGGCAAGGCCACCAACAGCGATCTTTCAACCGTCGACGACGACCGGAGAAAACGGTTGATTGCGGAAACGACCAACGCCGTCGAGGCCTTCGTCAACTTCGGCTGCATCGCCAACGGGATTCTTCAAATTCTGGCGCTGACCTGTCACAAAAGGATCTGGCAACGATACACGGGATGGCTGCGGACCGTCAGCTCGGCCATCCCTTCCGAAGAGGTCGTCCAGTCGGTGGTCCAACAGGAATACTTCCAGAATTTTCGCGCTTTCAGCAATGACGCGATTTATACAATAATTATGTCAAAGAACCGCGGCGATCAGCAAGACTGGATGTCGCTGGCCGCCTGAAGGCGGTAAAACTTCGGACTGTCGAGATGGTCAGTTAAAGCTGGAAAAGGGCAACTGGCGACCCGCGGCTTCAAGACCTGCGTCAAAATCATTGCTACCGCCGGATCATAGGCCCTGGAGTTCACCGGAAACTGTACAATTACTTGTTAGGCGGATGGCAATGGCAGAAGGAGGTGTGCCGATGAGCGTCCTTGAAAAAGCTCGGGGTCTTTTCCAGGAAGCGGGCTTGGCCTTTCCGAAGGTTCCCGAGCAGCTTGCTGCCGGGTTGAAGGAACAGGGCAAGTGGCTTTTTTCCACGCGCGAGTTGAAGATGTCGCCTTACAACTTCCAGCATTACGTCCAGCAGGACGATCAGGCTCCTGCGGAGTACGTCGTGCTTGCCCATTCAGGGCACGGTATCAACTCCTACGCGATTCAGTATTACCTTGTACCTGGCCCTTTGCACCTGTTCCTGCACTTGGGCTGGGGTGGCGTGTACATGGATGCCGAAGCAGCCGGGTCCAAGATCCGGGAGTGCTTTTCGCTGGCGGACGAGATCGTGCCGGCGGCGATGACGTCGGGGAGGTTCGCGCGCGGTGAGCGGCTGACAATCGTGGGTTCGGACTTCTACGGCAGCTACTGGTCCGCGCCGGGTCAAAACGCGCAGAAGGAACGGAGGGGCGAGCAAGGTCCAGCGGAGGTACTCAGTGAAGTGGTTCACTGGTTGAAGAATCCTCCGCCGAACCAGTCGCTGCAGCAGACGGCGGGGGCCTGACCGCCTTTGAGAGTTCGAAGCGTCAGCAGCCCCCGCCGCTGCTGCTGAGCTTGGTCGTTGGCACGCCCCTTGCGAAATAAGATTCTTTATGAAAAAAGCAGTTGAAGCGAAGTAAAATTACTGGTGGACAGAAGGAGTAAATATGGCTCTCCAACAAATTACGATTGAGATCCCAGACAAGGTGCTTCTTGCCGAAAAGACGGACGCCGAGTCGTTTGGGCGTGAAATCCGCATGTTGGCGGCTGTCAAGTTGTATGAAATGGGCAGGCTTTCCTCTGGGCGAGCTGCTGAATTGGCGGGAATGTCCAGAGTTGAGTTTTTGCTCAGTTTGAATCGCTATAAGGTGTTTCCGTTTGTCGCAGAACTTGACGATTTAGAAAGCGCCCATGCTTAAAGCTGTCAGCAATACTTCGCCGCTCCTTTACCTATTTCGCATTGGTGGTCTTGAGTGGCTTCCCCAATTGTTCGATGAAGTTTGGATGCCCGAAGCCGTCAAAAATGAATTGCAGGCAGGAAGAAGCAAAGGTTACGATGTTCCCAATCCAGATGACTATTCGTGGCTGAATGTTGTCAATCCAGAATCTACCCCGTCAGAATGGCTTGCTTTGGATTTGGGCGTAGGCGAAATTGCGGCGATGGCTCTGGCACTGGAAAATCCAGATAGGATCGTTTTGCTTGATGATATGCTTGCTCGTCGAACTGCACAGGTCGCAGGCTTGCAAGTTTGGGGAACACTGAAGGTTTTATTGGAAGCAAAATCTCATGGCATTATCGAGAAAGTCCAGCCGTATGTATTGAAAATGAGCGATGTGGGTATGTGGATTTCTGCTGAAATGAAAGAGCGTATTCTCAAGTTGGCACGTGAGTCTTAAGGTCAAAAGCGTGCCAACACCGTTTGCAGCGGACAGCGGCTTCGCCGCTTCAGGTACGCGCCGCGAGCCACCCGAGTTGGTTTTAGGCGAAAGAGTCTTGCCCCTCCCGCCGCTGCCGCTGAAACCAACCGTTAGCCTCAAGTTTTACAGTGACCACCTGGTCACATCCCGCAAATCCGCATGGGTGCTAGGGCATGCCTGGCAAATGCCTCATTCTGTAGTGTCATAGAATGATCGTTTTGCCCTTGGGATGTGTTCCTGAGTGAGCTAATTTGTGAGTGTCCTAAGGGGAGGCTCGCATGTTCGCTCGCAACAGGGAGAGTAGGTGGTGATGAAATGCACCCTGGCGGTGGAGTCAATGAGGGCGATGTTCTCCTCCGAGTTCATCCCCTTGTCAAAGACCAGGGTCAGTCCGCCCTCTTCGTTCCCGGAAGACTCATTCATGCGGGCGATCATTTCGGTGAGGATCATGTTGAACTGTTTGGAATCATGTCGGTTTCCCTCGTATTCCCGGTAGAAAAGGGGAAGCTGAGCATCACGGGAGACCAGAAGTGCCACTCCGATATTGATGTTCTCCCACTTGACCAGGTCTTCCATGATGCCGAAGATACGTTCCCTTTCCCAGCGCTGGTCCTCCTGGGTGGGAAACTTGTCGGGATGGGCGGACGGGTCATCCACCAACTGCGCAAAGAGCACCGCCCGGCAAGCAGCCAGAGGGCGCCGGGCCCACCACAGATGCAGGGTGCTCGGGTGCCCGTGGCGGATGGACTTTTCCCGAGCCGACTCTCGATTGACGGCATCCAGGGGGAGCGCCGTTTCGATGAGTATCTTCTTGCCGTTCATGGGATTTCAGCCTTCCTTTCCATAGTCGGAAACAAGCAGAATGCGGTCGGGACGTGCCATGCGTTGGGCAAAGCGGCGATCGGCGGTTACAAGCCGCCCGTCGAGGACCACAGCGACGGCCAGGTAAGAGGCATCGTAGAAGGTGACCGCCGCCTGCTCCATCCACTGAAAACAGAGCCCGATCATCTCCTCGTTCAGGGGCTCGTTGATCATGCGCAGATTGCGCAGCAACTTCATCTTCCGCAAAGCCTGGTGGGGAATCTCCCGGCCCAAAATATTTCCCACCTCGTATTCCCACAGGGATGGAACCGTCAGTTCGATGCGGCCCGCCGCCCAGTCGTCCAGGATGCGCAGGGCGCACCCGTGATCGGGTTCGCGGTCCGATCCCAGCACCCATTTGAGGATGACCGAAGCATCCACTACCATGCGCGGCACCGGCACGACAGGTCCTTTAGTGGGAAGCGCGGTCGCGGGCCAGAGACGAAACAATCTCGTCGTTGGTCAAAGACGCCGGAGGCCTGGGAGCGGCCTTGAGTTCCTCCACCGCCCGTTGGCGGCGGATCCGGTCCAGCTCCCGGCGAAGCGCCTCGTTGACGACCCGGCTGCGTTGCCCCGAGGGAACGAGTTCCTCCAAGGCACGGCAGAGGTCTTCGTCGATACTGAAGTTGAGTTTGCGGGTTTTGGTGGACATAAGTTCCCTCCAGGAGTTCTCTACCGATTATGCCTCTGGATGAGGAAGGAGGGAAGGAGAAAGGACGACTTGAACGTTTCCTTGCCTCCCACTCTTTCTTCTTACCCGTTACCCGATCAGTTGCTTCAAATCGTACGTTACACTGGTGGCCGCGAAGTCCGGTTCCCGCTGGAAGGGATTCGCCAAGTAATGGAGGCGCAGGCCGTCGGAAGTCGGTTTGAGCGGTGTTTGGCCTTCCTGGGCCACCGGCACGTCGGCGAGGCTTCCGGAAGCGGCCGTTTGGTGCAGCCGATCCCGGCTCACGAGGACCACGGCCAGGAAGTAGTCTTCCGGTTTGTTCAGGGCCGTGAGGATCTCGTTCTTGGTGACCGTGATGGTGTCGGCCCCTTCCACCCGGCCCTTCACTTCGATGAAGCGGAGTTTTCCGGTTCCGGGTACAGCCGATTCAACATCGTAGCCCACCTTAAGGTCGCTCACGTCCCGGGGCTCGAAGCCCAGAGCGCGTTCTCTGGCCAAGACGGCCTCCATGGCGATGCGCTCCACCAGGACGCGAAGATCGCCGTCCAGGTCCGGTTCCGGCCGGGGCTTTCCCTGCAGCCGATCCAGCAGGCCCCGAGGCACGATGATCGCTCCGCCCACCACCACGGGAGGCAGCGCCGAGATGTTTCGTTCTTCCTCCAGTTCGGCCAGGCGGCGCTGCAACCGCTGGGCGAGTTCATCGGCGATGTTTCGGGCCTTGGCGGCGTTAATGCGTGCGTTCACCTTGCCGGCGGCTTCCTGCAACCGGAGTTCCTCCGCCCGGTGATCCCAGTAGGTGATCTCCTTGGTGAGTCGCTCCTTGACGGCGGCGGCCGTTTTGTGAACCCGCTCTTCGGTACGGGCCTGCACCTCCCGGAAATGCTCGGGCACCAGAGTGCGCACGGCATAGGAGGCCGCTTGCGATTCCAGGTCGCGCTCCAGCCAATTGCGGGTTTCCACGTGACATTCCAGAACGCTGCGCTCCTCGTCGGTCAGCGGCCGGTAATCCAAGTACGGGGCCATGCCGGTCCGCCGGAAACGGCCGGTCGCATCCGCTTCCACAAACTGGAGCCGCTGCGAGATGATCCGGCGGGCTCCCGTGGCGTCTTTCCGGCCGTTCCTGACGGCGTGCTCCAGATAAAAGAGGGTGCGAAGATCGTGTCCAGCATCGCTTTCGTCCACGAAGAAGGCGCCCTTCTTGAGCAGGTGCCGATCCCGTTCCAGGATGAGGTCGATCACGGCGTCCAGGAGCGGGTGGCCGGGGCAGACGAAGGCGGCCAAGGGTTTTCCCGGTACGTGCACCTTTTCCTTTTCGAAGCAGATCCGTTCGTAGCGAGGGAGCACCGTTTCGCCTCGGCCTATTCGGTGATCCCGGCGGCGGACGAGGGCGGGCACATGGCGTATTTCGTAACGGCGCGGTTCCCGCTCCACAATGGTTCCGCCCAGGCGTCGAAAGGCTTCCAGAAAAAAGGTTTCAATGAAGTGCGGCTGCAGGCGACGCGCCTGGGCCCGCTCCATCTCCCGTCGGATTTCCATCACGTCGCGGGCGAGGGAGCGTTCTTCCAGGAGATCCTGCAGATGCTTTCGGTCCAGAGCCGTTTCCACCTTTTGGGTCAGACGCGCCCGCACCTCGGAACACTCCACGTAGCGGATGGCTTCGATGAGAAGCTCCCTTAAGGCCATGCCGCTTACGGCCTTTCCTAGTACGTAGAAGACGGCGCCGCCCAGAGCTTCGCGCTCCACTTCGAGTTTACGGAGCAGCGTGAGATAGACGTCGCCTTCCCGGGTTTCTTCCGCCACCAGGTTCCAGAGATGACACACTTCCGTCTGGCCGATGCGGTGAATACGCCCGAAGCGTTGCTCGATGCGGTTGGGGTTCCAGGGAAGGTCGTAATTGACCATGAGGTGGGCGCGCTGCAGGTTCACCCCTTCGCCTGCGGCATCGGTGGCTACCAGGATCTGGACCTCCGGGTCGTCGGCCAGCAGGTACCGAAGGGGCTGGCGCGACAGCATCTCGCCGTAAACGGCCGTGATCTGATGCGGCAGGGGCTCCACCAGAGACGTGTGCACGGCCAGGTAGGGATCGAACAGGTGGGCCAGCCGAATGCGATGGGCTTCCGAGGCCAGGCGGAACATCTCACCATCGGTATCAAAGGCCCAGGACTGTCCCGAGGCTTCCAGGCTCAGGCGAGGCTCGTCGTCGCGAAAGAGGAGCTGCTGATTCACGTTTCCAGCCGCGTCCCGAAAGACCACCTCCACTACGTCGCTTCGGTGCCAGCGCACATCGATGATGCGCACCGGCCCCCCGGGCCGAAGACCAGAGACCATGGCCTCTTTTTTGAGATCGGTGAGATTCAGCGGCACCGCTTCCTCCTTGCTTTTGTATCACAGAACATGCGCCAAGCAAGCCCTCGACTTTAGTCGGGGGTTGTTTACAGGGACTCCGAGAATTGCTAATATGTTATGTGTTGTCACCCGGTAGGTGGTCTGGCACATAAGGAGAAGATTATATGCCGTGGCACAATTTCGAACCTGGCAAGCAATACTCCCTTGAGGCCGTGGTCCAGGCATGTGACGCCTACATCGCGAGCAGCAATAGGCTAGCCAACCCGGAAGAGAAGCGGCGTTACGTGGATGCAATTCGCAACTGCGGGCATCAGCTATTAGTGTACGCTCCCATTGGGAGCGGCTGGGGCAACCCGCCCATGAACCCCAATTGCTGGAGAACGCCCGCAGGGGCGCGTATCTGGGAAGGGTTCAGTTGTTACTAAAACCGATGTCCATTATCCAACGGATATTAATCTGCTCTTCGATGCCATCCGAAAAATGATCACCTTGGTAATGCGCATTTGTTGCTGATTAGATGTTTCCGACTGGCGTCAAGGAAAATACCATATCCGTAAAGCAAAGCAGCTTTACAGACGAGCTCAAAAATTGAAACACCCCTCATCAAAAGACAAAGTCAAAAAAGCGCAAAGGCAATAATTGATTATAAAGGCCCATAATGAACATATCAACCTGGCTCAGGCCATAATTGATAAAACCCGGCAGGTACTCATTGTGTCGACTCGTTGTCTCAACCCCAGTCCACCGAATTTGTTTTCGACTTCATCAACCAGCTCTTGGATAACATCTCAGAGGCAGCTTGGTTTGCCCAAAGTCGAGTTTCCAGATCCATCTCGGCAGCCTGGGGGGAATGTTTTGTGTACAAGGCGCCTTACTCGAACTTTCCTCTCGCAAGCTGTGATGCCGGAGAAATCGTAGGAGAATGAACAATGTCGGATAAAGTCGTTGCAATCATGTTTTCCGGAGGCACGGATTCAACATACGCCGCATGGTCGCAAATACCGCTTTACGACCGCATCCACCTGGTAACGTTCGTCAGGCGCGGTTTTAGAAAGTGTGAAAATGTCGAGGAGGGGGTTCAGCGTTTGAGGCGGGCCTTTCCTGATAAGGAGATACTGCATTCGCTGGAGAACTTCGAGGAGATTTACCAAATGGTCGCTCCCCATGAGGAGAAGATAGAAGTGCAGGAGGCGGTGCTGCGGCAGGAGATCGGCCCCTTATGGGAAGACCCCCACGGAGCACGGTCTGGGCGAGCCAGGTACGAGGAAAACTTGCTGAAACTGTTTATGGCCAACGAATGCCTGCAATGCAAAATTGCCATGGAGCTTGCCGCCATAAAGTTCTGCTACAAGAGCGGCATTCGCACCATTTGTGACGGCAGCAACACTGAGCAACTCGATGACGGTTCACAGTTGGAAGACGTAAAAACCATGGCGCGTGATATTTTTGCAGAATGCGGTATTCGCTATCTCTCCCCGGCTTTCAACATTTCGGCGACGGAAAGAAGCCGTGCTCTCTTCGACGCAGGAATAACGGACCATCCCGATCACAAACGGCTGGAGAAGACACATCAGATCCCTTCAAGACAGATCCAATGCACCGTACCGTCGGCGGTTCTCTGGACCAGCTGCATCTTCCCCTGGCTCGTCTATGATGGACGGTCGTGCGAAGATTATGTCGTGATGTGCTGCAACTATTTTCATGTGGAAATGCGAAAAGGCCTTGAGTCCATCTTCCGTAATCCGGAGAGCAAATTCCCACATTGACTTGCAGCAGAGTGCCTTGGCCTTTTTCCCGAACGGAATCTTCAGCTTTCTCGTCCTGTGTCTTACATTCTGCAGTCATGTCGGTGATGAATAGGGTAATTAGTGCTCGGCCGAAATTGTCGTTCGTCAGCTTTCCAATACCAATGGGGCGGCCCAGAAGCAGCTCGATATCCTTGTTCCTGTAGAAGCTGTCTATGCGGTAAAGCGGATATCGGCATCAAACTGCATCGAGCACTATGGCCAGTATCAGGGTTCCCGGATCGATGTTCATTCTGCTTGGTAGCAGACGGTTGATCGTGTCCACGAGGTCAATCCGATCGGGGTGCGGATCTTTTAGAACGACATACAGGGTGACCCTCTGAGGTAGATCCAGATGGCCTTGAAGCAGCAAGCGCATCAGCTTCGTTTCCACCTTGTTCCCAAGCTGGAGCTTGGGAACAAGGTGGAAGGTACAGCTTGGGAACAAGGTCAAAAAATCCCCCTCTCCCTTGATGGGAGAGGGTTGGGGTGAGGGTGAGAAAATTAACGTATGTCAATCAGTTACATTCCCCTCCCCTTAATCCCCTCCCACAAGGGGAGGGGAAATAGAATTTCCCTCGTTCCCAAGCTCTGGCCTGGGAACGGCCTCACCGAAGCTGGAGCTTCTGCACAGTTGTGTTCCCAACCTGGAGCTTGGGAACAAGAAGCAAAAGATCTGCATCCATCCGATCGGCATAGGTTTTGACAATGGGAAGGTGGTAAACGTCATAGAATTCGATCTCGCTGGGGTCGATCACCTGTCTCCTTTGCGATTGAACCGTCGTTTTCAGACTTCCAATCGCATTCATAGAGGATCGTCCTCGTAATGTTCAGAGGCTGTGCACGGCAAATCAGTCCAAATAGATGCGTGGAAACTGCGAAATGTAAAATGAAGGTGTCGTCATCCGATGAATTGAGAGCCGCCATCATCGGCTCGCTTCGAAAGCAGGGCTATGAGGTGCGGGACGGCGAAATCCGCATGCCCGAGGGGGCCACAAAGGACGATTTCCGCGCTCTCCATCGAATGGCGCTGGAAAAGAAGCTCGAAGTGTGCGGTCCCGGAATTCGGCCCCACGAAGAGCGCCTCATCCGATATATCGCCGACGGGAAAGAGGTGGTTCCCGAAGCGGTGCGTCCGAAGCTGGTTGTCGTGGAGCCAAAGTCCGAATACGAACGCCTCTTTCGCTACGCCTGCCTGCATTGGAGCGTCCCCGTTTCAGCGGGCTACGGCCGAAGGCTCCGCTTTGTCGTTTTCGATGAAAGCAACGACAAGCTCATCGGTTTGTTCGGCTTGGGCGATCCGGTGTATTCTTTGCGAGCCCGAGACCGATGGATCGGATGGGACCGAGAGCAGAAAGCGCAACGCCTCTACCACGTCATGGATGCCTACGTGCTTGGTGCCGTGCCTCCCTACTCGTTTCTGCTGGGCGGAAAGCTCGTGGCTCTACTCGTTTGCAGTAACGAAGTCCGGGAAGCATTCCGTGAGAAGTACGGCGGCAAACGATCCTTGATCCGAAACCAAGCCCGGCCGCCTTATCTTGCGCTGGTCACGACCACTTCGGCCCTCGGTCGATCTTCCATCTACAACCGCATCCGCATCGACGGCAAAGACTATTGGACCCGCCTGGGGTTCACCAGGGGGTCGGGGGATTTTCATTTTTCCAACGGTGTTTACGGAGACATCCGGGCCTATGTGGAAAAGCACTGCCAACCAACCGCCAAGCATGGCGCTTGGGGAAGAGGGTTTCGGAACCGGCGCGAAGTCATCCGCAAGTGCCTTTCGCGACTCGGCCTATCGGCGGACTTCATCTACCACGGCATTCGCCGGGAAATTTTCGCAGCACCCTTGAGCCCCGACGCCGTCCGGTTCCTGAGAGGAGACGTCAACGCGCCCCGTTTTTACGACCGGCGGGCACGGGAGCTGTCGGAAGCGTTCAGGGAAAGGTGGCTCATCGGGAGGGCCCGCCGGATGCCGGAATATCGCGAATTTAGAAGAGAACAATATCGGCTGTGGCCAAGGAAAGGGTGACGGGATCGTGGCGCAGGATCAGGCACCGTTCGGCGATCTGCCAGCCGTTCTCGTCGAAGCGGTCCTCGGCCAATGCGAGGGCGTCGCGGAGGAACTCCTGGCCGATTTTTCGAAAATGAGACAAGACCGGGAAACCCTCAGGGAGCGGCTGGCGCAATCGGGGGTTGTGGTTTCGGAGTCAGCCCTGGGTTATCCGCCTCTTCCGACCACCTGCGGCGCCGATGGGTCCTACGCCATCGAAAGGCTTCTCACAACCGACTTGGTCGCCGCCGCGGCTGTCGCCGTGGAAGGCCTCACCCCGCCTTCGGAAAAACGCCACTGGGAACGGCCGCACCACCGCACCTTCATGGCCGCCGAGCCCCACCTGGACGATACGGCGACCGTACTCAGGGCGCTGATGCTCGGGGAAGAGCTGTGCCTCGCAACGGCCGCGCCCCACGATCTCGTGATGCTCGACGGGACGCTCACCCTGCCGGTCATCTACTTCAACCAGGCCCTCAACAAGGCTCCGGACACCCGCGATCTGCTGTGTTCGCGCGATTTCATTGAAAACTGCCTTGACTATTTGACTGCCTATCGGGCCATCCTGCACGGCGAGCGTTCCGACAGGCAATACATCGCTCTGCCGAAGTATTCCACCCGGCGTGAGATCGGTCTGGAGGCGGGATGGCCCCCGAGTTACGACGACCGCGGCATGTTGACGTTGCTGCTCAAGCCCGGCGAGCTGACGCTTCCGCGTCCGCTGCAGCCACCGGAACAGGACTGGCACCTGAACACCGATCGGTTGCCGGGTTCGGTCAAAGAGCGTGCGGGGGAAGTGGCGGCGGAGATTGTCGAGGGACTCCGTCGCATCCACGTTTTCTATTACAAACCCCACGATTGGTTGCCCGCGCTGCGCGTAGAAGTAGGTCAAGGCGTCGCCGTCAATACCCACCGGCTCGCCACCGTCGTTCAAGGGCTGAAGCATCAGTGCGCCACGTCTTCGATGCTCGAACCTTACCCGATCTACCTGGCCGACAGAATGGTGAAGGCGCTGGCCCAAGCGCTTCCCGCGTTTCGGCAGGTCACGACCCAGCGGATTTCCGAAAAATACAGGGGAGACATCGGCGAGATCTATCTGGCGTTGCACGGTTACCGGAGTGACTCGGGGAGTTAGGTTCATGGCGCCCAAGGATCTGGGAACCATCGTCGATGACACGGAACGGCTTGGGGTCTTGGGATCACCGTCCTCCACGGCGGAACTCACCCTCGATATTCTAGGGTCGGCCGTGACGCGCAAGCTGGTGGGAGAACTGGCGCTGTTTCGTTTTTTGCAGGATTCGAACCCCCATTACGCCCTGGGTCAAATCACCGAAGTGAAGCTGAGGAACATCTGGCATGAGGACCCCACCATGCGTAGCCTCATCCGACAACGGGGAAGGGTGGATGCGGTGAGTGAGCGGCAGGACACGCACCTCGGACAGATGGTGATCAGCGCCGTCTTTCGCGAAGGGGGATCGACCGGCTATGAACCGAGCATTCTGGGCACGGTGCCTTCCACCGGAACACCCGTTCATCTGGTGACGGATGAGGTACTGGATGAACTCCTTCATCCCTGCAGGGATCAAATCTTTTACCTGGGCCATGTCTACGGTTCCAAGCCGAAGCTTCCATTATGGTTCAAGCATTTTGACCGCGGAAAAGACGGGGCGGGCGAGGCTTACCATCTTGGGATTTTCGGAAAGACGGGATCAGGGAAGTCGGTTCTGGCCAAGATGATCCTCCTCGCCTATGCGCGTTATCCCCAAATGGCGCTTCTCGTCATCGATCCTCAGGGTGAGTTTGCTCGCGACATGAAGGGAGATACCGGAGGTGAGTTTCCATTGCCCCTGGGCGACGTGGCGAGGAAGCTTGGAAAGCGCCAGGTGGTCTTGACCGTGCGGAACTTGGTTCTCGATCGGTGGGAGCTCTTTGAGCAGATTCTTTTCGAGTCGTTGTTCTTTGAGCGGCTGACCATTCCGAAAGGAGAGAATCGGGAGCTGGCATGTGGGATCTTGTCGGACAAGCTTCGCAAAAAGAAAATCCCACTCAGCGATCTTCATCTTCAGCAGTCGTTTGCTACGGCCTGGAGCCTCCTCGGGGACAATAAGGTGCAGAAGGTCTTCTATCGCACCGAAACCTCGCGGGCACGATTCGATTCCGCCCTGAAGGAAGCCGATCCCGATGAATTTTTCAAGGAATATTGGGGCCCCGTAGCGGAACTCTTCCGCGAAGACCGAACCGGAGCCAAAAGCATCAACAAGGCTCTCAGCTGGTTGCTGCACCGGGCGAACCCGGACGGGAGCGAACGTACCCACCGCCCCATCCTCGTCATCGATCTTTCCAAGGAGCAGGCGCAAGGCCTTTTCTGGAACGACAAGATACAGTCCCTGGTGATCAAGCGGCTCCTGGACGGACTGGCGCAGACCGCGGAGTACTTTTACAGGAAAAGTCAAAGCCTCAACGCCCTGGTCATCATCGACGAGGCGCACCGGCTGGCCCCCCGCGATCTTTCAGTTGATAGCGATGCCGCCCGCGGCGTACGGTCCGTGCTCATCGACGCCGCTCGCACCACCCGCAAGTACGGCTTGGGGTGGCTCTTCATCAGTCAAACGCTTTCGAGCCTGCACCCGGAGATTCTGCAACAGCTTCGCATTTTTTTCTTCGGCTTTGGGCTGGCGCTGGGCCAGGAGTTCCAGGCGCTTCGGCAATTGGTGGGCTCATCGGGGCCGGCTCTCGATCTCTATCAGCTTTTCCGTGACCCTCATTCGGCGTTCGATCCCAAGAGCCGGCAATATTCCTTCATGACCATCGGGCCTGTGAGTCCCCTCTCCTTTTCTGGCACCCCCTTGTTTTTCAATGCGTTCAATACGGTGCAAGCCTTTCTCGAGACCAACGGACTGGGCGGGAAGGATGCCATGGACCCGTGACCCGACGACGGAAAGGACTCGGGGCCGCCCGTGTCCCCCGCGGACGACCTCAGGGCACCCCGGCATCGTGATGCTCGGCGCCGGCGTTCTCAAACGGAAGGTCCTTCGGGCCCTGAATGCGGCGGGGACACGAAGGATCCGAAGGTGCCCGGGATGAGTGAGCCTTGCGGGCGGGAACCGCGATGGACCGTCATCCTTTATGTTCCGCGATCAGGCGGTCCCTCAATGTTTTGAGCCGGCTGCTGATTCCCACCTTGTAGATGTGCGGATTTTCAAAGCGCTTGTATTCCGCCGGGAGCCGTTCGAGGCGCTCCCTGGCGTACCGCGCCGTCTGGGCCAGGGAAGGCGGATCATGGGCGATCTTTCCGCGCTCCATCACCAGGTGAAGCGACGGTTCGGTATCATACGGTGCGATGGAGAAGGACTGAAACGGAACAAAAGGGTGATGCATTTCGGCGATGTGTTCCTCGCCGGCGAGTCCCACCACGTCGGCGCCCACAAAAAAGCCTTGGTTGTCGAGGGCGCGCCATACCTGCTTTTGGCTCGGCAGGGTGATCTTGGAGATGTTTTCCGAGAGCTTGATCACCGGCCGACCACCGGCCTGCGCCAGCTTGTAGACCCCGTCCAGCGCCGCATCGGGCCGTCCGGTGACCAGGCTGGTTCCCACGCCGAAGACGTCGATTGGCGCCCCTTGGGAGATCAGGCTTCGGATGACATATTCGTCCAGCTGATTGGATGCGGCGATCTTGACGTAATGCAGGCCCGCTTCGTCGAGCATGGCACGGCTTTTATGGGCGAGGTAGTTCAAGTCTCCACTGTCCAGGCGGATGCCCTTCAGGCGGCGGCCTTGATTTTCCATCTCCTTCGCCACGGTGATCGCGTTGGGCATGCCGCTTGCCAGCGTGTTGTAGGTATCCACCAGCAAAACGCAATCGTCCGGGCGGGCGGCGGCGAAACTCCGAAAGGCTTCGAGTTCGCTTTCGTAGCTCTGCACGTAGGAATGGGCCATGGTGCCGGACACCTCTAAGTTGTAGTCTCTGGCCGAGTGGGTGTTGCTGGTGGCATTGAACCCGCCGATGACCGCGGCGCGGCTCGCATGGTAGCCTCCCAGACCCTGCGCGCGGCGCAACCCAAAATCGATGAGCACGCGATCCCCGGCTACGAGCCTCATGCGGCTGGCCTTGGTGGCGATCAGCGACTGAAAATTGACGATATTGAGGAGCACCGTTTCGACGAGCTGCGTTTCGATCAGGTTGCCTTCCACCCTCAGGACGGGCCGTGTCGGGAAGACCACATCCCCTTCCCGGGGGGCATAAACGGAACCCGTAAACCTGAAGTCCTTCAGGTAAGCCAGGTAGTCCGGGTGTAAAGACTGCGCCTTGAGAAAATCCAGGTCCTCTTTGTCGAAACGGATGCTTTCCAGCACCTGCAGGAGGTCCGGGAGGCCGGCGAAGATCGTGTATCCGCCTTCGAAGGGATTCTTGCGGAAAAAGTAATCGAAAACGGCGGGTTCATCCTTGTGCCCGGCCAGAAAGTAGGCCTGCCCCATGATGAGTTCGTACTGGTCGGTGTAGGTTGCCGTAAGGTTACAGATCATGGCGTCAGCGGTCCTTTCGATTGAGGAATGATTCGGTGATCCGCCGGAGGTCTTCGGGCAGGACGGCCAGGACTTTCGTCGGGATATCCGGGGCGGGCGGGCCGTCGTCCATTTCCGCGACGGCGCCGCCGATGCCCGTAAGGCTCTTCGATGAGGATCCGCCTTTGACAAAAATTGGTAGCGTAGAAAATAATAGACCTAATATTTGATGCCAAATCCTATTTCCCCTCCCCACCCAAAAATTAGCACATCCGCCGATGTCTTCAATACAACGACGTCGCATAAAATCGATGCATTGCGTGGGTTGCGTTCCATTCGGAGATGGAACCAGCCTCAGAAATGCGGGAGTTGGCCAGGATATCTGTGGAAAGGTGGGTCGAATCATGGAAGAATAATGTTCGGGACGATGTGGCGGCGGCTTCGACCCCTTGCGCGACGATGTCCCATGGAGCTGACCTTTGATCCGAGGCTGGTGCTCAGCATTTTTTCGGCTACGCAGGTTCTATTTGTCTGAGGTCGCTGGGGCTGCGACCTGGTGGGCTTGACCGCCCTGGTGGTGGTATTCTCGACCGGCCTGGTCCCGGCCGAACGTGTGTTTGACGGATGCGGCATGAACCGGTGGGCGCCGTGTAGCTTGGTTTCCCGCGGATCACAGCGGCCGGGCCGGAGCAGGAAAAGAGGAGCGGAATCGTGAGCCAGTACAACTTGGATCGGATATTCAATCCACGCAAGATCGCGGTGGTGGGGGGCAGTGAACAGCCGGGAAGCATCGGAAACGCCCTCATGAAGAACCTCATCGAAGGTGGATTCCCGGGAACGATCCTGCCGGTGAATCCCAAATACAAGAAAGTGCACGGCCTATCCGTCGCAAAGACCGTGTCCGATCTGGAAGCGGGGGTGGACCTTGCGGTCATCGCCACGCCGATTCAGACGGTTCCCGGCATCGTACAGGAATGTGTTGAAAGAAAGGTGGCCGGGGCCATTGTCATTTCGGCCGGTGGGAAAGAAACCGGGGAAAAAGGAAGGGAGATCGAACGGCAGATCCGGGAAACAGCTCATGCGGGCGGGCTTCGCATCGTGGGCCCCAATTGCCTGGGGATCATTCGGCCCGGCGGAAATCTCAACGCCAGTTTCGCTTCTGAAATGCCCGATCCCGGCCGTCTGGCTTTCGTTTCGCAAAGTGGAGCCATCTGTACGGCCATATTGGATTTTGCCCTGCAGGAACGCATCGGATTCAGCCACTTCGTCAGCATAGGTTCCATGGTCGACGTCGATTTCGGGGACCTGGTGGATTACCTCGGAAACGATTCTTCGGCCCAGAGCGTTCTGCTCTACATCGAAAGCCTGACGAATTTTCGAAAGTTCATGAGCGCGGCGCGGTCGGTGTCCCGCGTCAAGCCCGTCATCGTCCTGAAGGCGGGACGAAGCGAGGCCGGGGCCCGGGCCGCGGCGTCCCACACCGGCGCCATGGCCGGGGAAGATGCGGTCTATGACGCCGCCTTCAAGCGGGCCGGGGTCGTGCGTGTGGACACCATCCAGGACCTGTTCGATTGCGCCGAACTGCTGGCGAAGCAGCCGCGCCCCCGGGGGTCCCGCCTGGCCGTCGTGACCAACGGCGGAGGGCCCGGCGTGATGGCTACCGACGCCCTCGCCCGATATGGTTTGGAGCCGGCGGAACTTGATCCTGAAACCGTGTCGAAGCTCGATGCTTTTCTGCCGCCTTTCTGGAGTCGCAGCAATCCCATCGACATTCTGGGAGACGCTTCCGCGGAGCGCTTTCGGCGCACGCTGGAAGTCTGCTTCGAAGCGAAAAACATGGACGCCGTCTGCGTTATCTTGACACCCCAGGCCATAACGGATCCCCTTTCGGTGGCCGAGGTGCTGACCACGGTAACGAAGCGACGTTACCCGGTCTTCGCCTGCTGGATGGGCGGCAAGAGCATCGAACAGGCCGTCGGGATCTTGAACAGCGCGGGAGTGCCCACTTACAGGACACCGGAACGGGCGGTCAGGGCTTTTCTCTACATGGTTGAATACGCCGAGAACCTGGCATCCGTCGTGGAAATCCCGCCCAAGCTGACCCGGAACATCGCCTGTGACCGGGAGAAGGCCCGGCGAATCATGGCTGGTGCACCGGAGGATGGCTTTCTGTCGGAATCGGACGCCAGGGATCTCCTTTCGGCCTACGGGCTTTCCGTCATCCGGACGGAACGGGCACCGAACGAGACCGAAGCGGTACGACTGGCCCGCGATATGGGCTATCCCTTGGTGATGAAGCTGGAGTCCCCTGACATCACCCACAAGACCGACGTGGGCGGGGTGCGCCTGGATCTGCGCTCGGACGGGGATGTCCGTGCCGCTTTCCTTCAGATCGTGGAATCGGCGCGCCGTGCCAAGCCCGAAGCCCGCATCGAGGGGGTCATTCTGCAGCCGTTTTTTGCCTCTCCGGACTATGAAATCCTACTGGGAGCGAAACGGGACGCCAATTTCGGCCCGGTGATCGTATTCGGAATGGGGGGCATCTTTACGGAAGTTGTCAAGGACCGGGCCTTGGGGCTTCCCCCCATGAACCGGCTCTTGGCCCGGCGGATGATGGAGGGAACCCGGGCTTGGACGCTGCTTCAAGGGTACAGAAACCGGCCGCCGGCGGACGTCGAACGGCTCGAATCCATGATCATCGGACTCTCCCAGTTGCTGATCGACTGGCCCCAAATTGCAGAACTGGACATGAATCCCGTCCTGATCAAGGATGGTAGACCCGTTGCGGTGGACGCCCGCATCCGGGTCTCACCGTCGGATCAGCCATCCCCGATGCATTTGGTGATCAGCCCGTATCCGGAGGAATACGAGACTCATCTGGTCACCGAACACGGTGTGCGGGTGTTCGTCCGTCCCGTGAAACCCGAAGATGCCACGCTCTTTAAGGAATTTTTCAAGGTCCTCTCCCCCACGACGGTCTATTATCGCTTCTTCAGCTATATAAAAGAAATGAGCCCGCACATGCTCGCTCGATGCACCCAGATCGACTACGACCGGGAAATCGCACTGGTGGCCCTGGACGAGGACTCCGAAAGGGAACGGATGCTGGGGGTGGCGAGAATCATCGGGGACCCGGACGGAAAGGAGGGGGAGTTCGCCATTATGGTCGGCGATCCGTGGCATGGCCTGGGGATTGGGTCGAGTCTTCTGCAGCAGTGCCTTTCCATTGCCAAAGATCGAGGATTCCAGACGGTAAGGGGCATTGTTCTGCAGCAAAACAAAACCATGCTGGCCCTCGGGAAAAAACTAGGCTTCGAGATGAAAAAGCATCCCGAGTGCGGAGAATACGAGCTGGTCATTCGGTTCGGCTGAGGCCCCAAGAAAGACCGAGGTTCATGCCTTGAGCTCGTCCAAAACAAACTCATGAAAGTCGGGCCCTGAACGGGTTCTTTGTTCCTGTAGGAGCGGCGCCCTCGCCGCGATGCGGATCGCCTGCAGGTGGGGGCGCAGCGGCGCTGCGCCCCTACAGGGAATCGGCCCGGTTTTCCGGCAAGGCGCCGGCCCTGTCTTCTGTTATCGGGAGGAGCGGGCTTGCCCGCGAACCGTAAAACCGGCAATGCCGCGCTGACCCTGATCGCCGGCAAGCCGGCTCCTATCAGGGCATGAGTCGCTCCTGAAGTGCCGTTCGCAAACCGCCCCTACGCGAAAAAACGGACACTCAATCCCAGAAGGGCGAAGGGTATTCTCAGACGGCCTCTTTTCGCTCCCTCTCGGGCGGGCATAGCGATGTTTCCGCGGTTCATTTTCCGTCCAGCGCTTCCCGGACCTTCATGGCCAGGTCCTTCAGCATGAACGGTTTCGGGAGGAAGTGTACGTCGCGGTCGAGAACGCCTCGATGGGCGATCACGTCGGCCGTGTAGCCGGACATGAAGAGCACCTTGAGCCCCGGGACCCGGTCTTGAACCTTGTCGGCCAATTCGTGTCCGTTCATTTCGGGCATCACCACGTCGGTGATGAGCAGCTGGATGCCACCGGAGTGCGCTTCAAGCATGCCGAGGGCCTCGTTGGGCGCGGCGGCGGCCAGGACCCGGTAACCCAGTTGCTCGAGCATCATCCGGGCCATCTCCAGGATCGCCGGTTCGTCTTCTACAAGAAGCACCGTTTCCCCGCGACCTTGAGGGATTTCCCCGGCGCTTTCCGGACTCTTCGCTTCCACCGCCTCCCGATGGCGCGGCAGGTAAATCTTGAAAGTCGTTCCGGCTCCAGCTTCACTGTAGACATGGATGAAGCCGTTGTTCTGCTTGACGATGCCGTAGACGGTGGCGAGCCCCAGGCCGGTGCCCCGGTCGACGCCCTTGGTGGTGAAAAACGGTTCAAAAATCTTTTCCTGCGTTTCCCGATCCATGCCACATCCGTCGTCGCTCACGGCCAGCATCACGAAGTCGCCGGGGACATGGCCCGGATGAGTCGAACAATAGGCCGCGTCGAAGGTTACGTTTTTCGTTTCCAGGGTGACCTTGCCCACCCCGCCGATGGCATCCCGGGCGTTGATACAGAGATTGGCGAGGATTTGATCGATCTGGGCAGGGTCCAGCCGGACGGGCCATAAACCGGTTCCCGGAAGCCACGCCAGGTAAATGTCTTCGCCGATGAGCCGCTGAAGCATCTTGAGCATGTCCTCCACGGTTGCGTTGAGGTCAAGCAATTGGGGGCGGATCGGCTGCCTGCGGGCGAAAGCGAGCAGCTGCCGGGTGATCTCTGTGGAACGTTTGGCGGCCTTCAGGATTTCGCCGAGGTCTGCGCGGACGGGGTCCGAAGGGGCGACCCTGTGCATAGCCAATTCGGCGTAGCCGATGATCACGCCGAGCATGTTGTTGAAGTCGTGGGCCACACCTCCGGCCAGCCGGCCCACGGATTCCATCTTTTGGGCCTGCTGCAGCTGGTCCGCCAGGCGGATTTCGTCGGTGACATCGCGCATTACGGCCACGAAATTGACGATCCGTCCTGAAGCGTCGAGAACCGGGGAAATCGAAACGTCCTCGGTGTGGAGGACCCCGTCACGATACCGGCTCACCAGTCGGCCGCGCCAGGAACCGCCGCTGCAGCGCGCCTTCCAATCTTCGTGGCAAAATGGTGGGTCTTGTTCGTTTCCATGGAAGGCGCACAGGGGATGGCCCATAACGTCTTCGCGCACATGGCCCGTCGTCCGCTCGAAGGCCGGGTTGACGTACTCGATGATTCCCTGCGGGTCGGTGATGACGATCATCTCCCCCGATTGCTCGATGGCCAGAAGCAGCCGCTCCCGTTCGGCTTCCGTACGTTTGCGTTCAGTGACGTCGTGGATGATGGAATGGAGGAGGCTTTGGCCCCCGATCTCGATGGGGCTCGAATACACTTCAACGTCACGGATCGAACCATCGGCCAGACGATCACGGAATTCGAAACGCACCCGGCTTCGCGACCGGACCTTGTCCATGGCCGCCTTGATCTCTTCGACGGAAGCGGTATTGATATCTTGTATCCGCATCGTCTTCAGGCGGTGGCGCGGCCATCCGTAAAAATCCTCGGCAGCTCGGTTGGCATCCACGATGCGTCCGTTTTCGGGATCGATGATCAGTTTGACCGCGGCGTGCCCTTCGAAGAGGTTTCTGAAGAGCGCCTCGTTTTCGCGAAGGGACCTCTCCGCCTGCTTGGACTGGGTGATGTCTTCCATGGCGGCCATGATGCCGATGATGCGTCCTCCGGCGTCGTTGATGGGAGCGATCGAAAGGCGCCCTTCGAAGCAGGAGCCGTCTTTCTTGCAGCGGGTCACTTCAACGGCTTCGATCACCTCACCCTTCATCACCCGCTCGCGAAGTCCCCGGTGTTCATCCTGTTGGGCTTCGGGGATGATGGGAAGCGGCCTGCCGATGATTTCGCCGGCCGTCCACCCAAAGATTTTCTCGGCCGAAGCGTTCCAGGTCAAAACATTGCCGTCCAGGTCGATGCTGTAGAGGGCGACCGGCGAACAGGCGATCACGGCTCGCTGAAATTCCTCGCTTTCCCTCAGCGCCGCCGTCCGGCTCGCCACCTGCCGGCGCAGCGTCCACGACCACACGAAGGAAGTGAGGAGGATCAGCAGCAGAGGGACGGCCACCATGGTCAAATGACGAAGGATGTCCACGAAGCGGGGAAAAGGCGCTTCGTAGATTCCCATCCATTTTTCGTAGATGCGCCTGTATTCGCCGTTTTCTTCGAGAGTTCTCAGCCCTTCGGTGAAATGGGCCAGCAAGGCCTTTTGGCCGTTGGGAACGGCATAGCAATATTCCGGCGATAGGAACGGGCGGCTCCCGACGACGAGGTTCTGCCACCCGTATTTTTCGATCCAGTAGAAGGCGGTCAGTCGGGAGACCAGCGCCACATCGTGCTTTCCTTCGGCAAGCTCCCGCAGGGCGTCCTCCTGGGCGTCAACGGCCCTGATCTGTCTTTCGAGTCCGTTTTCCACCGCAAAATCGTGCATGATGTCGCCGCGCTGCAACACGATCCGCTTCCCCTCGAGCTCGGCCAGGGTGGCCGGAGGGGGCGTTTCACCTTTACGTACCACGCCGACGAAATGGTTCACGGTGTGCGGCGGCGTGAAATCGAAGGTCAAGTCGCGCTGAGGCGAGTAGAACATGCCCTGGAGGGCGTCGATTTCGCCCCGTGCGAGAGCATCCCTGACTTCCGCCCAGGGCGCCAGGCGTATTTCGACGTTGAGGCCCAGTTCGGCGGCGATGGCTCGGGTGAGTTCCACGTTGTAACCGGCCGGCCGGCCTTTCTCGTCGAGGTATTCGTAGGGCGGATAGTTGTGATCCCCGCCGATCACGATCCGCCGGTTGTAGGGGAGTTCCAGGGCCGCGAACCACTTGGCGTGGAGGCGCCGGTAGGTTCCATCGGCCATGACCAGGGCCAGACCCTCGTTCAAAAGGGCCAGCGTTTCCCGGTCGCCTTCCCTGACGGCGAAGCAGAAGTCCTGGCGGAAGCCCTCGATGGGGCGGTTGACGATCCGGAGATTCTTGAGACCGGTTTCCTGTATGAGGCGGATCGCCACGAGCCGCTGGACGACCACGGCGTCGCAGCGGCCTTCGGAAAGTTCTCGGAGCGCGTCTTCGAAAGTGGCGGTCGTATGAATGGCCATCCCGCGGTCTTCCCGCAGTAGAAACTCTTCCGCGTTGTCGCCCTTCATGACCGCGACCCGCTTTCCCCGGAGATCCTTCAGGTCGGAGATGTCGCGACGGTCCTTACGGACGACGATGGCGCCGTGGAGCGACATGTAAGGGAAGGTGAAATCGAAGAGCGCTTCCCGTTCGGGTGTCCGGCCCACCAGGGGAAGAGCCTCGACTTCACCCCGTTCCAGCCAGGTTCTGACCTCCGCCCACGGGCCGACCCGGAAGGTGACGTCGCGGCCCATGGCGGCCAGCGCCGCGCGCATCAGTTCCACCGAAAAACCGATCGCTTGCCCTGATTCATCGGTCATGCAGAAAGGAGGATAGCCCACTTCGGATGCGGAAAAAACGACGGGGCGCGCACCGATGCCCGCGGAAGTCCATGTCCCGAAGGCGAGGCCGGCCATGATGAAGAGCCAGAAGAGACGGATGAAACGCCTGATGCGGGGTCGCAAAGAGCCGTCGTTGTTCACGATGTGGTCCCTGTAAGTTTCCGAGGGTTTCCTGAGCCGGGTCGAATCATCGCCCGTCCGTACTCGTGTGGCAAATACTCGCCACGGCAGCGTTATAGGAAAACCGGATAGCAAATATGATACCACGATGCGGCAAGGCGCCGCAGGATTCCAGGAGACTTTCCTCTGAAACGCCGTCGATGGGAGAGTCTTTAGAGAGTTCACAGAGGGATCCATCGGATGGCCATCAAAATCAAGCGAGTCTAGGAGACGGTCGATTCGGCCGACGACAAGCGGATCCTCGTGGACCGCCTCTGACCGAGATGCCTCACCAGGGAACGGGCGGCCGTCGACCACTGGGTCAAGGAACCGGCACCCAGCGACACACTGCGCCGCTGGTACGGCCATGAACCGGATAAATGGACCGATATAGGCGCCTCTACGAAACGATCATCCGGCAGACCGATCGAGAAGACCATCGCCCCTGGGGATTCTACGAAGTCCTCCTGGATGCTCCGGACCATAAGGTCAAGCGCTTCACGGTGTACCCGGGGGCGCGGTTGAACTACCAACGACATTTTCGTCGTTCCAAACACTGGTACGTGGTAAGCGGCGAGGCCGTCGTAACGAAAAACGGAGAGGACATCCGGCTGAAAGCCGGCCAGGCCGTGGATCTTCCCGCGGAAACCTGGCACCGGGTGCGCAATCCCGGTCCGGCGCACATGGTCTTCATCGAAGTGCAGACGGGCGACTACTTTGGAGAAGACGACATCGAAAGAGCGGAAGGCGACTACGGGAGAGCCTGACGCGCCCGGCGTCACCCTGCTGCGCCTGATACGCGGCCTCTTGCCGCAGCTCCGTTCAAGGGCCGGTAAGAGGGAGCCGTCCATGCCGCTTGCCGTGTCGGCCCAGGTATTCCCGGTCCAAGCGTTCCAGCAGTGCATGGAACGCCTCGTGTTTTCCCGGTCCGATGCGCTCCCGTTCTCACCCCTCGAACGCCCCGAAAAGCCGGGCGTCCTCGCCCGCATCCACCTTCGCCTCCGCCAGGGGAAACAGAACACCCGCTTACTTGGCGATGTGTTGGGACAGAAGCGCCACGCATTGCCGAGCGATCGACTCTCCTTATTCGGCTTTGCATGGGTGTCGCCCGCTCCCCAGCCGGCTACAGAAATCCATGTTCCTTGTGCTTCGCCGCGATGGTTGCGGCCAGGTCGTTCAAGGCCCGGAAATCTTCTTCGCCCGGCAGTCCCTTGCAGAGCACGGGATTCAGGACTTCCACCTTGAGATTGGGGATCATGCCGGCGAGGGTCTCGACGGTCTTTCCTCCCCAACCATAGGAACCGACGATGGATAGGAATTTCGCCTTGGGCCGAAGCGCATTGGCCAAAAAGGCGGCGTAGGCGGCGAGGGGGTGAGGACCGGCGAGTAGGGTCGGCGTTCCGATAACGATCGTTGCCGCGTCTACGAGAACGATGGCGAGTTTGCCGGTGTCGGTCACGGTCAGGTTGAAGGGTTCCACCGACACGCCGTTTGCCGCCAGAGCCGAAACCAAATGATCCACCATCCTCCGGGTGCTGTCGTGCATAGAAACGAAAGGCAAAACTACAAGGTTCTTGGGTGCCCCCTGGACCCAGTCCAGGTAGGCGTCCATGATCCAGGACGGCTCGCGGTAGATCTGACCGTGGCTGGGGGCGATCATCCGTATGTCGTAGGGCTGGAGCTTTTCCAGGTTCTTTTCGATCACGTTCCGAAAAGGCATCATGATCTCTGCGAAATAACGCTTGGCCGCTTCGTAGACCCGCCCCTTGTCGGTCACGTACAGATCCGAGGCGGCGATGTGGGATCCGAAGAAATCGCAGCTGAAGAGGATCCGCTCTTCCTCCAGGTAGCTCACCATGGTTTCCGGCCAGTGAACCCAGGGCGTGTGCAGGAATTTCAACGTCCGGTCGCCCAGCGACAAGGTCTCGCCGTCGGCCACGGTGAGAAAGGCATCTTCGCGAATGCGAAGGAGATCGATGAGCATGCCTTTGGCCTTGGGTGTGCAAACCACCTTGGCTTCGGGAAAGCGTTCAAGGACGTGCGGAATGGTTCCTGAATGGTCTTGCTCCGCATGGTGCGATACGATGAGATCGATTTTCGGCCCGCCGTCGAGTTGCCCCAGGAACACGTCGGCCATGAGCGGATCGACGGTGTCCAGGAGCGCCGTCTTTTCGCTTCCCTCGATCAGGTAGGCGTTGTAGGATGTGCCGTCCGGAAGCGGGATGAGGGAATCGAAGAGGCGCCGGTCCCAGTCCACGGCTCCCATCCAATGGATACCTTCGGTGATCTTCCTCTTCTGCATGAGCGGACTCCTTTTCTTTTTCTCGTCCACGTAGAGAAGCCTTTTCCGTGGGCGCTTCGCGCCCAAGACGCGTCCTGCCGGCTCCCCCACGGGCGACGGAGGAAGCCCGGCGTCCGCTAATAGTCGAAAAAGGCCGATATGTATTTCAAAGCGGTAAAAACGATGACGGCGGCCAGCATCCACTTGATTTTTCGTGCGGGAACGAACTTCTGGCAACGGGCGCCCAGGTACATGCCCGCCACGCCGCCCAGCCCGAAAAGGAGTCCCAGAGGCCAATCCGGAGCGACCGAAAGGTTCGGATACAGGGGTGCGACGGCCTGGTAGAAGGCGACGCCGGCCAGCGAGGTGACAAAGGTCCCCATGAGAGCCGCTCCCGCCACGGTATGAACCGGCAATCGGAAGAAGGTGACGAAAAAGGGCGCGATGATGGATCCGCCTCCTATGCCGTAAATGCCGCCCACGATCCCCACGATGAAGCTCATGGCAAAGATCCCCGCGACGGAAACGTCGAAGGCTTCATCAAAAAAAGTATAACCCAGACGCCTCAGGTTGAAATGGGTGACCGTGATGGCGGGCGAGGAAGCGCCGCCGGGCGTGCCCGGATCCGCGTCGGTTCGGAATCGATCCCTGCGGACCGCTTCCTGGAGGCGCTTTTCGCCCTTTTCCCCGTCGGTTTGGCTGGCGGTTCGCTTTGTAAGATCCCGGACCATGCGCAGGCCGATGTAGAGGAGGACGGCGGCGGCGAAAAGCTTGAAACTCCCGGGATCCGGCAGTAACGTGGCACGCACTACGGCGCCGATGAGCACTCCCGGGAGCGTGCCCGCCACCACCACCCAGGTGAGCGGCCACACCATGCGGCCTTCCTTCCAGTAGCGGTAGACGCCGCTCGGGATCGCCACGATGTTGAAGACATGGTTGGTTGCGCTGACCGAGGGGTCCGTATAGCCGAGAAAAGACATCTGGAAGGGAAGCAGGAGGAAGGCTCCCGACACCCCGCCCATGGACGTGAAAAAGGATATGCCCAAAGCCACAAAGGGAGGAATCCAGGGGGACACTTCGATGCCGGCGGTCTGAAAGAGCATTTCGGTCCTCCGGGTTGAAGTGCCTTGTTGCTTTTGGGTCACGAATAACCTAGGATTCGTGTTAGTTTATCGAGGCGGCGGCCAGGCTGTCAAGGATCTTCCGGGAGTGCGCAGGCAACTCGGGCCGTCATCGGCGCTCCCAACATCCGGTGGTTTCCGACATGAGTCTTTCCCCGCTGCTTTGGCTTTCCGTTCTGTTGATTTCGCTTCTTCTGACCATGGTCGGCCTGGGCGGAGGCCTCATTTTTTCCCCGCTCTTTGTCATTCTCGGCGTTTCCAAGAGCGAAGCCGCGTCCGCTTCGCTCTTTTTGAACCTCATCGCCGCCGGGTCCGCCGCCTACACCTATTCTCGAAAGAGGATGGTGGATTTTTCCCTTTCCATCCCCCTGATCGTTTCGTCGAGCCTTGCCGCGCCCCTGGGGGCGTATCTCAATGTGCGGCTGGAGTTGAGGCCCTTTCTCATCACGATGGCCGTGGTGTTGGCCTTGGCCGGGGTCCGCATGCTGATGTCGCCGCCTGCCGAAGCTGAAGGAACCGGACCGGAGCCGGCGAAGAAGCTCGTCGGAGGAATCGCCGTCGGGGTCTGCATCGGACTTGTGGGCGGCCTGCTGGGGATCGGAGGCGGCGTGTTCGTCGTTCCGGTCTTGATCTACGGGCTCAAGACGCCGACAAAAGTCGCCGCCGCCTCGTCGACCTTCATCGTGTGCTTTTCTTCGTTTACCGGCTTCGTGGGTTATGCGTCCATGGAAGCCATCGACTGGGGATTCATCCTGCCGGCCGCAGCGGCTTCTTTTGTGGGAGGCCAGGCGGGGGCGCGGATCATGAGCGCGCGGCTGAAGGGGAGGAACGTTCGCGTCATGTTCGGCGTGGTTCTTTTTGGCATGTCTGCGCGGCTGTTCTATCAATCGCTTTTCGGTCCGTGAGGGGTTCCAATGTTTGAGCGATTCAAGTATGACCGAATGGAACCGGCGGGGTCTTTGGGCGACCTGGGCACCCTGCTCCCCATCGCCATCGCCGTAGTCGCTCAACTTCTGAGATGGGAGAAGCTCTCGGTTTGAGCGGCCCTTAAGGGACGCGCCGATAGGATGTGACGGGAATGAGCGAAGTCATCGTTGTCAACGGGCTCGCCAAGCGCTTTGAGAAGGTGGACGCTGTTTGCGGAATTTCGTTCAGTGTACGGCGTGGCGAGCTTTTCGGTTTTCTTGGACCCAACGGAGCCGGTAAGACCACGACCATCAACATGCTTACGGGTCTTGCTCGCCCGGATAGGGGAACCATCGAAATCGCCGGGGTCGACTGTACGCGGAGACCCCGTGCGGCGCAGCACTTGATCGGCGTGGTGCCCGATGAAAGCAACCTCTACCCGGAACTCACCGGATTCGAAAACCTCTGCTTCTGCGCCGCGCTCTACGGGATGGAAAGGCGCGAGCGGCGGGGTCGAGCCAGGGAACTTCTGGACGCGTTCGGTCTCGCGGATGCCGCGACCCGGAAGTTCGGGGGGTACTCCAAAGGGATGAAGCGGAAGCTCACCGTCGCCGCCGGAATCGTTCACCGCCCCGAAATCCTCTTTCTGGATGAACCCACCACCGGGATCGACGTGGCGAGCGCCCGGCGGTTGCGGCAGCTCATCGCCGACCTGAACCGGGCCGGAACCACCATCTTCCTGACAACTCACTATATCGAGGAAGCGGAAAGGCTCTGTGATCGGGTGGCCTTCATTGTCTCGGGTCGGATCGTACGAATCGATACGGTGGAAGAGCTGATCCAGCCGATGCGCGGAAGGCACGTGGTGCGGATCGCTTGCACCGGCGAGGCCGACGGCGTGCGGCGGGAGCTCGAGCGTTCTTTTCCCGGCCTGGAGTTTTCCATGGAGCCCGGCGGGCTGATCCGCGTGGAGGCGGGTGCTCCGATACGCGTGGGGCCGATGGTACGCTTCCTGGAAGATCGCGGCGTCGAAGTCTCGGAGGCCCGCAGGGTGCGGCCGTCTCTCGAAGACGTTTTTGTGAGGATTACAGGGCTTGAGGCTGAGGTCATGGGCAAGGAAAAGGAGAGAGCGGGAGGCGGGTCGTGAAGCTGTGGATCGCTTTCTGGAATATCGTGCTGAAGGACATGCGCACCTATTACCTTAAGCCGCCGAATATCAGTTGGGGCATCCTTTTCCCTCTGGTGTGGACGGCCATGTTTTTCATCCGATCCGGTCGCGGCATGGAGGAGATCCTGACACTGCTTCCCGGCGTGGTGAGCGTTTCCGTGCTCTTCGGCACCACCTCGATGCTGGCGGTGACCGTCACCTTCGAAAAGAAGCAGCGTTCCTTCGAACGGCTTCTCCTGGCCCCCATTCCCCTGGAACTCCTCATGCTGGCCAAGACCGGCGGCGCCATCTTTTTCGGGACGGCCAACGCCTCCGTTCCGGTCGTTATGGCGGCGTTTCTCGCCGACCTCTCTCCGGTGGACTGGGCCGCGTTCGCCGCCGCCGTGGTCCTCATCGCGGTGGCTTCGACTTTTCTCGGCCTGTTTATCGCCGTGGCGGTGAGCGAGGTTTTCGAGGCGCAGACCTTCTCCAACTTTTTCCGTTTTCCCATGATTTTCCTGTGCGGTCTCTTTTTCCCCATCGAGAGACTTCCGGTTTTTCTCAGACCCCTGTCGTACGTGTTTCCGCTGACGTATGGAGCCGACGTGCTTCATGGAGCCGTCCACGGCGGCCATGTCATGCCGGTTGCCCTCGATCTGGCGCTCCTGGTGGTTTTTTGTGCCGGTTTGTTCGCAATTAGCCTTCATAATATCAAGAGGCGCTGGATCGTCTGAAGCCGCTTCGGAAGGGGTGTCCTCGAACCCCGCGGTTACGGCCGCTCGTGGAGTGCGCCGAAAAGGGTCGAGTACCTTTCGAGGGTGCTTTTGTGTGGGTTTGTATGGAAGGGCGACGTGATGACGACGAAAGGCAAATGCGCGGGAGGGTCGCCCGCCGGTTCGCTTGAGGAATCGAAGAGGGGCAGCCACGGGCGCATCGTGGTCGCACCGGATGAAGGGCGGTGCCTCGATACCGTCCAGTTGAATCAACTGGAACAGTCGTTCCGAGACTGGGTGGAAGAGTCTCCGCGAAAGGACGTGCACCTGTCGCGCCGGCGCGTCCTTCTCCTGTTTCTGATCATTCGCTACACGGGAGCCAAGCTGAAAGAAGTCTTGGCCCTCGATCCCCTCGAAGACATTGACCTTGAAAACCGGGCCATCTTCTTTCGCGGTGCGGACCGCGCCGGGCAGCGTCCCCCCCGGGAAGCCTTCATTTCGGAACGACTGGCCCGGGAAATACGTTCGGCGCTCGACGAACCGGCCTTCCGCACGTATCTGCGGCGCGGCTTCGATGTGGATCCCGCGTTTGTGCGGCGGAAGTTTTATGAACGCGCGAAGTCCTGCGGCTTTTCCCGGAATCTTGGCGGACCCGAGATGATCCGGAAGGCCCGCGCCGTGGAACTGATGCGAAACGGCGTGCCTCTCGCGGCGGTTCAGATGCTCCTGGGGCATTCGACGCCCCATTTGACGTCGGCCTACGTTTCCTTTTCCGACGAAGAGATGCGCCAGGTGACGCGGCGCTTTGTGGAAAGGGAATCGACCCGGGGAACCAGCGCCCGGAACACCTTTATCGGCAAAGTGCAGTCGATCCGGCGCGGAGACATCCAGAGCCTGCTCGTGGTCCACACCCTCGGGGGGCACTTGGTCACCGCCGTGATCACCAACGACAGCGTGGAACGGCTGGGACTCGCGGAAGGGCGCCTGGTCACCGCCGAGGTGAAAGCTCCGTGGGTCATGCTTCACCATGGTGACCGCGAGCCGGCATGCACCGCCGAAAACCGCTTCAGCGGGGTTATTGTCTGCATGACCCGCGGTGCCATCAACACGGAATATGCTGTGCGGATCGCCGACGGCACGGAGCTCTGCGCCGTGGCTTCAACGGAAAGCGGGCGGCGCCTGGGTCTCAAGGAAGGCGACCGGGCCTGGGTGGTGTTCTCGTGTTTTTCCGTGGTGCTTCAGGTGGATTGACCGCATGTCATGACGCCGGGCGAACGCACGAGACCCCGGGAGAATGAAGAAGCGAGGTGCGTCCGGTGCGAGTCATGAGAAGTCACCTCTCTCGCAGGCTCCTTGGGAATGGACCATTTTCGAGGGACTCCAGGTCGCATGCGGAGCCTTCGGAATAGCTCGCGCTTGTCCAAAAACAAACTCTTTGGTAGCCTTCTAGAGTGTAGACCTTGAGCAATAAGGTTAACGAAGGTCAAAAAATCCCCCTCTCCCCCTCCCCTTAATCCCCTCCCACAAGGGGAGGGGACAAAGTGCGGGACGTGGCCATCGAAGAACGGATGGACGCCAATTTGCGGACCATAACAGGAGGAAAGACCATGGCTGCATCGTCCGGTGGAATCGAAGGAAAGAAGGGGCTCTTGAGACCTCGAAATGCCATCCTTCTGGTTCTGGTCGTTCTTTTTGCCGCCTTTTACGTCATCACGCCGACCCGCTACTTTTTCAAGGAAAGCGGCGGCAAACTGAGCTTGAGGATCGGGAAATGCCCGTGGCTCGGCGGTTCTTACAGCAAGGCCCTGGAGCCGTTCGAGGCGGGGACGGCGGATTTCGGCCCGCTCCTCGACCAACGCTTCGAAACGGAAGCCGAAGCCGTGGCGGCGCTCCGTGAATTCTGCTTCCCCAGGATCCAGGAAAACGAAGAAAGAGCAGCGGCCCTGGAGAAGGAACTGAAGACGGCCTACGGGGCGCTCCTGGGATACCTGGGTGCCGCCCGGAGCCTTGGAGCCGAAGGGCTGGACGAAGATATCTCCGGGGTGAAGGCGTGGCTCGAGTTTTACGAAGGCCGTGAAAAACGGCGGGCGGAAGGCGAGCTTCCTTTCATCTTGCTGCCGACGGAAATTCCTACGACGACAGCGCCGGAAGCGGCTGAAGCGGCGGTTCCGGCAAAACCCGAGGCGAAGGCCGCATTGACAACCGAAGGAGGACAAGCGGCTGAACCGGTGGGACATGGGGAGCCTCACGCGGAAAGTACACGGTGAAGCTTCGTCTCACGCCGGGAAATAGGCCCGCGTGAGCGGCGGAGCCCTGGGCGGGCGGGCCGGATGGTCTCGCCGGTTCCCGGGATCAGCCGGGAGCGCTTCGGGTGCCGCGTGACCTGAACGTGGAACCTTCAGGAGTGCCGTTCGATGACTGTTGCCTGGTGGATCATGGTCGCCAGCGGAATTCTGGTGGGGATTGGAGCGTCCTTCACCGGACTGGGGGGCGGGTTCCTCATGATCCCGCTCCTCCTTTTCCTAGGCTTTCCCGCCCAGAAGGCCGTGGGTACCTCGTTTATGGCCATCCTGGTGATTTCCTTTTCGGCCCTTTTGGCGCACAACAAGTTGGCCAACGTGGACTACCGGGCCGGCCTGCTTCTGGGCGTGGGGGGCGTGCTGGGAGCCCAGGTGGGTGCTCGCCTGCTGGAACATGTCACGACGGCGCATTTCAAGAGGATTTTCGCCGTCATCCTGGCGGGACTGGCGGTCTATATCTTTTTCAAGAAATGAAGGGTCCTGCCGGGCGTCGTCCGGTAAGGAGACTCTCGCATCAGAAAGAGGGGCGGATTGCCCATATCCGCCTCTTTTCCATTGTCCGGTTTACGTGCTGGACGAAAACCGAAGTTACGTCCCCATTTCCCAAGAGTTCAGGTACCTCTCCTGTTCCGGGGTGAGAGTGTCGATGGCGATACCCATGGCCTGAAGCTTGAGCCGGGCGATCTCGCGGTCGATTTCTTCCGGGACGCCCATGACGCCCTTCGGGGTGTCCTTGCCGTTTTGGGCCATGTAGGCGGCACAGAGCGCCTGGTTGGCGAAACTCATGTCCATCACGCTGGAGGGATGCCCTTCCGCAGCCGCCAGGTTCACCAGCCGGCCTTCGGAGAGCACGTTGATGTGCCGGCCGTTGGGAAGTGTAAACTCTTCCACCTGGTCGCGGATCAAGCGGCGGTCCGTCGCCGTCGCCTTCAGGGATTCGAGATCGATTTCGATGTCGAAGTGGCCGGAGTTGCAGAGGATGGCGCCGTCTTTCATCTTTTCGAAGTGTTCCTTTCGGAGCACATGCATGTCGCCGGTTACGGTGCAGAAGAAGTCTCCGATTTTAGCCGCTTCCTCCATGGGGGCCACCGTGTAGCCGTCCATGACCGCTTCCAGAGCCCGGAGCGGGTCCACTTCCGTCACGATCACGCGGGCCCCCAACCCTGCCGCGCGCATGGCGACGCCGCGGCCGCACCACCCGTAGCCGCTCACCACGAATGTGCATCCGGCGAGCAGGCGGTTGGTGGCCCGAACGATCCCGTCCACCGTGCTCTGGCCCGTCCCGTAGCGGTTGTCGAAAAGGTGTTTCGTGTTGGCGTCGTTTACCGCGATGATGGGATAACCCAGCACGCCCTTTTCGGCCATACTCCTCAGGCGGATCACTCCGGTCGTGGTTTCCTCGGTGCCGCCGATGATATCGGAAAGTTGGTCCCGTCTTTCGCTGTGGAGGGTCGACACCAGGTCGGCGCCGTCATCCATGGTGATCCGTGGCTTGGCGTCCAGCACCTGGTGGATGTGCCGGAAGTACGTGTCCCGGTCTTCCCCCTTGATGGCAAACACCGGGATTTTGTCGTGGACCACAAGGGACGCCGCCACGTCGTCCTGCGTGGAGAGCGGATTGGAAGCGCATAGCAGCACTTCGGCGCCCCCGGCCTTGAGCACCTGCATGAGACGTCCGGTTTCCGTGGTCACGTGGAGACAGGCGGCGAGCGTCACGCCCTGGAGCGGTCTTGCTTTGATGAAGCGCCTTTCGATGCCGTCCAGGACGGGCATGGCCTGGGCCGCCCACTCGATGCGCTGTCTTCCTTCGTTGGCGAGTTTCAGATCCTTCACGTCATGGTTCATGGCACGATCCTTTCTCTGGTTGCTTGCGATGGTGTACGCCGACGGAGCCGGCCGCGGTGTCGCGTCGCACGTCGGATGCGCGCACGTTTCCCGGGCTGCCGAAGGATGAAGACCGCGGGGGGCGCCCCCGCGGTCCGGTGTTATCGGAACCGGCGGAAAATTTTCGGCTAGCGGACGACGGTTATCTTCTTGCGGGTGCCTTCCCGGGGGGATTCTTCCACTTCAGGCAGGGATGGTTCGCTGATGCCGGCCAGTTCCGCCAGCGCCTCGGCCTGGTCCGTCTTTTCCCAGGTAAAGTTCGGGTTGTTTCGCCCGAAATGGCCGTATGCGGCGGTTTCCTTGAATATGGGCCGGAGCAGTTTCAGCTTGGAAATCATTTGGGCGGGCCTGAGGTCGAAGGTCTGGCGAACAAACCGGGTGATTTGACTGTCCTTGACCTTGCCGGTCCCGAAGGTGTCCACCATGACGCTCACGGGTTCGGCGACGCCGATGGCGTAGGCAAGCTGCACTTCGCACTTTTGTGCCAGACCGGCGGCCACGATGTTCTTGGCGACGTAGCGGGCCATGTAGGACGCGGTCCGGTCCACCTTGGACGGGTCCTTGCCGGAAAAGCAGCCGCCCCCATGGCGCCCCTGCCCGCCGTAGGTATCCACGATGATCTTTCGACCCGTTAGGCCGCAATCGCCCATGGGACCGCCGATCACGAATCGACCGGTGGCGTTGATGAAGAACTTGGTCCGTTCATCCAGGTACCTTTCCGGGATGGCCTTTTTGATCACTTCTTCCATGATGCCGTCCCGAAGCTCTTCGTAGGTTACCTCCGGGCTGTGCTGAGCGGCCACGACCACGGCGTCCACGCGCAAAGGCTTTCCGCCTTCATATTCGATGGTGACCTGGGACTTGCCGTCGGGGCGGAGGAAATGGAGCGCCCCGCTCTTGCGCGCTTCCGTCAGCTTCCGCGTGATACGGTGGGCGTAATGGATGGGCATGGGCATCAGGGTCGGGGTTTCGTCGCAGGCGTAGCCGAACATGAGGCCCTGATCGCCGGCGCCCTGTTCTTCGAACATGCCCTCTCCGGCCGTGACTCCCTGGCTGATGTCCGGCGACTGCTTGTCGATGCTCGTGATCACGGCACAGGTTTTCCAATCGAATCCCATGTCCGAATGCTCATAGCCGATGTCGCGAATGGTGTTCCGAACGATTTCCGGGATGTCCACCCAGGAGTCTGTGGTGATTTCGCCGGCCACCATGGCCATGCCGGTTGTCACAAGGGTTTCGCACGCCACCCGGCAGCCCTTGTCTTCCGCTATGATGGCGTCCAGCACAGAATCCGATATCTTATCGGCGACCTTGTCCGGGTGACCTTCCGTTACTGATTCGGATGTAAAAAGAAATTTCTCGTTCTTCATAGTCCTGGTCCTTTCTGTTTTCGAAGCGTCAGAGAACGACTTGGAATCACGTTACCGTCGGATTCGTTTTTTTTTTTTGCGCGCGGAGCTGATCAGTTGGAAACGAACGATGCGATATCCACGTTACCCGTCTTTCGGCCCACGATGGCGTGGTAGCATAGTTCCTCGCCGTTCAGGGAGAGCCGATGGCAGTAACGGGTTTCCTTCATGATCTCGAAGTTGTTGTTGATCATGCTCTCGAGCGCCTGCCGGTAACCCGTATCGTCGCTTTCGGAGAGGAAGCGATCCCTGATGTTGAACGCCACCCAGGCTTCGTCCTGAAGCAGATTGAAGGCGTTGAGGAACGCCTGGGTCGGGATGTCGTTGAAGCCGAGAGCCGCCACCGTCACCAGGGTGTTGAAGTTGTAGCTTTCCAGCCGCTTGCGGATGTCGTCTTCCAGGTCGGCCAGGTTTAACACGTAATACCGGTCATAGAGCCCAGGCCGATCCCTTTCGGTGGCCTCCTTGGCTTCCGGCAGAATGTCGACGCCGACCAAGAGTTCGCAGCCCAGCTGCTTGATTTTTTCCCCCACCATTCCGTTTCCGGCACCGAAGTCGAAGACCCGAAGGTCTCCGTCGGGGTTGCCGGTTTCTCGGAGTGCGTCACCGAGCAGTCCGCAGACCACACTGGGAGAATCGCAGTTGAGTTCCTCGTAGAAGATCTTTTCGTACAGACCGGGGATCTTGTAAAGCTGCCCGTAATCGTGGAGACGCAGCTTCAGCCGGCGCCCGTCCTTTTCCACATAGATCCATTCTTCGTTCTGGTCCACCTGGCTGTCGAGATCCGGGATGATGATTCGGCATTGATGTTTGCCCATGTCGTCCTCCTTTCGAGATCTTCGGCTGCCTGTGGCTGGGTGCCGCCACGTTGTGCCGGCAGGCAAAGCGTTTGACTACAAATGATTTCAACTCAAATGTTCAACGCTGACCCTACCAGCCTCTGATCTTTTGTCAAGGGCTTTGATTGTACTTTTTCACTCGGAAAGTTTCTGTAACGGAAATATCACAGAAAAGAGGGGGATCGCCGAGAGAGGGAACTCACCGGCAGAAGAAGAAACTTGCGGGCGATCGCCTGGGACGCGACGGCAACGGCGGAGGGCTCGCCTGCAGCTGTTTCCGGCCGAGGCGGCCCTTGCAGGCGAGGCCGTTCCGCTGCTGGAAGTCGTGGGCGAGGGCCGCGGCGTCCGCATCCTCGGACCGGGAGACGTGCCCCGATCCCAATGCGTTTGCTTCGTGCCCGTGAAGTGAAGATAGGGATTCAGTGGTCCGGTAGTGAACGATTTTCTAGAGGTAGGCGGCCCGCCGCTTCTTTTGCTGGCGGCCCATGATGAGCCCGATGACCCATCCGCAAAGGAGCACGGCCGCTCCCGTTACGAACCATTTGATCTTCTGAGAAAAGCGCAGGTTTTCGTTTTCCATGGCGAGTTTTTTCACCGTTTCTTCGGCGGATTCCAAGGCGGCCCGGGTTTCCTCGAACTGCGCCTTGAGCTCCAGGTACTCGGAAGCGCCCTCCTTCAACGTTTCGTATTCCGACCTCAGGCTTTCAATTGCCTGAGATGTTTCGGCAAGTTCCTGCGAAAGCTGCTTTTCCCGGGACGCCGCCGTACTCCAATGGTTTTCCAGGGTGGCTAGCTTTTCCTTGAGTTCCGCGTTCTCCTGTTGCAACTTCTGAGCAAGCGCTTCATAGGGGGCCCGTTTCATGAGAAATCGGCTCAACAGCCAGCCTTCATTGCCGGCCCCCGGGCCGGAAGAGACCTTGACGCGGGTCCAGCCTTCTCCTTCTTCCAGCACCTGGACGGCCTGCCCGGACTTGAGCATCGCCACGATCTTGTGGGAGGTACTGGGCCCGGTCCTGAGCGTCACCTCGAACACGTCGGCGACATACTCGCCCCAGGCCGGGGTCGCCAACAGAATAAGCAGGAGCGCAAGGACCAAATGCCGCACGGGCTTCTCGAGATTCATGAGGCGTGCTTTCTTTCGGGATTCGGGTGAGACTCGCACAGACGCACCCCCTGGAAGATTTTCCGGCCGCTTGGAGCGGCGCAGAGGCATGAAAAAACGCGCTTCGAAATTGGAAGGCATTATAGAGACCGGGCGCCGTAGGGGCAAGGCTCAACTGGGAGAACGGCGTAGAATCGAGCGGCCCGTTGCCGGTGGTGGTGGGGGGGGGCGGCCGGCCCCGTGGCGGTGATCCGCATCAACCCGCGGAGGGGTGCGCCCGCTGATCTTTTTCGCTGGTTCAGCAATAGCGACAAAATTGTATCAGACGCCCCCTGGAAACTTCGGCGATCGTGATTAACTTGCAATCGAGCACAATCTCATTTACAAATAAATCCAAGAAGTTAAAGTAATGTGGTTTGTGGGAGGTGAACGACATGGCGAAAGCGGTAGGCATTGACCTGGGAACGACGAATTCGGTGGTTGCCGTGTGGGAAAACGGCAAGGCGACGGTGATCCCCAATGCGGAAGGGTCCCGCACGACGCCGTCAGTGGTGGCCTATACGGAAGACGGCCAGCGCCTTGTGGGTCAGGTGGCCCGGCGGCAGGCCATTATGAACCCCCGCGCCACCATCACTTCGGCCAAGCGCTTCATCGGCCGCAAGTGGGGGGAAGTGGACGAAGAATCCAAGATCGTATCCTACGAAGTGGTCCGTGGACCGAACGATGCGGTGCGGTTCAACATTCGTGGGAAGCTGGTCGCCCCCGAGGAAGTTTCCGCGCAGGTGCTTCGAAAGCTCGTAGACGACGCGTCCCGCTACCTTGGGGAACGGGTCCAGGAAGCGGTGATCACGGTGCCGGCCTACTTCAACGACGCGCAGCGCCAGGCCACGAAAGATGCCGGGGAGATCGCGGGCCTCAAGGTCCTCCGGATCATCAACGAACCCACGGCGGCGGCTCTGGCGTACGGCCTGGAAAAGAAGAAAAACGAGACCATTCTGGTTTTCGACCTGGGCGGCGGTACGTTCGATGTTTCCATTCTCGACGTGGGAGACGGTGTTTGCGAAGTCAGAGCCACGGCGGGTGACACGCACCTCGGCGGCGACGATTTCGACAAGCGCGTGGTGGATTGGATCGCCGACGAATTCCGGAAGGACACGGGGATCGATCTTCGAAACGACCGCCAGGCGCTCCAGCGCCTGTATGAAGCCGCCGAGAAGGCCAAGTGCGAACTGTCGACCACGGCGGAAACCGAGATCAACCTGCCCTTCATCACGGCGGACGCCACGGGGCCCAAGCACCTGGTGATGAAGCTGTCGCGGGCCAAGTTCGAAGCGCTGACTCACGATCTGGTGGAGCGCTGCATGGGTCCGGTGAACCAGGCTCTGGCCGACGCGAAGCTCTCGGCCGCCGATATCGACGAAGTGATTCTGGTAGGGGGTTCCACGCGCATTCCGGCCGTCCAGGAACTGGTGAGGAAACTTACGGGCGGAAAGCAGCCCAACATGAGCGTGAACCCGGATGAAGTGGTGGCGGTTGGAGCCGCTATCCAGGCGGCCGTTCTCAAAGGCGAAGTGGAAGACGTGGTCCTGCTCGATGTGACGCCGCTTTCCCTGGGTGTGGAGACCCTCGGAGGCGTCATGACGAAGCTCATCGAACGGAACACGACCATTCCGTGCCGCCGCGAAGAAATCTTTTCCACGGCGGAAGACAACCAGACGGCCGTGGACATCGTGGTGCTCCAAGGGGAACGCGAAATGGCCGCCGACAACCGGGTGCTGGGCCGCTTCCGGCTGGAAGGAATCCGGCCGGCTCCTCGAGGCGTTCCGCAGATCAAGGTGACCTTCGACATCGACGCCAATGGGATTCTGAACGTCACGGCGCGCGACATGGAGACCGGAAAGGAACAGAAGGTGACCATCTCCGAGTCCACCAATCTGGAAAAGAGCGAAGTGGAACGGATGGTGCGGGACGCTCAGGCTCATGCCGCCGAAGACAAGCGCCGGCGTGAAACGGTGGAGGCGCGGAACCAGGTGGATACGCTCGCCTACCAGTTGGAGCGGACCTTGAAGGATCTGGGCGACAAGGTTCCGGTCCACGAAAAGTCCCGCTGTGAAGGGCTGATTGAGGAGGCCCGCAAGGCCGTGGCCGATCCTGCAACGACCAAGGAACGGTTCACGCAGCTTTCGAGCGACATCCAGCAGGCGCTCCAGATGGTGGCCGCGGCGGCTTACCGACAAGCCGGAGAAGCGGGTTCCGGGGGCGCCGAGCGAGAGCGGCAGCGGCCGGAAAGCGGCGGCGAAGACGTGATCGACGCCGAATACACCGAGCGGTAAAGGTCGAACTTGCCGATCCGACCTCGTTGTGGTCATGATGTGAGCGGCATCGTCTTGTGTGAAACTCATTCGGTTGTGGGTGTCGCCGTCTCAGCCTGGAGGGAGTGGAAGTCGATGGCGGTTAAGTTTCGAGACTATTACGAGGTCCTGGGGGTCCCGCGGGATGCGTCCCAGCAGGATATCCAGCGCGCTTACCGGAAACTGGCTCGGAAGTACCATCCGGACGTCAACAAGGAACCAGGAGCCGAAGAGAAGTTCAAGGAAGTCAGCGAAGCCTACGAAGTCCTGAAAGACCCGGAAAAGCGGCGGAAGTACGACCAACTTGGCGCTCACTGGAAGGAAGGCCAGGAATTCCGGCCGCCTCCGGGCTGGGACGCGCACTTCGATTTCGGTGGTCAGGGGGGTGGGAGTCAGTTCTTCTGGTCTGAGTCCGGCGGCGATTTCAGCGATTTTTTTGATGTGCTTTTTGGTTCGCGTGGATTCCGCCAGGCGCGAGGGTCTGCGGGGCGAACCGGGCCGGCGGCCGGGGCGTGGAGTCGGCCCGGAGCCGACCAGGAGGCGGTTTTGAGCGTGAGTCTCGAAGAAGCCTTCCGGGGAACCACGAAGACCATCACGTTTCAGGTTCCCCGGACCACGCCCGACGGACGCGTCGTCACCGAGACCCGAACGCTGGAAGTGAAGGTGCCCCCGGGAATCCTTCCGGGACAGAAGATCCGCCTCCCCGGTCAGGGTTCGGAAGGCCTCGGCGGCGGAAAACGCGGAGACCTGTACCTGAAAATCCAGGTGGAACAGCACCCCGTCTATCGCCTTGAAGGCCGGAACCTGGTCATGGATCTTCCGGTCAGTCCCTGGGAGGCGGCGCTGGGTGCGGAAGTGCACCTTCAGACCCTTTCGGGTCCCGTGACCCTCAAGATCCCAGCCGGAACACAGAGCGGACAGAAGCTTCGGCTTCGCGGCAAAGGCATGCCGAATCCCAGAGGGACGGCGGGGGACCTCTACGCGGTGGTCAAGATCGTCGTCCCCAAGCGGTTGAGCAAAAAGGAACGGGAACTGTTCGAAGCGTTGCGCGAGGCCTCATCCTTCAACCCTCGAAACTGAACGATCTGAATCGAAAGATCATTGGGGGAAATCCCGATGTCAGGACAACGAGCGTTCATGATCCGGTTGAGGCGGACGTCCCGGTTGGAAGCTTACCTTGACGTTTACGACGTGGCCGCCGAGACGGGGGTTCATCCCGAGTTCATCCGCCGCCTGGTTCGACTGGGCCTTCTGGATCCCGTGGAGGCGCGGGAGGACGAAAGGCTTCTTTTCGAGGTCTCCGCTGTGCCTCTCGTCCGGAAAATCATCCGGCTCAGGCGAGACCTGGGCCTGAACTATGCCGGGATCGGGGTGGTGCTGGAACTGATGGAGCGGATCGAAAGCCTCGAGGCCAAGATCCGGGAACTCGAAGGGGATTTGTTCGAATAGAAGAGACTTTCCAGGAAGCGGGCACTCAGCCTGCCTCCCGGTTGCGAGGTCTTTGGGGTCTCTCCCTTGGGCGAAAGGATGCCCGGAGATCTTCAGGGGGACCTCAAAGCTGCCTTTTCAATGGAAATTTGAAACCGGCCGAAAGCCGTACAGAATATGATGGAGGAGACTTTATCCCATGGATCTGAATAAGTTCACGGTCAAATCGCAGGAAGCGCTTCAGGCGGCACAGACCAAGGCCGTTCGTTTCGGACATCAGGAAGTGGACGGCGAACACCTGCTGCTGGCACTTCTCGAGCAAAGCGACGGACTTGTTCCCCGGTTGCTCCGGCGGATGGAGATTCCGGTGGAATCGGTGACCGAGCGGATCGTCCAGGAACTGGACAAGAAACCCCGGGTGAGCGGGCCCGGGGCGGAACCCGGAAAGGTCTACGTCACGCAACGACTCAACCGGCTTCTGGTGAAAGCCCAGGAAGAGGCGGAGCGCCTCAAGGACGAGTACGTTTCCGTCGAACACCTGCTGCTCGCGTTTGTGGACGAAGGCAGTACCACGCCGGCGGGACGGGTGCTCCAGGAATTCAACATCGGTCGCGACCTGATCCTGCGCACCCTCACCAACGTCCGCGGCCACCAGCGGGTGACCTCCGCCACCCCGGAAACCACCTACGAGGCGCTCCAAAAATACGGGCGGGATCTGGTTCAGGAAGCTCGAACCGGAAAACTGGACCCCGTCATTGGGCGGGATTCGGAAATCCGTCGGGTGATCCGCATCCTCAGCCGTAAAACCAAGAACAACCCGGTGCTCATCGGTGAGCCGGGAGTGGGAAAGACCGCCATCGTGGAAGGACTCGCCCACCGGATCGTCCGCGGGGACGTCCCGGAAGGCCTCAAAGACAAGACCATCTTCGCTCTCGACATGGGGGCCCTGGTTGCGGGTGCCAAGTACCGCGGCGAATTCGAAGAACGGCTCAAAGCGGTTCTCCAGGAAATCAAGGAATCGGAAGGCAGGATCCTCCTTTTCATCGATGAGCTTCACACGATCGTCGGGGCCGGAAAGGCGGAAGGGGCCATCGACGCAGGCAACATGCTGAAGCCCATGCTCGCCCGCGGGGAACTCCACTGCATCGGCGCTACGACCCTGGACGAATACCGAAAGCACATCGAAAAGGACGCGGCCCTGGAACGGCGCTTTCAGCCCGTGCTGGTGGAGCAGCCCACGGTGGAAGACACCATCTCGATCCTTCGCGGTCTTCGCGAACGGTTTGAGGTGCATCACGGCGTGCGCATCCAGGACAGCGCTCTGGTGGCCGCGGCGGTCCTTTCCAACCGCTACATCACGGACCGGTTCCTTCCCGACAAGGCGATCGACCTGGTGGACGAAGCCTGTGCCATGATCCGCACCGAAATCGATTCCATGCCCGCGGAACTGGACGAAGTGACCCGCCGTATCATGCAGCTCGAGATTGAAGAGGCGGCCTTGAATAAGGAACGCGACAAAGCCAGCCGGGAACGGCTGGAGGCGCTCCGCAAGGAACTGGCGGCCCTTCGCGAAAAGGGCGGCGCCATGAAAGCCCAGTGGGAAAGGGAAAAGGAAGCCATCAAGAAGGTGCAGGCACTCCGAGAATCCATCGAAAAGGTGCGCCATGAAATGGAGTTGGCCGAACGCCAGTACGACCTCAGCCGGGTTGCCGAACTGAAATACGGTAAGCTGGCCGAGCTGGAACGCCAGTTGAAGCAAGAAGAAGAGCGTCTTTCCAGCGAACAGAGGGGAGCGCGGCTGCTCCGCGAAGAAGTGACCGAAGAAGAAATCGCCGAAATCGTATCCCGCTGGACCGGCATCCCCGTAGCGAAGCTGGTGGAAGGGGAACGGGAAAAACTGCTCCGGCTCGATGAAATCCTTCACCGGCGCGTGGTGGGTCAGGATGAAGCCGTCCAATTGGTGGCCGATGCGGTGCTTCGCGCGCGCTCGGGCATCAAGGATCCCCGCCGGCCCATCGGATCCTTCATCTTCCTCGGCCCCACCGGGGTGGGAAAGACCGAGCTGGCGAAAACCCTGGCGGAAGCGCTCTTCGATTCGGAGGACAACCTCGTTCGAATCGACATGAGCGAATACATGGAAAAACACACGGTTTCGAGGCTCATCGGAGCCCCTCCGGGCTATGTGGGCTACGAGGAAGGCGGGCAGCTCACTGAAGCCGTGCGCCGGAAACCCTACAGCGTGATCCTTTTCGACGAAATTGAAAAGGCGCACCACGACGTTTTCAACGTGCTTCTCCAGATCCTGGACGACGGGCGCCTGACCGACGCCCAGGGCCGCACCGTGGATTTCAAGAACACGGTGATCATCATGACGAGCAACATCGGCTCAGAATACCTGCTGGAAGGCGTAACGGACCGCGGTGAAATCAAGGAGGAGGCTCGGGAGCGGGTGATGAGCGCCCTCAGGCGCCACTTCCGGCCCGAGTTCCTCAACCGGGTGGACGATATCGTGCTCTTCAAGCCCCTCACACGCGAAGAAGTCAAGCAGATCGTGGGACTTCTCACCGCCGACCTGGAGCGGCGCCTCAAGGACCGGAGGATTCGTCTCGAAATCAGCGATGCTGCGAAAGAATTCATCGCGGCGGCCGGCTACGACCCGGTCTACGGCGCCCGGCCCCTCAAGCGCTACCTCCAGCACCAACTGGAGACCCGGATCGGCCGGGCCCTCATCGCCGGCGACATCCGAGACGGTGCGACCATCCGGGTGGAACTCCAGGGCGACCAGCTCACGGTCGTGCACGTCAATCCTCAAAACGGGGAAGAAGCGGCCGAGGCGGCGGTGCAGTGATGCGGGGCGCATGGCGCCCGCGAAAGCGGGCGCAACGCGCCCGGCTGCTAGGAGCGGCCTTGGCCGCGATCGGGGTCGCCGGTAAGCCGGCTCCTACAGGGCATGCGTCTCCTAGGGACGTAGGGATGCAGCGCCGCTGCGCCCCTACGCGAGAAAACGGGCCCTCAATTTCCCCTCGTTCCCAAGCTCCAGCTTCCCTCCTGCTGCAGCTGAAACTCGCTGTCTTTTCTCCTCGTTCCCAAGCTCCAGCTTGGGAACGGCCTGCCCTGGAAGCTCCAGCTTCGCCTCGCTGGAAAAGATTTGGTAAAATAAAAAGTGGAGACCTTAAGCAAAAAGGATGACGAAGGTCAAAAAGTCTCCCTCTGCCCCCTCCCCTTAATCCCCTCCCACAAGGGGAGGGGAAATAGAATTTGGCATCAAATGTTAGGTCTATTATTTTCTACGCTACCATGGATTTTGTGGCGGGTTCGCATGGGTCACGGCTTCATGGGAACCGAAGCTGGAGCTTCTCCACACTTGTGTTCCCAAGCTGGAGCTTGGGAACAAGGTGGAAAGTGTGCGAAATTGCGTTGCCCTAAAGGGTTGATTCTGAGTTCTAGTACACGCTCCTAGGGTTCAGGTTCGGGTAGAGCGATCCGATGGTCGGTGCTGAACTGGTAGTCGCGAAAAACGTGTTCGGCGGTGAGCGGTTGGTAGCTCCCGTCGGCGAGTCGGCGGGTGGTGTCCTTCAGCCGATAGGTGGTGTGGCCGCAGGTCCAGCACTGGAATTTTCGCATGTGAGTGCACAGGCAGATTTTCTCCAGGCTGCGGGCGCCGTCGATCCCGCCGTTTGCGACCGCTCCATGATAGGCTTCCAGATAGGCGCAGCGACCGCTTCCGTCCAGGAGGTATCCGTAAGCCTCGCAATGGGGGCGTGTCTTGGATCCGACCGCGGGGCAATGTTTCAGCATGCGCATGGGGTACCCGGTGGGAGACAACAAGTTCACCTCGATGTCCTCCTCGCCGGCCCTGAAATATTCCTGCTTCACGTCGTCCGGCAGCCCGCATTCGCGGGTGACGGTAAAGCGGGTCGCCACCTGCACCGCCGCGGCGCCCATCTCCAGGTATTCCACCGCATCGGTTCCGGTGAAAATCCCTCCCGCGGGTATAACCGGGATGGCAAACACTTCGCTGCGCAGGAACTGCAGCACTTCGGCGACGATGGTCTTCAGGTCGTGCTCGCGCCAGTCCGGACCGAAACCCAGGTGGCCGCCGGCCAGCGGCCCTTCCACCACGATGTAGTCGGGGTGGCGCTTGATACGCGCGGAGCGCTTGAGGAACAGGTTGAGCGCTCGGACCGATGAAACGATGATGCCCAACCTCGCGTCTCGGAAGCGGGGATGGTCGGCGATCAGCTTAAAGGATCCTAGGTGAAGGCCGGCACTCAGCGTGATCCCGTCGATTCCCGCGTCCAGGGCTGCCCTCAGGCGCACCCTGAGGGTGTCGCGGGGGTTGTTCATGGTCAGCTTTTCCATGCAGTTGATGAAAATCAGCCCCGGGCCGTGCTTGTGCTCCATGGTGTAGGCCACATGAAGGCGGGTTGCCTCGGCCAGTTCGTCCAGGTCGAATTGGACGGCCGATTTGTTCGGGTTCAGGAGGTGGAGCTTGTGTCGTTCGAGCTTTTTCGCGACGAAGCGGGTGTGGAATCGACGATCGGCGACGGTGGGGAGCATGGCGTCCGAGATGTGTCCGATGCCGCCAAGCCTGGCCGCTTCCAGCGCCAGTTCGGTCGTGGAAATGTCCACACCCATGCCGCCGATCACCAGCGGGACCAGTTCCAGTTCGCCCAACTTCAGCCGGTAGTCGTCAAGTCGTTTCATTCCAATGGATATCCAGTTAAGGTGTTTCGGTTTATGGAAAAACCCGCCAGTTATGAGATGATGCCGAACCGGAGAAGGAGTGGGACAGGCGTACAGGTTGACCCGGTCCCTAACGGCAGGTGTCTTTCCGGTGAGCTGTTCCAACGTTCGAGGGCACTTTAACCCAAGTCGACGGCCATGAACATAGGCGTCGACAGCGCAGATGGTGATTTAGGTGGTGGAAGGTGCTGAGACAGTCCGCTCTCCGCGTTGATGTGTGAGAGTTCTCTCCCGATGGGTTAAGATGAATTCAACGTCGCCGGATGCGTTCTCGAAGATTGTCTCCGGCACCGAAATCGGTGCGCAGAGGACGGGAAAGAAAACGCCCATAAAAAGAGAGGAGACGTCCATTGTCACTTGTGATGCCGTTGTCATCCGGGGTTTCCAGGGTCCACACCATCACGCTCCCTCTTCCGTTCCGACTCAAGGCGGTCAATCTCTACCTGCTGGAGGACTGCGAAGGGCACATCCTGATCGATGCCGGGGTGAACACGCCCGAAGCCTCAGACGCCCTCGACGAGGCCCTTCGGGATCTGGACGTGCGGTGGGAGAGTATCCACACCGTCTTTATCACCCATTACCACAGCGATCATTGCGGATTGGCGGCGCTCGTCCGCAAAAGGTCCAGAGCCGCCGTCTATATGGCCAGGGAGGATTTCAATCTGTTGCGGACCTTCGAGCGGCGCCCCGATACCATGGTGGGCCCCGAAGGCTTCTATGTCGAACACGGCATGCCGCGCAAGATGGTGGGGATGTTGGGAGCGGCTACCGCATTGCTTATGGACGCCATCGTTCCGTTCCGTCCCGACCGCTTTTATCGTCACGGTGAGGTGATCGCACGGCAGCCCTTCAGGTTTTTGCCCCTCCACACCCCGGGGCACACCGTCGGCCACACCTGCCTTTTCGAAAAAAACTCGGGTCTTCTGTTTTCCGGTGACCATGTGCTCGACCCCATCACGCCCAACATCTCCGCCTGTCCCGCCAATCCGCTTACCAATCCGCTGGGCTCCTACCTCAGGTCGTTGAGCGGCCTGGTAGGCTTGAAGGTCTCAAGGACCCTTCCGGGGCACGGCAACCCCATCGTCGACCTCAACGGAAGAATTCGGTCGATCCACGTGCATCACGAAGACAGAACGCGGCGGGTGCTGGAAGCCTTGGATGCCGGGGCTGGGGATGCCTTCACCGTGTCTTTGGTGATTTTCGGAGACGACCTGGACCTCCTGGAACGCTGGATGGCGTTTCAGGAAATCCTCGCCCACCTGGTGTGGCTTGAAGACGAGGGACGGGTGGCACGGACGATGGAAGGAACCCGCGTCTGTTTCCGCGCCGCCTGATGCTGCCGAGGCCTGTTTGGGCTGGAGATGTTAAAATTCTCTGGAAATTCCACCTTGTTCCCAAGCTCCGGCTTGGGAACAACGCCAAAATCCCCCTCTCCCCCCTCCCCTTAATCCCCTCCCACAAGGGGAGGGGATTAATCCCCTTGTTCCCAAGCTCCGGCTTGGGAACACAACTGTGCAGAAGCTCCAGCTTCGATTCCCATGAGGCCGTTCCCAAGCCGGAGCTTGGAAACGAAGGAAAAAACAAGCCTATGAAAGTCGGGCCCTGATGAGGTTCTTTGTTCTTGTAGTGGCTCGGCATGCCGTACCCCTACAGCCGCGATGCAAACCATCTGTGGGAGCGGCGCCCTCGCCGCGATCGGGGTCGCCGGCAAGTAGGGGCGCAGCGCCGCTGCGCCCCTACAAGGAATCGGCCCGGTTTTCCGGCAAGGCGCCGCCCCTGTATTTCGTTATCGGTAGGAGCGGGCTTGCCCGCGAACCGTAAAACCGGCAATGCCGCCCTGACCCTGATCGCCGGCAAGCCGGCTCCTACAGGGCAGGAGTCGCTCCTGAAGTGCTCTTTGCGAACCGCCCCTACGCGAAAAAACGTACACTCTATCCCAAAAGGGTGAGGGGTATTCTCAGGCAGTCCCTTACCGGCGCGGCGTGCGCCTTACTGGAAAAGTCCTGCGGATGTGGCCGTTTTGCTGAAATCCACACCGGAGTGAACCTGCAGCCGGCGCCGATGTTCCGCCCGCAAACCGGCAAGCTCCCTCCATCGAGCGGCCTACAAAAACCCTTCACGCCGCATGTTCCAGAGTTTTTTTCACCACCGCCTTGGCTTCCTCGATGAGGGCCGCCAGGTGAGCCTCGTCTTTCAGACTCTCGGCGTAAACCTTGTAAAGGTCTTCCGTTCCCGAGGGCCGAGCCGCGAACCACCCGTTTTCGGTGATCACCTTGAGCCCTCCGATCGGCGCCCCGTTGCCCGGAGCGCAGGAGAGCTTGGATAGGATCGGTTCGCCCGCCAACTCCGTGGCCGTTATGGCCTCCGGGGAAAGCCGCCCGAGAGCGGCCTTTTCCGCGTGCGTGGCGGGCACGTCGATCCGGCGATAGTACGGCGTACCATAACGGGCCGTCAGTTCCCGGTAGAGTTCACCAGGGTTCTTCCCGGTACGTGCGGTGATTTCAGCCGCCAAAAGGCCCAGGATCAGCCCATCCTTGTCGGTGGTCCAGACGGTGCCGTCGCGCCTCAGGAAACTCGCCCCGGCGCTTTCCTCGCCTCCGAAACAGTAAGAGCCGCTCAAAAGGCCCTCTACAAACCACTTGAAGCCGACCGGCACCTCGGATACTCGTCGCCCGAGGGCCGTGACCACCCGGTCGATCAGGACGCTGCTCACCACCGTCTTTCCCACCACCGCCGTTTCGGGCCATTGCGGACGATGCGTGAGCAAGTAATGGACGGCTGCGGCCAGGTAGTGGTTCGGATTCAGAAGTCCCATGGATGGGGTGACGATGCCGTGGCGGTCGGCGTCCGGGTCGTTTCCGAAAGCGATGTCAAAGTGATCCTTCACCGTGACCAGCCGAGCCATGGCATAGGGGCTGGAGCAGTCCATCCGGATGTTCCCGTCATGGTCCACCGTCATGAAACGAAACGTCGGGTCCACGACGGAATTGACCAAGGTGATGTCGAGTCGGTAGACATCCCTGACGGGTTCCCAGTAATTCACGGCCGATCCCCCCAGAGGATCGACGCCTATCCGTACGCCCGCGGACCGGATGCGGTCCATATCGATGACAGCGGCCAGGTCCCGCACATAAGGGAGGATAAAATCATGGAAATGGGTGGTCGCACTCTTCAGAGCGGCATCGTAAGTCACCCGCCTCACCTCTCGATTGTCGGCGCGAAGGTGCGCGTTGGCTCTGTCCTGGATCCATTGGGTGACCTCCGTCTCCGCGGGCCCTCCGTGGGGTGGGTTGTATTTGAACCCGCCGTCCCGTGGAGGGTTGTGGGAAGGGGTGATCACGATGCCGTCCGCCAGCCCTTCCTTGCGGCCCCGATTGTAGCACAGGATCTCACGAGAGACGGCCGGGGTGGGCGTGAAGCCGTCGTCACGCTGAACCATGGTTTCGATGCGATTGGCTGCCAGCACTTCGAGGGCCGTGCGTTCTGCGGGAATCGACAGAGCATGGGTGTCTTTTCCCATGAAAAGGGGGCCGTTGATCCCCATATAGACTCGATAATCGCAAATCGCCTGGGTCGTGGCCAGGATATGGGATTCCGTGAACGTTCCTTCCTCGGGAGTCCCCCGATGGCCGCTGGTGCCGAACTGGACCCGTTGCCGTGGATCTTTGGGGTCCGGCCGGCAGGTATAGTACGCGTTCTGGAGTCTTTCGACGTCGATCAGGAGTTCGGCCGGTGCCGGGCGGCCGGCCAGCGGAGAGAGGGCCATGACACTGCTCCTTTTTCTTTTCGGAAGACAAATAACGACCGGTTTGACCGGTTAGGAAGCTTCTGGTCCTGCCGTCCTGTGATCTCACCTATCATCAACAGTTTGAAAGCGGAGGTCAACGCCTAACCGTATGACCCAACGGCAAGCAAAAAGGATAACGAAGGTCAAAAAGTCCCCCTCTCCCTTGATGGGAGAGGGTTGGGGTGAGGGTGATAAAATTAATGTATGTCAATCAGTTACATTCCCCTCCCCTTAATCCCCTCCCACAAGGGGAGGGGAAATAGAATTTGCCATCAAATATTAGGTCTATTATTTTCTATGCTACCAAGACCTTTACCGCCGCTCAAGCGAAGTGGCTTATGGGATAGAGGATCGCAAGGCGATATGCAAAGGAGGAACTATGAGAATCGAATTTCGCCGCCAGGAGAAGATCGCGCGCTGCCTGGACCCGAGCATAGGCTTCGCGGAATCTCAGGTCCGTACGGAAATCCGCTGGGACCCGCTGACCGGCGAGAGTGCGCTGGTGGGGCACTTTGTGGGTTTCAAGCTTGAGCCGGTGGATTTCACACGGCAAATCGAGGAATCCCGCCCGAACTGCCCCTTCTGCCCTGAACGGGTCCTTGACCACACTCCCAAATTCCCGACGGACCTGGTTCCAGGCGGCCGTGTTGAGCGTGGGGAAACCGTTGTGTTTCCGAACCTTTCTCCTTACGGTGAGCACAGTGCCGTGGCGGTAATGTGCAGGGAGCATTTTATCGCCCCCTCCGGCTTTACGCCCTCCATGCTCTCTGACGCTTTTCTGGCCTGTATCGACTACTTTGATCATATCACGCATCGGCCGGGTACCGACTTTGCCATTGTCTCCTGGAACTACATGCCGGCGGCCGGATCGAGCCAGGTGCACCCGCACCTTCAGGCCTACGCGAGCGACGTGCCAGGAAGCCTCCTGGCGGCCGAGCTGGCCGCAAGCCGGCGCTATTGCGAGGCCGAAGGGCGCCCGTACTGGACGGATCTCATCGAAGAGGAGGAGCGCAGGGGTGAGAGGCTGGTAGCCAGGGGAAGATACACTGCATGGCTCACTGCCTTCGTTTCGTTGAGCCCCCTTTCGGACATCATGGTCATTTTCCCCGAGGCGCGAACCATGAAGGAGCTTTCCAAGGAGGCACTCGAAGAGTTCAGCCGGGGGCTTTGCCAATGCCTTGGCCATCTCGGTTCACTGGGAATCTACAGCTTCAGCCTTGGCTGGTTTCCCGCCCGAAAGGAAGGTGATAACCATTTCCGGCTTCACGTTCGCCTCTCACCGAGACTTTACGTTGCACCACGGGTCTGGTGCACAGATACCCCGACATTCTCCTATCTCTACAGGGAACCCTTCATGTTCCGCACTCCGGAAGAGCTGGCGCGCGGCCTGCGATCCGTCATCAGGCTGTGCTGAACACGGATGCCGATTTCCGTCCGGGAATCCGGACCGCATGTGGCAAGTTGAACCGTTGGGCGAGCATTACGCTGACCGTAATCGTGTAAGAAGAGTGGAGGAAAGCAGTGATGATGGGAGGTAAGAAGCTGCCTGAGAATACCCTTCACCTTTTGGGGATTGAGTGTCCGTTTTTTCGCGTAGGGGCGCAGCGGCGCCGTTCCCCTACATCCCTAGGTGACGCATGCCCTGTAGGAGCCGGCTTGCCGGCGACCCCGATCGCGGCCAAGGCCGTTCCCACAGGAACAAGGAACCTCATGGCCCAACTTTCATGGCTTGTTTTTGGACAAGCACTAAGTGATCATAGAATATGGATTTTGTGCTGTCAGTCACAAGAGGGCCGGACCGTTCGTTCATTTTCTGTTACAGGACTATGGGTAAGAGCGAGGTGTGAGATGAAGCCCATGGACCGGCCGCCAGGAAGGATCCGAGAACCCACAGGACGCAAGCGTTTCGAACCATCCCTTTTCCAAAGAGGAGAGGGAAAGAACTCCTGCGGCCGTCAAACGGTTCATCGCAGCCTCGCAGGAAGGGATCCAGGCGCTTACTGCTCGGATCAAGGAGCTCGAACAACGGCTGAACCGTGACTCCACGAATGCCGATCAGCCGCCTTCTTCCGACAGCCCCTACCGCAAACCCAAAAACCGCGGAGACAAGAAGCGCAAGTCCTCAAAAAAGAACCGTCCGAGGTGATATCGGTGGCGGCTTCTTGAACCTACCGACGTTTGCCCCGTTCATCGCGAAAAGCGCCCTCCGGATACGCCGTGGCGCCACAAGGAGGACAAAAGGCGTATGATACGGAAACTGAGACTGACCGAGAAGCTGTGGATCTTCACAGGGAGTCTGCTCCTTTGCCTGGGGCTGGTGGCTGGAGTCGCCATTCATTCTATAGGACATATACTGGATACAAACACTCATTATGCGCTCGACTCCGAGCTGGTCGAATTTATGGTCGAAAGGGAAGTCGATCACCTCTTCTGGGTCAACCAGGTCCAGTCAGCGCTCATTCACGGCCGTACCGTGGAGGTCGAGCTGGATCCTACGAGGTGCAGCTTAGGGCGCTTTTTACATGGAGAGGAGGGACGGCGGCTGGCCGAGTTGGACCCGGAGGTTGCAAGCCTCATGGAAGCGATGAAGGGACCGCACCGTCGTCTTCATGAGTCGGCCGGCCTGATCAACAGCAGCCTGGCCGACTCCCGGCGTGAGGATGCCAATCGGATCTTTCAGTCCGAGACCCTGCCCGCACTCGAGGAAACGCGAGAAATCATAGGGGAAATTGTAAATCGACTGAAAGCGCACCAAGACGAGGCGAAGGCGTCCATGTTCGCCACCGGCCATTTTTCCCGGACAAGTATCGGGATAGCAACGGCGATCGCTGTGACTCTGGGGGCCTTTTTCAGCCTTGTGCTGGTGCGCTTGATGATCAGGCCGCTCCGAGAAATCATACAAGGACTGCACAGCGGCGCGGAAAAGGTCGGCAGCGCCTCGGCGCAGGTCTCTTCCTCCAGCCAATCCATAGCGGAAGGTGCATCTGAACAGGCGGCTTCATTGGAAGAGATCTCTTCGTCATTGGAGGAAATCTCTTCCATGACCAGCCAAAACGCGGAAAACGCCCGCAACGCGGACGGCTTGATGAAAGAGACCAATCAAGTAGTAGAAGAAGCCAACGGAGCCGTTGAGATGCTGATGACCTCAATGAGGGAGGTATCAGAGGCCAGCCGTTCCACCTCGGAGATCATCAAGACCATCGACGAAATAGCCTTCCAGACCAATATGCTCTCCCTCAACGCGGCGGTGGAAGCGGCCCGGGCCGGAGAGGCCGGAGCGGGTTTCGCGGTGGTGGCCGATGAAGTGAGAAACCTGGCCATGAGGGCGGCGGAGGCCGCAAGGAACACCGCCGGCATCATTCAGGGCTCGGCAGGCAAGATTCAAGGCGGATTGGAGCAGGTGGAGACCACCCGGGAAGCCTTTTCAAAGGTTGCGGAAAGAGCCTCCAAAGTGGGAGAGCTTCTCGCGGAAATCGCATCCGCCTCTGGTGAGCAGGCTGAGGGCATAGAGCAAGTGAACCGGGCGGTGAGCGACATGGACAGAGTGGTCCAGGAAAACGCGGCCAATGCTGAAGAAAACGCCGGTGCATGCCAGGAACTGAAGTCGCAGGCCGAGCAGATGATGCTCTTTGTCAAGGAGCTTGAGGCCATGGCCGGAAGCAGGCAATGGAGGCTTTGGGGTTGGACCAAGAAATCTATAAATATTACCAGAACTGAAAAACAGCCCCTAAATCGACCTTGAAAGCCGCTTTTTGACCTGGAAAAGGCGCTTAGAGGCTGTCAACCCCCTTCACCCTTTGGGGATTCCATCTTGTTCCCAAGCTCCACCATCCACCGTGTTCCCAAGCTCCAGCTTGAGAACACAAGTGTACAGAAGCTCCAGCTTCGATTCGCATGAGGCCGTTCCCAAGCCAGAGCTTGGGAACGAGGGGAAGCCGGCTCCTACAGGGAATCCGCCCGGTGTTCCGTCAAGGCGATCGGCCCGATTTTCCGGTATCGGTAGGAGCGGGCTTGCCCGCGACCCGTACAACCGGCAATGCCCCGTTGACCCTGATCGCCGGTTTCCAGTTAAACCAAGACAGTTACCTTTGATCCGATCGCACGGACGAATATCGGGCCGGCTCCTTAGCCACGAAGTGGAAGATGAGGACACTCAGGAACAGAAACAGGCTGTTAAACAGCAGCGCCATTTCGAACCCTTTCATATCAGCCAGCCACCCCATAAGGACAGGCCCCATGACGAAGCCCAGGTCGCTTATGGCGCGGTATGCTCCCATGCCGACGCTGTAGTTTTCCCTAGGGATAATATCAGCGACATAGGCGACGGGAATCGGGCCGGAAATGCCGATGCCCAACCCCATAACCATGCAAGTGAGAAAAAAGAACCAGTAGGTATAGCTCTGTCCCAGCATCCATAGCGACGCAGCGGTAATGACACATCCTGTGGTAATGACGGCCTTCCTGCTAAAGCGGTCGGAGAGACGGCCGGCGGCAAAGATGGCAACGAATTGAATGATCGTAACCAGGGTAAGCGCCAACCCGATTTGTCCCTCGCTCAAACCCAGGCGCTCAGCCCCGAGCAGGGGCAGAATCTGGTTTTGCGCCCCGGTGCGCATGAAGAAGATGCCGAAGGTTATCATGGAAATCAGGAGAAAATTGACGTCTCGCAGCAGAACCCTCAGCCCTCTTGACGATTCAGCCGGCCGAGGGCCGGGGTTCTCAGCTCCTAACTCTCCTGCCTGAGGAGATAACGCAGGATGGGTTTCAGGAAGGCGCAGGTAAGCCCAGAGACTGGCAAGAAGGGAAAACAGGGCAAAGACAAAAAAGGGAGCTGCCAGGCCGAAATGCTCAGCGGTGAATCCACCCACCGTCGGACCCAATCCGGCACCGAGAAGGAGGCTTCCCTGATAGAAACTCATCACTCTCCCGCGATTAGCCGGCGTGCTGATATCGGCAAGCATGACAATGGCCGCCGTGGTGTACATTGCCGAGCCGATACCTTGGATAAAGCGAAAACCCAGAAGCACCCAGTAATGGCTCGCCAGCCCACAGCCAAGCGAGCCGGCAGCCAGTATGAGGAGACCGACAATCGAAACAAGGCGCCGTCCCAGGCCGTCGGTCAGCTTCCCTGCCGGAATATCAACGATCAGTCGCGCCACGCCGAAGATAGTGATGAGTAGCCCGACCATGGTGATATTAACCCCAAAGGTGCGGGCGTACTGCGGGAGTATGGGACTTATCAGTCCCATCCCCACCATCACAAATATCACCTGGATACAGAGGATGGTAAGCGTTGCGTTCTCTCGGAAAGACTCCAATTTCCTCATCACTTGTTTGTATGCCTCTTTAAGCGTACGTCAAACACAGGTACGCCCTATCGGCCTATTAGGGGCCCACTAGTCTTTCTTGGGACTCCCTTTGTGTCAGGTGATACGGATTGTCCTCGATCGGTTACTGCGCCCATCGCCTATGGTTCCAGGTCCACTGGTCGGGATATTTCTGTACGTATGACTGAATCACATCTGTATATTTCTGTACATTGATTTCAATGTCCTTCTTCCTTGAACCGGTACGGGTCAGTTCGAGGGGGGCATCAATCACCAAGGTATGTGTGATCTGATCCGGATTCCGGATCATGAACATGGGAAGGACGGGCGCGCCTGTTGCGATGGAAAGTGAGATGGGGCCTGCAGCGGCCTTGGCCGGTATTCCGAAGAATGTAACATCCACTCCGGCCTTTCCTTGTTTTTGATCCCCCAGCAGAACCAACACATGGTTGTTCTTCAACGCCCCCAGGGAGGTTCTGGCGGATTGAACCTTGGGGTTTACATATATTGTATTGAAAGTAAGCTCCATCCTTAAGTTTTGCAGCCTCTGTTCAACCTTTTTATCCTTCATCTTTTTGACCAGCAGGTCGACATCATATCCTTCAAGGGCAAGTCGGGTCATCAGGATCAGGAAATTGCCCATATGCGCCGTTAATGCAATCACGCCCCGGCCGAGACCAAGCGCCTCATCCAGCTTTTCTTTTCCAGCGATGTGGACATATTCTTTTTTTTCTACGGCAGGTAGATGGGAGTATGCAACACATTCAAACCCGCTTCTGAAAAAGTTCTCGAACATGGCGGCCGCGATGCTTTCCAGCTCATGGGGTGATTTTTCTTCCGCAAACACCCGGGCGAGGTTTTTTAAAGAACGTCTGCGGTGATTTCCGATGAGGCGGTAGCCCAAACGGCCAAAGCGCGATCCCCAGTCAGAGGCGCATGAATAGTCCATTTTGCGTATCCACCTGACAAGGATGGAGAACCCCGCAGCGGCGGTATAATCTCTGACCTGTTTGCTTATTTCTCCCATGTTCGCTTGCGATGCCCTTAAGCTTTTGTGTTCGGTTTTCGAATGGGTTTCCCTGTGGGGGTGTGGGAAATGTCATCAACCCGATGGATCTGTTTTGGGACCTTATAGGCGGCCAGGTGTTTCTGAAGGAATCGACGCAACCGGGAAAGATCGATTTCAGCCCCGTCACACGGGCAGACATCCATGCATAGGATACATCCCCGTCCCGGATCAGGTTGGGCATAGGCGACAGCCTCCTTCACTCCCGGGTACTTTGCCGCCGCCGCCTCCACCTCGGCGGGAAATACGTTGAGGCCGCCGGTAATGATGAGGTCGTCTAATCGACCCAGGTGATAGTAAAAACCGTCCGTATCACGCCTGGCAACATCGCCGGTATGGAACCAGCCGTCCCTTATAACCTTCGCGGTAAGCTCCGGGTTGCCGTAGTACCCGGAAAAGACTTTCGGACCACGCACGATGATCTCCCCGGGTTCACCCTCAGGTACGTCTTTGCCGTCTTTATCCACAAGGCGGATGTCCACTCCGGCCAGTCCCTTTCCGATGGAGCCGATCTTGTTTTTATGATCCTGAGGAGTCTCGAGGGTTATGAGCGGTGATGTCTCGGTGAGACCATACCCCTGGACAGCCACGGCCGACGGGATGACCCGTTCGAGTTCTTTGAGCAGGCTCACCGGTACACTGGTTCCCATGAGCGCGATGTATTTAAAATGGCTTAAATCATGTTTTTCAGGGTTTCCGCGCAGCAGCAAACCAGCGATAGACGGCACGGTATGCGCCCAGGAGACGCGGTATTTTTCTATGAGCTGAATCATGCTTGACGGCGCCAACCGGTCCGTGATGACGTATGAACCGCCGATCCTAAGGCAGAGATTGATGACAATGGGGCCTGAGATATGGCTCAACGGTAGAAGTGAAATCCCACGAGTGAACATATCGAGACCCCAAGTATCAATCAGGTCAGACGGAAAGAAATCCAATTGTCGCCAGGTTACCGGCACGCACTTGATTCCGGATGTTGACCCGGAGGTGTAAAGGAAAAGGGCGATATCCTTTTCTTCGTCCAGTTCCGGCGGGACGATATCTCCGGCGGTTGATGCAAGCATTTTTTCGTAAGCGGTCCAACCTGGTTTTTCTCCTCCGACGATCACCTTTTGAATCGATGCCGGAATGACGGCCTCCAGGGCATCGTTGACCCCTGAACGATGGCAGAAAATCAATTTAACATCCGTGTTCACAAGGGTGTTCCTCAACTCCTCACCCTGGAACCGGAAATCCATGGGTTGGAAGACCGCACCGACGGCGCCTGCAGCAATATAGATATCGACGAACTCCATGCAGTTTGGCAGAAGCGCCCCGACCACATCCCCTTTGCCGATCCCGGCATCGGCGATTCCTTTGGCAAGCCGCTTGGTCCTTTCGGCCAGTTCGGAAAAGCTGACCTCCCTTGATGGTTTTGATATGAATGCCGTGTTGTCCGGCGAATCCGCTGCTCTTTCGAGAAGAATATGATAAGGGACCAATCCCTTTTCCTCCTTGGAATCCTTGGCAATTCATGGAGAGCCGTTGTCGGAAATGGGTGCGGATCTTTTAGAACGACATCCAGGGTTACCCTCTAAGGTAGATCCAGATGGCCTTGAAGCAGCAAGCGCATCAGCTCCGTTTCCCCTCGTTCCCAAGCTCCAGCTTGGGAACGCCCTGCCCTGGAAGCTCCAGCTTCCCTCCTGCTACAGATGAAACGCGCTGTCTTTATAGGGAGATCGCCAGGATCTCGAAGTGGTCCTTCCCCCTCGTTCCCAAGCTCTGGCTTGGGAACGGCCTAACCGAAGCTGGAGCTTCTGCACAGTTGTGTTCCCAAGCTGGAGCTTGGGAACAAGAAGTAAAAGATCTGCACCCGTCGGAAATGATGCTGGATGGGGAATATGCGGCAAGATGTTTCAAGCTGTCGGAGTCGCTGTTCCTCTCAGCATCCACCAACTGGAAGGGGCATGAGACCGAACTTGCCATGCCGACTGATCGTTTGATGCCCGTTAAGGAGCCTGGAGGGCCTTCCAGGTCTCTTTCTGTAAAAAGCTCCCCTCGACGTTCTCTTCCATCTCCTCAAACATCCGCCAGGGGACGGCAAAGGAGAGCACATTCCTGTCAAGCTGTTTTTTGAGGTTCTTTCGTGCAGAAAGGTCCGTGAGGCCGATAACCGCCCGGGGGCGCTCGGAGCGTGCTTCCTGGTAGGGGAAGATCCCGATCTGCTGGCACCCGGCGGCAAAGGGGGCGATCACGTTCTGGTTGTCCTCCCTGCCGTAATTGGCCAGCACCACCAGGGCGGAGAGTTGGTCCGGATCGGCCAGAAACACAACCACCTGAGGCTGTTCCTGGGTCGGATCGAGATGGGTTAGGGGTTTAAAGACCACATATTTTTTAGGCACCTCCATGATGGGCAGGCTGTCAATGAACTTTTTCACCAGCTCCGGAGACTTCATAAACCCTTCCCCGTGGCGGAATTCCTCCAAAAATTCCTTGCCTGCGGCAGATGCGAGCTTTTCCGCCATATCGCGGCCCTTCTGCCAATTTTCATTGCCTGTAGACAGAAAATAATAGAAACATTCCATACCGCCGGGGAAGTTGAGATACTGGTTTCCGAATCCCAGCCCGACTCCGCCGCCCCAGCAGCCGTAGGTCTTTTCATCGAAGGCCGCGGTTCTCCCTTTGGCCGCGGCCGCCAGCATCCACATGACACAGCCCCATTTGCCTTCTTTAAAGCCCATGGCCTTCTCGGGTCTATCCTCACTCCAGAGGACGGCCACAGGATGGTATTTCAAATTGAGCGATCGAGCTATCTTGCTTTCCATACTTGCGCCTCCCTGTTTAAACTATTCGTTTCCTATCGCTTCGGGCTGTTGCATCTGCCCTAAAAGATTTTCGTAGTATTCCCAGCCACCGCCCAGGGCTTTGTAGAGGCGGGCCAGGTTCGAGGCCACTTCCGCCCTGGACAAGGTCAACTCATCCTCCAATTCAAGCAGGGCTCTCTGAGCATCCAGGACGTTGTAAAAATCGGTCAGCCCTGCATCGTAGCGGTCTCTTGCGAGAAATTCGGTGCGCCTGGCGGCGGCGACCGCCTTTTGCAAGGATTCTTCCCGCATCTGCTCCTTGGCATAGGCGGTCAGGGCGTCTTCTACTTCCTGCAGGGCCTGCAAGACGGTGGACTTATAGAAAATCATGGCTTCTTTTTGTCTTTCCGTTTGCAGGTCAATATTCAGCCGGAGAGCACCACCCTGGAAGATATTCCAGGACATACCGGGTCCTATCCCCCAGAACCGACTCTGGGCGTCAAAGAAATTGCTCGTAATGGCCTCCAGCCCGATGGTGCCCAATAAACGAAACTTGGGATAGAGCTCAGCCGTGGCCACGCCGATCCTGGCGGTCTGGGCCGCAAGCAGCCTTTCAGCCCTGCGGATATCGGGCCGTCGGCGCATGGCCTCGGCCGGGATCCCCACCGCCACCTTGGGGGGGACCTGGGGGATTCCTTTGTCCGCGACAAGCAGTTCATCTATGGAACCGGGTTCCTGGCCCAAAAGAACGGCCAGGCGGTTTTTGGCCGCTCGCAGGCCGATGGTCAGTCGAGGAATCAGGGATCGGCTGGTTTCCAGGTTTCGAAGGGACTGCTGCTCGGCCAATTGATCAATCAGACCGGCCTCATATCTGGACTTGTTCAATTCATAGGTCTCTTCCTGGGTCCTTATGTTGGCCCAGGTGATATCCAGTCTTTGCTGATAGGTGCGTACTTCTATGTAATTTACAGCGACTTCCGCCATCAGGCTGACCAGGACATCCCTTACATCGGCCCGGCCGGCTCCGATCTCGGCCTGGGCGGCCTCGATCGAGCGCCTGATCCCGCCGAACAGATCCAGTTCCCAGGCGGAATCAAACTGGGCCAGGTAGTACTCCTCTTCCGTTCCGCCGGCTCCCGGCTGCAGGGACTCGCTGCCTCGTTCTTCTTGAACCACCCCCGAGGCATTCAACGTGGGATAGAGGTCGGATTCGCTGATGCCTCTTAGGAGTCTTGCCTGCCGAAGTCGGGAAAGAGAGGTCTGCAGATCCAGATTTCCCTGAACCGCTTTTTCCTCCAATGCCGTGAGCACCGGATCATCCAACACCTTCCACCACTCGGCCAGAACGTCCCGGTCCGGCCTGGAGGCCTCGAGGCCCTTCTCCATTTGGGCGGTCCAGCCTCCGTCAACCCCGGGCTGGACCTCTACATAGTCCGGCCCCACGATGGCGCAGCCGCCCGCAAGGAGAGAAATAAGCACGAGCAGCCGGGGCATGAACCGCATAAGTCTCGCATGCAGAACCCACTTTTCTCTGTTTGGTAGAGATAGTGACAAGCTACAAGTGGCAAGCTGCAAAATTGCCGCTAAAAAGGTAGAAGCTTGCCGCTTGAAACTTGTAGCTTGAAACTGAGGGTTTGGTAGAGATAGTGACAAGCTACAAGTGGCAAGCTGCAAAATTGCCGCTAAAAAGGTAGAAGCTTGCCGCTTGAAACTTGTAGCTTGAAACTGAGGGTTTGGTAGAGATAGTGACAAGCTACAAGTGGCAAGCTGCAAAATTGCCGCTAAAAAGGTAGAAGCTTGCCGCTTGAAACTTGTAGCTTGAAACTGAGGGTTTGGTCTGGTCATATTCCGCATCCCGCTTTTCGCCTTTTCGCTCATGATTCGTCTTGCCTCTGTTGCTTACTGCGGCCTCTCCACTTCAGGGTCAGCCCCTTTTCAGCCAGCTGCTGAAAAATGTAATACAGCGCCGGGATGATCATTATTCCCAGACTGGTGGCCGCGACCATTCCGGCAAAAACCACGGCGCCGATGTGGTTGCGGCTTGAGGCCCCGGCACCGGTGGCCCAAACCAGAGGGGCAACTCCCAGAATAAAGGTCAGGGCGGTCATGAGCACCGGTCGGAAACGGGTTCCGGCTCCCCCCAGCGCAGCCTCATAGATGGAAGCACCCTGGGTTCTGTGGTCCTTGGCAAATTCCACGATCAAAATGGCATTTTTGGCCGCCAGGCCGACCAGGAGGACGACCCCGATTTGAGCGTAGAGGGACAAGGAATGTCCGAATATCCAAAGTCCGATAAAGGCACCCAGCGTGGCCACGAGGACGGAAAGGACTACGGATGCGGGCAGGGTCCAGCTCTCGTACTGCCCCACCAAGAAGAGATAGGCAAACGTTATGGCCAGGGCGAACAGATAGACCACTGTTCCGCTGGCCTGTTTTTCCTGGTAACTCATAGAGGACCATTCAAACCCATAACCCGAGGGCAATTTCTCCCGGGCGAGGCGCTCCATGATGGCCATGGCCTGGCCCGAAGAATAGCCCGGCGCAGCCTCACCCCTTATGTCCAGGCTGGAGAACAGGTTATAGCGTTGAACCAGCTTGGGTCCCAGTATGTAGGAGAGATCCACCAGGCTCTCCAGGGGGACCTTTTTCCCCTTGTCGCTCAGCACATACAAATCCAGGACATCTTCCGGCTTGGCTCTGTATGGGGCCTGACCTTGCACCGTGACGTCGTAGGTCCGGCCGAACAAGTTGAAATCATTTACATACCTGGATCCCGTCTGATGGCCCAGCACGGAAAATACATCGCTTACGGGAACACCCATCTCCTCTGCCCGGGTCCGATCCAGATTCACAAAAATCTGCGGGGTATCCGCGGTAAAGGTGGTGTAGACTCGGGAAAGAGAGGGGTCCTGATTGGCGGCCGCCACCAGCCCCCTGGCCACGGCTACCAGTTCCGCGGGGTTCTGACCCGCCAAGGCCTGCAACCGGAAATCAAACCCGCCGGTTGTCCCTAAACCCATAATCGGGGGCGGAACAAAGGGGATGATACTGGCTGTGGTGATGGCGTTCAGTTCCATAGCCGCCTTGGCCACCATGGCATCCAAGTGCAGTTCCGGCCTGGTCCTCTCGTCCCAGTGCTTCAGATCGCAGATTAAAAAGCCCACATTTTCCGAGCGGCCGCTGAGGATGCTGTGACCGCCCACGGAGAGCACGTGCTCGACTCCTTCCAACTTGAGAAGCTTTTCGGTCGCCTGGGTCAGGACCTGGCCGGTCCGTTCCAGGGTCGCCCCTTCCGGCAGCTGCACATCGCAGAAGAAGCCACCCTTGTCCTCTATGGGCAGAAAACTGGTGGGCGTGTGTCCAGCGAAGAACCAGATCGCGCCGACAATGATCAGAAAGAAAAGCACCGGCACGGCCAGATGCCGGATCAGCCAGCCCACCATAGACGTGTAAATCGTGCGTGAGCCCCCCAGAAACCTGTTGAACCAGGCAAAAGGGCCGCGCCGGTGGGGTTCGGTTGGTTTCAAAAAGACCGCGCACAGGGCGGGGCTCAAGGTCAGGGAACAGATGGCCGAGATGCTCACCGAAACACACAGGGTCACCCCGAACTGTTTATAGAGCCCTCCGGTGATCCCGGGCATGAAGATAATCGGGACAAAGACCGCCAAAAGAACCAGGGTGGTGGCCACAATCGGACCGGTAATCTCCCCCATGGCCTTGATGGTCGCTTCCTTGGGGCTGAGACCCTCCTCTTCCTGAATGCGGTACACGTTTTCGACGACCACGATGGCGTCATCCACCACCACACCGATGGCCAAAATCAGAGCGAACAGGTTGATGGTGTTGGCGGAAAATCCCAGGGCGAGCATGACGGCAAAGGTACCGATAATGGAAACCGGTATGGCGGCCGTTGGAATAATGGTGGCGCGCACGTTCTGCAAAAAGGTAAAGATGACCAAAACCACCAACACAAAGGTCATCACCAGGGTAAAGGCAATCTCCTTGATGGTTTGGCGCACATAGTCGGTGGTATCATACATCACCAAATAGTCCATGTCCTCGGGCATGAGCTCGGCCTGGTGCTTGAGCTCCTCTCTCACCGCGTTCATGGTGTTCAATGCATTGGCATCAGAGGCTTTGTACACCGCTACACCCAGCGAGGGGCGATTGTCGATGCTCGCCTGGGTGCCGTAGGACTCACTGCCCAGCTCCACCCGGCCCACATCCTTGATCCGCACCAGCCCCCCTTGTTCATTGCTCCGGATGACGATATCTTCGAATTCCTCCGGGGTCTCCAGCCGGCCCCTGGCCTTTAAGGTGTACTGGAGTTCCTGCCCCGGAGAGGCGGGAGCCGTACCTACCGAGCCCAAGGTGGCCTGGATATTCTGGCGGCGAACGGCCTGGACCACATCGTCCGGTCCCATCTGCAAGGCCGCCAGCCGGTCCGGATCCAGCCAGATGCGCATGCTGTACGTATATTCGCCGAAGATAAACACGTCGCTCACCCCGCGGATACGCAGCAGAGCATCTTTAATGGTCCGGTCGATATAGTTGCTTATAAAGAGCCTGTCCAAGGTGCGCCGGGGCGAGATAAAGGTGATGACCCCCAGCATATCCTCGGAACGGCGGCGCACATCGATCCCCTGGTCCAGTACCTCCTGGGGAAGCCGGGATTGGGCCAGCTGAAGTCGGTTCTGTACATTGACCTGATCGATATCGGGGTTGGAGTCCACGGAAAAGGTAACCTGGAGGCTGTAGCTTCCGTCGTCCGCACAGGTGGATTCCATGTAGAGCATGTTCTCCACCCCGTTGACCTCCTGCTCAATGGGGGCGGCCACCGTGTCCCGGACCACCTCGGCATTGGCCCCGGGATAGACGGTGCTGACATGGACGACCGGTGGTGTGATGTTGGGCAGCTCGTCCACCGGAATATTAAATATGGCGATAAGCCCTGCCAAGGTGATCACGATGGATATGACCATGGCCAGTCTGGGGCGTTCGATAAAGATCCTGGAAAACATCGCCTGTTTATTCTCCTTCGATATTCACGGTTATTCCGGGTCTTACCTTTTGGATCCCCTGAACGATCACCTTTTCGCCCGGCTTCAACCCCGAAGTTACGGTGAACTTGCCGTCCAGGACGGGGCCTGTTGTGATCCGGCGCTGTTCCACTCTGTTCTTTTCATCAACCACATAGACAAAGGCCCCTTCCTGATCCCTTTGCACCGCGGCCTGGGCAACCGCAGGGACCATCTCGGGCTTGGCCTCTCCCAAAAAGACCCTCACATATTCGCCCGGTACAAGATGCCCGTTAGGATTCTCAAACCTGCCCCAAATGGCAATGGTCCCCGTATCCGGGTCCACCCGATTGTCCACGAAATCGATTTTTCCCTTCCGCGAATAGGCCCGGCCGCCGGGGAACTCCAAACCGACGGTCAAAAAGGGGGCGCCATCCCCTTTTTCAGCATCCTCCATGGCATGCATGATGATCTCCCCCTGTCTTTCGCTCACCGAAAAGACCACCCTGATCGGGTCCATGAGCACGATTTCCGCCAGGGGCTGGGACGAGGGACCGACCAGGTCTCCCGGCTTATAGAGGCTCCTTCCGATCCGTCCGGTTATCGGGGCCTCCACGGTGGTATAGTCCAGGTCGATCTCGGCCAGCTCCAGGTTGGCCTTGGCCTCGTCCAGCCTGCCTCGGGCCAGATCGCGCGCCGCCACGGCATCATCGAGATCGGTCTTGGGCACGCTCTCGGGCCTGGCGGACCGGAGGCGCTCAAGACGGGTCTCCGCCTTGAAAAGATCCGCTTCCGCCTGGACCACCTTCGCCCTGGCTACGGCGACCCGGGCCTTGTAGGGGGCCTGCTCGATGACATAAAGAACCCGCCCCTTCTGAACAAAGGAGCCCTCCTTGAAACTTAGCTCTTCCAGGTATCCCTCCACCCGGGCCCTGAGATCGATGGCTGCTATGGATTCTACATGGCCGATATATTTTTCCGGGGGAGTAGCGGCCTCAAGCCCTACTTCCGCTACTCCAACCAGGGGCAAAGGAGGCTTCCCGCCATTATCGCCCGGGGCGGCAAAGCCGTACACCGGAAGCCACATGAAACACGCCGTCACAATGGATAGAAATATTCTCATTTGCAATACCCCTTACCGTTCTCCTGTTTACTTATGGTTTGCTCGTTTTCTCCCCTGGGCCGGAGCGCTCTTACACAGAAATCCGTTGCCTGCATCGATAAACAAGGTACCTCCAGAGACGTCAGAAGTATGAGCCGGCTGATACCGATTAACATTCCTTGGATGATAAAGGCTGTCTCGCGGGGAGAAAGATCGCGCCTGAGGCTCCCATCCCGCCTCCCGCGTTCTAGGCATTTCTCCCATATGCAAAGACTCCTGGGTAACCCATAGGCTGCGTCCTGGTCCGGCGTGGCTGAGTTCCGGTACAAGGAACTTGGAACATCTCGGATCAATACCACAAGCGCATCCGTGTTTTTGGCGCTGAATTCGAAATGAAAACCGATCAGGGCCTTGACGGCGTCGAGGCCGGTCCGGCAATTTTCAAGCCGGGCGCGGCAACCGGAGAGATAGCGCTCCGTGACGTCTTCTAAAATACAGAGCAGAATCCCTACCTTGCTCTTGAAATAATGAAAGATCAGGCCTTCCGCCACCCCTGCCTCCTTGGCGATGGCGGAAGTCGGCGTGGCGGAAAAGCCCTTTCGGGCAAAAAGCGCCGTTGCCGCTTTCAAAATGGTTTCTTTCCGGCTCATCAGCAATGCCTCATCCATATTTGACTGAGGGGTCACTCAAACTACTCATTTATGAAGAGGGCCGTCAACAATTTTTTGAGGGCGTGTTCTGAAGCGTGACCGTGGGTCCTCAGGCTCCGGAGCATCCGGCATGTGGTATCTTGGTTCAGTGTGGTCTCGAGCCGACGAATCTTGCTCTAAGTACAGCGCCACATAATTAAGCGGCCACTATGCAGAGCAGTCTTCAGTGGGTGAACATAAGCCATGATCTTTCCCCTCGTTCCCAAGCTCTGGCTTGGGAACGGCCTCATTCGAATCGAAGCTGGAGCTTCTGCACAGTTGTGTTCCCAAGCTGGAGCTTGGGAACAAGGTGGATCGTGCAGCTTGGGAACAAGGTGAAAATTCAATTTCCCCTCCCCTTGTGGGAGGGGATTAAGGGGAGGGGGGAGAGGGGGATTTTTCCCTCGTTCCCAAGCTCTGGCTTGGGAACGGCCTCATTCGAATCGAAGCTGGAGCTTCTGCACAGTTGTGTTCCCAAGCTGGAGCTTGGGAACAAGGGGACATGGCGAAGGTGTTCATGGCCGCATCCGCAAGGGAGATCTTCGGCGTGTCTTTGCGGGGGCGCCGTATCGGGGGGGTGTGACGTTGTGTTTCGGAGCCCGATCCTGTATAAGGAGAAGACGATGGCGGGCGGATGATCCAGGGCCGACCGATGGGAAAATGAGCCAAGGAGGAACACCGTATGGGCGCGCGCATGTTTTCTGAATCGCAACTGGAGCGGATCGAGGCCGAATACGAGGATTGGCTGGGGACGTACGAGAAAGCCCTGCAGAAGCTTCCCGAGCGCTTGGAACGGTTTTCGACCGTTTCGGATATGGAGGTGAAGCCGCTCTACACCCCGCTCGATATAAAGGACAAGGACTACCTGGAGGATATTGGGTTTCCGGGCTGCTATCCGTTCACCCGGGGGGTGCAGCCGAGCATGTACCGGGCGAGGCTGTGGACGATGCGGATGTTCGCGGGGCTCGGGACGCCCGAGGACACCAACAAGCGCTTTCATTACCTGATCGAACATGGGGAAACGGGCCTCAGCACGGCCTTCGATTTCCCGACGCTCATGGGCTACGATACCGGTTCGCCGCTGGCTCGGGGCGAATGCGGCAAGTGCGGGGTGGCCATCGACACTATCGACGACATGCAACGGCTGTTCGCCAATATCAACCTGGAAGAAGTGACCACGTCCATGACCATCAACCCGCCGGCTTCCGTGATCTGGGCCATGTACATCGCCAACGCCGAAAATGAAGGCTACGACCGGCGAAAACTGGGCGGAACCATCCAGAACGACTGCCTCAAGGAATTCATCGCTCAGAAAACGTTCATGCTGCCGCCGGAACCGAGCCTTCGGCTGGTGGTGGATACGGTGGAATTCGGAACCCGGGAAGTGCCGCGATGGAACACCATCAGTATCAGCGGGTATCACATCCGGGAGGCCGGAGCCACGGCGGTCCAGGAATTGGCGTTCACCATCTACGACGGCATCACCTATGTGGAGGAGTGCCTCAAGCGCGGCATGAAGGTGGATGAATTCGCGGGCCGCCTGTCTTTCTTCTGGAATTCGCACATTGATTTCTTTGAAGAAATTGCCAAGATGCGAGCCGCCCGCCGCATGTGGGCCCGGATCATGAAAGAGCGCTTCAAGGCTCAGAATCCGCGGTCTATGATGCTTCGCTTTCATACGCAGACCGCCGGCTGTTCCCTCACCGCCCAGGAGCCTTACAACAACGTCATCCGGACCACCACGGAAGCCCTGGCGGCCGTCCTCGGAGGCACCCAGTCGCTGCATACCAACTCGCTGGATGAAGTCTACATGATCCCCAGTGAACACGCCGTAAAGATCGCCCTCAGGACCCAGCAGATCCTGGCCGACGAGACCGGAGTCGCCCATGTGATCGATCCGCTGGCGGGGTCCTACTTCGTGGAAGCCTTGACCGACAAGATGGAAGAGGAAGCCAACGCCTATATCCGCAAACTGGATGAGCTGGGGGGCATGGTGGCGGCCATCGAAAGGGACTACCCGCAGATGGAAATCGCCGACGCGGCCTATGCTTTCCAGCAACAGGTCGAACGGGGCGACAAGATCATTCTGGGTGTCAACAAATACCCCAGCGAAAGGCCTGAGTTGGAGTTCGTATTGAAGATCGACGACGAAGTCGAACAGCGACAGATCGAACGCACCCGGGCGTTCAAGGAAAGACGGGATAAGACGAAGCTGCAGCAGGCGATGGACGAACTGCGGCGACGCTGCGAGGGGCCGCCCTCTTGGGAAAACAACGTCATGCCCGCACTCATCGATGCGGTGCGGGCGGGGGCGACGGAACAGGAATGTTGCGACCTTTTCCGTGAAGTCTTCGGTATCTACACGGATCCCGGAACCTTTTGACGCGGAGCCGTCTTCCGCGGACGGCCCCCCTTGGGGGCTTTCGGGCATGGACAGGAGGGAGTGTTTCCATGGGCGAGGATCGGAAACTCAGGATACTCATCACAAAGCCAGGGCTGGACGGACATGACCGCGGGGCGCGGGTCATTGCCCGCGCCTTCCGCGACGCGGGTTTCGAAGTCATCTATACCGGGTGCCACCAGTCGCCGGAACAGATCGTCAATACCGCCATCCAGGAAGATGTCGACCTCATCGGACTGAGCATTCTTTCCGGTGCCCACACTTACTCGTTTCCCAGGGTCTTAGAATTGCTCAAGGAAAAGGGCGCGGAAGACATCTCGGTCATCGGCGGCGGCATCTTTCCGCTGGAGGACATTCCAAAGCTGAAGGCACTGGGAATCAAGGAGATCTTCGAACCGGGATCCAAGCTGGCGGACATCGTGAACTGGGTTCGAAGCAACATAAAACCCAGGAAGGCGGTTGCCGCCTAAGGGCAGGATCATGAGCATTGTGGATCAGATACTGGCCGGCGATGTGCGGGCCGCCGCGCGTCTGCTGCGCGACATCGACGATCAACTTCCGTCGGCGCGAACTCTTCTGAAGGACCTCTACCCTCATACCGGAAAAGCCTATATCGTGGGCTTCACGGGGTCACCCGGCGTGGGCAAGAGCACGCTGGTGGATCAACTCGCCATGCGCTATCGCAAAGACGACCGCACGGTGGGAATTTTGGCCATCGATCCGACGAGCCCCTTCACCGGGGGCGCCATTCTGGGGGACCGCATTCGGATGCAGCGCCACTTCCTGGATAGCGGCGTCTTCATCCGAAGCCTGGCCACCCGCGGCCATTTCGGGGGACTCACCAAGTCCACCAACGACATGATCACCGTTCTGGACGCCATGGGAAAGGACATCATCCTGGTGGAAACGGTGGGTGTGGGCCAGGACGAAGTGGAAATCGCTCAGTGCGCCCATACCACGGTGATGGTGACCGTTCCGGGGATGGGCGATGAGGTTCAGGCCATCAAGGCGGGCATCATGGAGATCGGCGACATCTTCGTGGTGAACAAGGCCGACCGCGAAGGGGCCAGAAAAACCATCCGGGAGCTGCGAAATCTCATCGAACTGGGCTTGCGCCACCGGGACGAGCCGGGGTGGGAACCCCCGATCATTGAAACCGAAGCCCTCAAGGGCCGCGGTATCGAGGAGCTCTACCAGGCCATCGAGCAACACCGCCGGTTCCTCGAAACCAACGACCGGGGCCAGTGGGACGCAGCGGTCAAGAAACGCGCTCGCTCCCAGCTCGTGGAAACGCTCCGGGACGAAGCCATCAAGGCGTTGCTGCAAAGGATGGCCGACCGCGGCGTGTCTCTGGACGAACTGGTCGACCAGGTGGCTGATAAAAAAGCGGACCCATATACCATCGTCAACGACGTGCTGTCCCGGGAACTCCGCTGAGTGCGCTTTTCCTCTCCGGCCGGCCCTCTTTCGGTCAGCGCCGGCTGCGCCCCTTTCGAAGGAGCAGTTCTTCGTAGGCGCGGGTCGTTCGAATGAAAGCTTCATGGTCGCCACCCGTGTCGGGGTGATGGGCCATGGCCCGTCGCTTGAAGCACCGCGCCAAATCCCGAACGCTCATGGTTTCGAATTCCTCGCCTGAAATACCTAGAATCCGGCACGCGTCCGGAACCGGCATGGCGGCGGACGGACGGGGCGGCTGATAGAAGCCTCGGCTTCCGATGAATCCGCGGAGGGTGTCGTTCCAAAGGGCTTCCGCCGTGAAGGTGTGGTCGAAGTAGAGGATGACATAGCGGACCAGGTAAGGGTGGAGCCGTCCGCCTGACCGGCGGGGCAGGCCCTTGAGGTAGGCTGGGTCGGCATTGAGGTGGCAGATTTCTTCCAAGAAATAGTCGTCCACCTTTTCGGGGTCCAGAGCCGCCGGCTGGTTTTTGAGGAGATGCTGCGGGAAATAGGACTGCAGGTGAAGGGCGGTGAAGAGGTAGGGCCTCACCTCGTGAGGGCGCAGCTGAGCCTCCATGCTTTCAAAGACATGTTCGATTTCGTCCCGGCTCTTTTCCAGCAAAACGTTTAGAAACTTCCAGGGGCGGTCGTCCAGTTTGCCGATGTCCACCCGTCCGCACCTCAGATAATGGAGGCGGCGCTTGTCGAAAGCATGAAGACCTTTCTGGTGCTCCAGCAGTTCTTCCTGAGAACAGCCCGCCCATCGGCTGGGTGCCGCTCCGGCCCGGAACATGGTGACGATGCGGCGGATGTGGGGATCCAGAAAGGGCAGGAAAACCTCTTCCAGGTCGTTCGTTTCCCATTGAACGCCCTTCGCTTCCAGGGCCTCTTCCAGTTCCGGTTTGAAATAGAAGCCGTTTCCCCCTGGATAAACGATGTATGCTTCAGGGTCGTCTCCCAGATCCATCAGGTCCCGATGCATCCAGCCGCCGCCGCTCCAGAAGGACTCCCGAAGAACGTAATGCCATCCGTCTTGGAATCTCACCTTTCGAAGATACACCGTCGACTCCTCAACCACGAGCATCCGAGAAAATCCCCTCAGGTCTCTTCGGTGAAGAGGGCCGGGGGAATCCAAGACGGGCGATGATGGGCACGCCTTCCTTTCCGCCGCTTAACTCTATCGCTTCGCCGCTTCAAGGGGACCCGCCTGGGATCGTTTGTTGATGTTCGATCTGCGGGCGGTCCCTTCAATGCGGCGCATCGCGATCTGAGGCCGGGCCGTCGAGCCAGAAGATCAAGGCGCGTCGGATTTCCTCCATCTGTTCCGGATCGGTCACCTTTTTCCCTTCGTGGGTCTTGATGTAGAAAATGTCGGCCACCTGATCCACTTTGGTGGTGATCTTGGCCACGAAGATCCTCACTTGAAGGTCCATCAGGGTCCGCGTGATGGTGTAGAGCAGGCCCGGACGATCCGTCGAGTAAACCTCAAGGATAGTGTAATAGCGAGTCGACTCGTTGTCGATGAGCACCTGGCTTGGAGTGGACGGCACGCTCCGGGCCGAGGGGCCTTGCTGGGCCGCGTGTGCGGCGATCCGGTAGTCGAGGGCCAGGCGGCCTTGGAGGAGGCGTTTCATGTCGTCGCGAAGGGCCTTCCAGTCGCAGGTGATTCCGGCGCCTTCCCGCATGCGGCAACGGAAGATGAGGAGCACCATGCCGTTTTTCTTGGTGAAGACCTGGGCGCCGCGGATGTCCAGATCGTGGAGGGTGAAGATGCCGGCCGTGTTGGCGACCAGCCCCGGCATCTCGGGGCTCATCAGCGTGATTTCGGCGGTGCCGTCGGAGGTTTGCACTTCCCAGACCGGCACCTCTCCCGAACGATTCAGCTCCAGCTCCATGCGTAGGTGCCGGCCGACGGCCTCCGGTGGCATGGCAAGCAGATACCGAGGGGGCAGCTGGGAGAAGTGGTCTTCAAGTTCTTCCGGCGTCACCAGATCCTGGACCTCGCGCTGGACCTGAGCCTTGATGCGCTGCAGCCGATCGGCGATGCTCTGGTCACTCGGCTCGCCCTTTTCCAGTATGTACAGGAGGCGATCGTAGAGTTCGCGCACGGGTGTTTCCCGCCATTTTTCTTCCGCCTTGGGGCCTGTGGCGTTCATATCGGCGAAACTCAGCAACAAAAGGAGCTGCAGCCGTTCGGGATCGCCGATCAGCAAGGCGCACTGGGTGAGCATCTCCTGGTCTGCGAGGTCCCGCATGGCGGCGGTGTCTATCAGCAGTAGATGTTGGGCCACCAAGAACTGAACCATGTCAGACCACTCGGGTTCCAGCCCCAGGCGGCGGGCGATAGACGGGATCATCTCACCGCCGTGCAGGGCGTGGTCCCTTCCGGCGCTCTTGCCTACGTCGTGGAGCAGCGCGGCCAGGTACAGACAGGTGGGATCGCTCACGCTTCGTGCCATCTCGGTCAATTCGGGTTCCGAATCCTCGTAGTCGCCCTGGAGCAGCCTTTTGATGACGGAAAGGGTTCTCAGATGGTGTTCGTGCACGGGATAGATGTGAAAGGCATCGTGCTGAACCAGTCCGTGCACTGAGGCCGATTCCGGGATGATCCCTTGAAGGAGGCCGTAATTGTAAAATCGGCGGATCACCGGCAGTTCCGGCGAATCGCACCGAACGAGTTCCAGGAATTCGTCGCGGGCCTTGGGGTCACCGGCGGCGGTCTCCACCAGATTGCTGTGGTGACGAATCCACTGGCGGGTGGAACTGGCAAAGCCGATCCGGTGTTTGGCGGCTGCGACAAAAAGATGCACAACGGCACCCGCCGAAGCCGGATACCTTGACGGGTGGACCACGATCTTTCCGGATTGCACCTCCAGCCCTTCCTCCAGAGGAAAAGACGGTTTCTCTTCACCGCCTTCGACGGCAAAGCGCCCGCTGTCCTGAAGCCTTTCGCAGAACTCGGCGGAAACCCCATGCACGTCATGGAAATGCTGGTAGACGTCTTTCATGAAGGTTTCCACAGGAAGGAAACCGGATCGGGCCGGGTAGCCGAGCTTCTCCGCAAGCCGCTCCTGGTCGTGGAAGCGCAGCACCCCGGATCCGTTGGCCGCCACCGAATGGAGCAGACTCAGAAGGCGGAGGTAGAGCTTTTCCGCCTGTTGGAGCCGGTCCACTTCGGGGCGTGTGAGGAATCCCTGGAAAATGGCGTCTTCAAAGCATCGGATGCCCAAAACTATCCGGCAGAGCGCCCGGATGGAGGTGATGTCTTCAAGGCCTCCGGGGTTCTTGATCAGGTTGGGCTCCAGCCAGTTTTCCGGATGCTCAAGGAGGGCACGGCGTTCTTTGAGTGATACGTGGAGGTGGTCGATCAGGAAGCCCCTATGTTCTTCCACGAAAGCGTCCAGGGCGTCTTCGAGGGACTCCAGTAGGTCCCTGTTTCCCGAAATGTAGCGGGCCTCCAGCAGATCGAAGAAGAAGGGGAGTTCAGCGGGGACCCGTTCGAGAATGTTCCGCACCGTGGCTTCCCGGAAGCGCACCTTCCAGCCGGCTTCTTCAAGCGGACGGGCGATTTCGTCCTTCCAGTTCTCATAGCCGGCGAGAGTCTCCGTTCGAAGGAGGAGCAATTCGACGGTATCGTCAGGACCCACAAGGCCGCGGGCGAAGGCATCCAAGGCCACGACGGCCCCACCCGCCCGGAATTTTTCCGAATCCGGCGCCATGCGGTTGACGAGGCGATTGTGGAGCGAGATCACCGCGATTTCCAGAAGGCTGGTGTGGCGGCGGAGCATCTCGTCGCCGGTGCTCTGAAGGACCTGTTCCCGCTGTCTTTTCAACGATTCAACAATGTCATGCATGGTGTTTCCCCGGTTGGATGTTCCTGGATCATCTTCGGCTGAAACGGATCTGTCAGCGTATCTTGCTCATGGACTGAATCGATGTCAAAAGAAAGTTCAAAAACTTTCAACGTGGAGGTGAAGTGGAGCGGATCGATTTCCCCGGGGGGAGCCGTTTCAGGCACAACGTGGGTACCGGGGACCCGATGGAAATGGCTCGCGTCACTTGCGAGCCGGGGCGGACGAGATCGTGTTTTACGACATCACGACTTCCAGCAATCGGAGCGACTCATGGCCGACGTGGTGGACCGGGTGCCGAGGGTATCCGGCACGGATGTCCCGGCGACTCATCATGAGCCGGTCAGGCGCTGTTCGATCCGTTGGAGGGCCTGCTGCAGTTCCTGGAAATGTTTCTTCATGGCCTGGAGGACCATGAGGGTGTCGGAACTCTGGAGCGGCAGGCGCGAAAGGATCTGGTCGTAGAAGAGAGCGTCAAGGCGGGCCAGGTAATAATGTTCCAAGCGGGAAAGAAGCCCCTGTGCCAGGTACAGCGCGATGACGAGGACGAGGGTCTGGCCGAAGGGAAGGAGGCAGACGGCGATCAGCGCGGTAATGTCCGCAAGCTCCTCGCTGCCTTCGAAAATCGGTTGAAGTCTCAGGTAAAGGAGCCAGACGCCCTGGCCCAGGGCCAGGAAGGGAAGTACTCTCGCCATCCACCGGAAGCTTTCCCAGGAGCCCGAAATCTGATGCCAGTCCACCGTTTCAACCCGGTGTTCCCTGTGCGTCAGTTCCTCGGCCGAAAGCGACTCCTGGTGACCTGAAAAAAGGACGATCAGGCGTTTGTGGGCGATGGATAGAAATCGCAGCGGCGACCTGGAGGCTCGATGGAAGAGCTGCTGGGCCGGCATCACTTTTTCAAGGCTTTCCAGGATCCATTCCGGGTTGGTTTTCGAAGGTTTGGGCAGCGGCAACGCCTGTTCCAGGATGCGCCCGATGGATGCCTTTCCTGCAAACTGGATCAGCAGCCAGAGGGCGCGACAGAGCAGGAAGAACAACAGCGCGCCCACCAGAAAGACGATGACCTCACCCAGGATCCCCTGCGAAAGCCAATCGCGCCGGGTCCAGAAGTCCATGGAGCGGTAGGTTCCCGCTCCCGGAGCCGGCCCGCCGGGTCCGGGCATCAGCCCATCCTGAATGATGTAACCGCCTCCGAGCGAAACCAGTAGAAAAAGAAACCACCACAGGCGTTGGGACGTTTCATAGCGCCTCAGGGTGTAAGTCATGGGCAAACCCCGCTGAGTTCTTGAGGAGCCTTCCCCAAAAAAGGAAGGATTTCCAAACCATTCCGGGTCCGGAAATTCCCTGGTCGCTGCGTGCTCGAGGAATGTCGGGCGGCGTACGGGAACCCCTTTTCCGCTCTCCGCGGGGGCCTTCCGGGTCCTTTTCGGCCGAGGGGTGACCGCAGACTGCGGAAAGGCCTGTTGGAGGGCCCGGGCCCGCACGCCCGGCGAGGTCCGCCAAGGTGATCGGCCCGGTGTTCCGTTATCGGTAGGAGCGGGCTTGCCCGCGACCCGTAAAACCAGCAAAGCTGCGTTGACCTTGATCGCCGGCAAGCCGGCTCCTACAAAAGCAACCGCGGTCCTTGTAGGAGCGACACCCTCGCCGCGATCGGGATCACCGGCAAGTAAGGGTGCAACGCCGCTGCGCCCCTACAGGGCATGAGTCACTCCTTTTTAGACGCGCCCGGTCATGCTCTTAGGAATCCTTCCGGTGCGCACACATTCCGACCGCAGGCGGCGGCCCACGATCTTTTCGTTCCAGCGGCCGATATCCAGGACCTTGTCCACATCCACCCCGGTGTCGATCCCCATTTCGTCCATCATGACCACCATGTCTTCGGTGCTGACGAGGCCGGTGATGGTGGGGTCGGCGTAATAGTATTTGCCCGTGCCCGCCACGGGAACCCCGTCCACGAAGTTGGCCGGCTGACCGCCGATGCCGCCCAATGTGCTTTCATAGTGGCTGATGCCGGCATGAAGGGCGGCCAAGACGTTAGCAAGCCCCCACCCTCTTGTCACGTGGAAATGCGCCACGTGCTTAGTGGGGTCCGGGATGGCGTCGAGAATCATGGAAAAGTAATCGCAGACACGGTTCGGGGGAGCCGATCCGTCATGGTCGGCGTGCTCGATGTCGTCGGCCCCGATGTCCAGCCACCGCTGGGTGAATTCCACGGCCTTCTTGAGTTCCGTCGGGCCCTCGATGGGGCATCCCCAGATGGTACTCACCGTGCCGCATACCTTGAGCCCGGCATCATGAGCCATGGGGATGTATTTCTCGCACATCTTCCAGTATTCCGCCAGCGAGATTCCCGAATTGATGCGGTGGTGGGATTCGCTGGTGGACACCATGAAAACGATCCGATCCGGCCCGTAGCCGTTTTTCTTGGCTGCGATGGCGCGTTCCACCGCCTTTTCGCGGATGGTGATAGTAGTGATTTCCACGTCTTTCAACATCTGCCCCACCCGCTTGCTGTTGTAGAGGCCTTTCAAGACCTCGTCGGCGTCTTTGAACTGGGGCATACCCCTGGGGTTTCCGAAGTTGGTCACTTCGATGCGCTTGAAGCCCGCCAGGATCAGCTGTTCCGCCAGCCATATCTTGGCATCTGTGGGAATAAACTTCTCTTCATGCTGGTAGCCGTCTCGAATCGTGATGTCCCCAAGGACCACTTTCTTGGGAAAATGGAGCGCTGCCATTGATTTCCTCCTTGCATGGCTCGAGCCCGTTTGCTTTCGTTGCCACAGCCGCTGAGACATTTCCTCAGAATCTCAGGTTTCCGAAAGCGGGATCTCCGATGGGCGTGAGGCAACTCACTTCGAAGGCCATGGCGAGCCAGTCCCGGATTTCGCGGAACTTCAGGACCCGGTCGTTGAGGAGTCGCGCTCCGCAGAAAAACGGGTGGGCTTCACCGTCGTATTTGTCGATCATCTGCTGCCGAAAGGCCTGTTTCTCGCCCTCGCTCATGGGTTTGCCGCTGATTTCGCGCTTTCTTTCCTCGATGGAAAGCAGCACTTCCGCGGCCGAACGGCCGCTCATGACCGATGTCCGGGCCCTCATGGTGGAAAACAGGAAATGGGGCCGGTACGCTCGCCCGCACATCCCGTAGTTGGCCGCTCCGTTGTCGGGGCCGATCACCAGCTGGACCCGGGGCACCTGTGCGCAGGAGACGGCCCGAACCATGTCCGCGCCGTACTTTCCGATGCCCATGTGTTCCGATTCCGATCCCACCATGTAGCCGGGGGAACTCTGCACGAAAAGCAGGGGAATCTTTTCCTGGGAGCATCTGACGATCCATTCCGTGGCCTTCCGGGCAGCCTCTACGAAAATGATCCCCACGCCGTTGGATGCGATTACGCCAACGGGGATGCCCTTGATGCGCATCTTGACCGTGACGATGTTGTCGCCGCGGCCCGGCGCATAGCTCTTCTTGAATTCGATCAGGTGAGAATCGTCAGCGACGGCGCCAAGGACCGCCCTGACGTTGATTCCCTGATGGATCTTGGCGGGGAGCTCTTCATAGAGGGTTTCCGGCGGTACCAGGGGAGGCGTCTCCGCGTAGCGGTGAAGGTGCAACTTCTGGGGCGGTTCCAGGGAAAGGATTTCCCGCACCTTTTCCACTGCTTCGTCCTGGGTCTTGCAGAATTGATCGGCGCCGCCCGAAATCTGGGTGTGAACGCGGGCTCCGCCTAAGTCTTCCGCCGAAATCACCTCCCCCGTAGCCGCTTTTACGAGCGGCGGTCCGCCCAGGAACGAATAGGCCATCTTGTCGATCATGACCGCCTGGCAGGCCATGAAGACGATATAGGCGCCTCCGGCCGTGTTGCCGCCGGTGCTCAGCGTGATCTGCTTCAGCCCCTGGGCGGACATGCGGGCCATGTTGTAGAACATGGAGCCGAAATGGCCGTCATCGGGGAAGACATCCGCCTGCATGGGAAGAAAGGCCCCACCGGAGTCGGCGATGTAGACGCAGTTCAGGCCGCAGCGTTCGGCGACGGCCTGGGCCCGCATGTGCTTTTTCAACGTGATGGGAAAGTAGGTGCCCGCCTTGACCCGGCTGTCATTGGCAAAAACCATTGTCCAGTTGCCATGGATCTTTCCGATGCCGGTGACTATCCCGCCGCACGGTACGTCGTCCACCTCCGGGTAATGCACACCGAACCCCGCCAGCCGGCTCAGTTCAAAGAACTCGGTTCCGGGATCGATCAGCTTTTCTATGAGCTGACGCACCGGCTGCTTGCCCTGTTTGGCCAGGCGCTTCACCGCTTCTTGCCCACCCGGCCACATGGCCTGGTAGATCCTTTCGTCGAGTTTCAGTTCCTCGTTTTCCCAAAACGCCCGGTTTTCCATCCTTGCGTCAGACATAGGCTCATCCTCTCAGGCGAATGGTGTCCGTGGATTTCCGGTTTCTTCCTGGTGCATCCTTCGCCGAAATCACTTGCCCTTGTAAACGGGTTTGCGCTTTTCGCGAAACGCCGCCAGCCCTTCCAGCCTGTCTTCCGTCGGGATGGTTATCCAGTAGGCGTTGGATTCGATGGCGAGCCCCGTATGCAGATCTGTTTCGATCCCATGGTTGATCGCGTATTTGGCCTGCTGGATGGCGATGGGGCCCGTTTCGCAGATCATGGCCGCCATGGCCCGGCATTCATCCATAAGAGATTCCGCAGGGCACACCTTGTTCACGAGTCCGATGGCCAGCGCTTCTTCCGCATCCACGCGGCGGCCGGTAAAGATCAGTTCCTTGGCTTTCCCCCGCCCCACCAGCCTCGGAAGCCGCTGGGTACCGCCCGCCCCCGGGATGATGGCGAGTCGTGTTTCGGTGAGGCCCATGGTGGCCGACGATGCGGCCAGACGGACGTCGCAGGCGAGCGCCAGTTCCGTCCCGCCCCCCAGGGCGATGCCGTTCACCGCGGCAATCACGGGCTTCGGAAGTTCTTCGATGGACGTGAACAGGTTCCGGACTGTGAAAATGAACTCCTTCACCTGAACCTCGCTCAGCGTCGCCCGTTCCTTGAGGTCCGCTCCGGCGCAGAAGGCCTTTCCGCCGGCGCCGGTAATGATCAGCACGCGTATCTGCGGGTCGAACCGCAGGGACTCGATCCGATCCCGGAGCCCCCAAAGCATGGCGAAGTTGAACGAATTCATGGCTTCCGGGCGGTTCAGGGTGAGCACGGCCACTTGATCTTGACGTTCTTCCAGGACCACCGGTTGTTCGGACATTGGATATCCCCCTCCCTTGCCCAGCGGGTGTGCCGCATTCAAGCGCCGGGCGGAATGTCTGTGCCGACGACGCAGGCGCCATCCGGCCCGGCCCTTTCAGCCGCTGCTCGGAAACAGGTCAGCGCTGACCGCGACGCTCGAAGTGTTCGGCCAAGAGTTCCCGAGCGATGATAAGGCGCCGGATCTCGCTGGTTCCGGCCCCGATTTCATACAGCTTGGCGTCCCTCCACAGCTTCTGGACCGGAAATTCCAGGCTGTAGCCGTAACCGCCGTGGATCTGAATCGCCTGGTTGCAGACCCAGGTGGCGTTTTCCGCGGCGAAGAGGACGGCCGCGGCCGCCTGCTTGGTGAGTTCGGTCCCTTTGCCGCCCCGCGGCGACTGTTGAGCCAGCTCAGCCGCTCGATAGGCGAGAAGCCGCGACGCTTCGGTCCGAGCATACATGTCGGCCAGCTTCTGTTGAATCATCTGAAACCTGCCGATGGGTTGGCCGAACTGCTCGCGTTCCGAAGCGTACCGGAGGGAATATTCCAGCGCCTGTTCGGCCATTCCCACCGAACCGCCGGCCAGTACGATGCGTTCAATGTCGAGACCGCTCGTCATTACGTGGACGCCCATGTTTTCCTGGCCCACCAGGTTTTCGGCCGGAACCTCGCAGTCCTCAAAGGACAGTTCGCCTGTGGGGGAACCGCGCATGCCGCATTTTTTGATTTTCCGCGAAACCGAAAACCCGGGAAAGTCCTTCTCAACGATGAACGCACTGATGCCTTTCGGTCCTTTTTCCGGATCCGTCTTGGCGTACAACAGAAGCACGTCCGCAATCGGACCGTTGGTGATCCACATCTTGGTGCCGTTCAGGATGTACTTGTCGCCCTTCTTTTCCGCTCGAGTCCGAAGGCTCATGGCATCGGAGCCGGCGTTGGGTTCCGTGAGTCCCAGTGCCCCGATCTTTTCGCCGTTGATCATGGGCGGCAGGTACTTTTCCTTGAGCGCTTCATTGGCGTTCTTGTGGATGTTGTGCATGCACAGGTTGGAGTGAGCGGCGTAGGTCATGGCGAGACCCGGACAGATGCGGCTCATCTCCTCCACCGCCAGCACCTGCATCAGCACGTCGCCGCCCAGCCCCCCGTATCTTTCGTCGATCGTGATCCCCAGGATGCCGATCTCAGCGCATTTCTTGAAAAAATCGGGAGGAAACCAATCCTCTTCGTCGATCTTTTCCTGGATCGGAGCCAATTCGTTTACGGCCCACTTGTGGACCGTTTCCTTCATCATGCGCTGTTCTTCACTGAATTGGAAATCCATGACACCCCCCCCCCTTGTCTTGAGAACCTCAACGGCCAACCGGCCATCGCCGTGCCCGTGTGGCGTCTCGGGGCATAGCGATGGTCCAAAAAAAATCCAGACCCGGCCATAAACGAGCTCGAAGGTGTGGCTTGCATGCAATGGTGGCACGGTATGCGCGACGATCCGTAGCAGCATTCATGACAGGATCGCATCCAGAACGGGAGACGGAGCTCTTCTAGGGAAAGAACGCGCCTCAACGTCCCGTATCAAGGGGCGATGGGAGCTTTAAGCGTTGATTCAGCGCGTGAGCGGGAGGAAAAGCCATACGAAGGATAACCCGCATCAGTTAACGATGAACGCGAAATTCCGTAATGGATTGTCCAAAGTTTGTCAACAGCGAACCTTACGGGGAAGATGCCCGGATCTGTTTTTCTCAAATCCCGCCGCCACCCAGTCGTCCAGAACCACTCGATGGAAAGCGCCGTATCGAGGCGAAATCCGGCGGAGGATGTCCAGCCGTCGGGATTTGAGGAAACCGCTGAACACTGAGACCTTTTGACATTTCGGCGGGGATGGTCCATTGTGCAAAAAACGCTGGCCATCACCCGTTGGCGTACTGAGGGGTCGGAGGGCTTATTTAATGAATATCATTCAGAAACCTGTGGGGGTAATGGAAGTCTTCTGCTACCTGGTTTTGGACGAATCCACCGGAGAAGCCATCCTCGTCGATCCCGCAGGAGACGAAGACGAAATCCTGAAGCTCGTCAACGAAAACAGCGTGAAGCTGCGCTACATCGTGAACACCCACGGTCATAGGGATCATACCTGCGGCAACGCCAAATTGAAAGCCGCAACCGGCGCCGCGCTCGTGATGCACGCACTGGACGATGAGTTTTTCCGATTTTCTTCTTGATGAGGTGTGACGGGGGAAAGGGCGGATGGACGCCATCAAGGGTCTGGCCTTCGACTCGCCGCTCGGGTGGATTCTCACAGCGGCCTCCCCCGGGGGCTGCGCTTGTTTCACTTCGCGGGAGTGGTTGAGCCTTCCGACCAGGCGGTGGCGGACCTTCTTCAGAGGGAACGAATCGATGGGCCGTTCGAACGCGAGCGCTCGGGATCTTCCCTGCTCAGCGAACTCCGTGAAGCCGTGCTCCGGTATTTCGAGGGCTCCGGAGTTCACCCCCACCGCCCTTTGGATTTGGGTGGGGGGACCCTTTTCCAGCAGAGTGTCTGGCGGACGCTCTGCGAAATTCCTTTCGGGGAAGTCCGGACCTATCGGCAAATCGGTGAGGTCATCGGGCGGCCTCAGGGGGCGCGGGCCGTGGGGCAGGCGTGCCGCAGAAATCCCATTGCCCTGGTGGTTCCTTGCCACCGGGTCGTGGCGTCAGACGGAAAGCTTGGAGGCTACAGCGGGGGATGCCACATCAAGCGATACCTTCTGGACCTGGAGAGAATAGGCGCCGGTGTGAGGCCGTCACCGCGCCGTTGATTCCGGCGCGGAGTGCGCGTCGCCTTCGTTGTTCCGGCGGCCCGCCGCAGGGGCTTGACAGGCTGAAGACCGGAGCGTATGAGGCACAGAAATCCTTTGGCGAGCCGAAACAATGATGGAGGGCCAGCGTTGAAAGAAAGAGAACTCAAGCGCAAGGATCAAATCGAAAAACCCAAAGGGAAGCTCGGCGTTTTTATACCGGGTATCGGCGGTGCCGTTTCCACGACCTTCATCGCCGGGGTCGAAGCCGTCCGTCGGGGCATTGCCGAACCCATCGGATCGCTCACTCAGCTCGGCACCATCCGGCTCGGCAAGCGCTTCGAACACCGGGTTCCCAAAATCAAGGAATTCGTCCCGCTGGCTGATCTGCAGGACATGGTTTTCGCCGGCTGGGATCTCTACGATGCCAACCTCTATGAGGCTGCACTTTACGCCAGGGTCATCAACCGCGAACATTTGGATCCCATCAAGGACTTTTTGAGCGGCATCAAACCCATGCCCGCCGTCTTCGACCGCCGGTTCGTGCGCAACCTGGACGGAACCTACGTGAAACCCGGAGCCGACCTGAGGGATCACGTGGAGGCCCTGAAAGAAGACATCTCGCGCTTCAAGGCGGAAAACGCCGTGGACCGTTGCGTGATGATCTGGTGCGGCAGTACGGAAATCTTTCAGAGGCCGGAAGAACCTCACCGGTCTCTGGAGGCCCTGCAAAAGGCCGTCGACGCCAACGATTCGCGCATCGCGCCGAGCATGCTGTATGCGCTTGCGGCCCTCGAAAGCGGTATTCCTTTCGTGAACGGCGCCCCGAACCTCACCGTGGACATCGGGGCTATGGTGGAGCTGGCCGGGCAAAATCAGGTCGCCGTCGCCGGCAAAGACTTCAAGACGGGCCAAACCCTCATGAAAACCATCCTGGCCCCGGGGCTCAAGGCCCGCATGCTCGGCCTCGAAGGGTGGTATTCCACCAACATCCTCGGAAACCGGGACGGGCTGGTCCTCGACGACAAAGATTCCTTCAAGACCAAGGAAGAAAGCAAGCTCTCGGTGCTCGAATACATTCTCCAGCCGCAGCTCTACCCCACGCTCTACAAGAACTATTACCACAAGGTCACCATCAACTATTATCCGCCGCGTGGCGACAACAAGGAAGGCTGGGACTGCATCGATATCTTCGGCTGGCTCGGCTACCCGATGCAGATCAAGGTGGACTTCCAGTGCCGGGACAGCATCCTCGCCGCTCCGCTGGTTCTGGACCTGGTGCTGTTCATGGATCTTGCCCAGCGCGTCGGGATGACCGGCATTCAAGAATGGCTTTCGTTCTATTTCAAAAGCCCGATGCACAAGGAGGGCTTGTATCCCGAACACGATCTGTTCATCCAGCTCATGAAGCTCAAAAACACCCTGCGCTACCTGATGGGCGAAGAACAGATCACCCATTTCGGGCTCGACTACTACATGAACGACCGCGAGGCATGACGCCCGCGCTCTTCCCCTCGTTCCCAAGCTCCAGCTTGGGAACAAGGTCAAAAAATCCCCCACTCCCTTGATGGGAGAGGGTTGGGGTGAGGGTGAGAAAATTAACGTATGTCAATCAGTTACATTCCCCTCCCCTTAATCCCCTCCCACAAGGGGAGGGGAAATAGAATTCCCCTCGTTCCCAAGCTGGAGCTTGGGAACAAGAAGCAAAAGATCTGCACCCTTTTCGTGAGCTTGTTTTGGACAAGCTCTTACTCGGCTTTCGGAAGTCCTCTGGAACCGATACAGATCCCATAGGGAACCCGTTATCACCATCATGAAGAAGCACCAACATCGATTTGTTGAAGAGTATGAAGACCTGGTGGCGTTCGGCTACTCCAGGGAAGTGGACGAAAAGTCCCTCATGGTCTACCTGCAGAAATTTTCGGACGACCGCCACCTGAAGACCATCGTCCCGCGCATGAGCGATGAGGAAATCCAGCAGGTCTTCGAACTGCTATCGGAACTCATGCGCCGGTACCTTTCCGACAACGAATACCACGAGCACTTCCTGAAAGACGACGATCATCCGTCCCCTTGAGGCTGGGGTCCAATGTTCGTCACCCATTCCGTAGCCGCTCGGAGCAGGCGGTTATTTTCTTCCGGCAGTCGCACGGCTATGCGGAAGTCGCGGGTCCCCAGCCCTTCGAAGGAAGCGCAGTCGCGGATGAGCAGCCTGTGGCGGTGGAGCAGAGCGGCCTGAAGGGCTGAAGCCTCCGGTAGGCGTTCGTCCATGCGAACCAGAAGGTAGTTGGCTTGTCCTTCGAAGGCCCTCAAGCCGGGGACGGCGTCCAGCGCGGCCTTAAGGCGCGTTCTTTCTCGGTTTACCAGTTCCAGGGTCCGCCGCCGGTAAGCGTCCTGTTGGAGGCAGTAGCAGGCGGCGGCCTGGGCCAGCGTGTTCACGGACCAGGGGGGGACCCGGCTGCGGAGGCGGGCTGTGGTTTCGGGAGCTGCGAGAACGTAACCGATCCGCAGTCCCGGAATCCCGTAAAACTTGGTCATGGACCGTATGAGGATCAGCCGCGGATGATCGGCCGCCGCCCGCTTGAGCGACTCGCCCTCGCAGAAGTCCACGAAAACCTCGTCCACAATCAGGTAGAAACCGTCGTTTTTCGATTTTTCCAGGAGCCATTTGCGCACGTCACGGGAAAGCAAGGTTCCGGCGGGGCTTCCTGGATGCGTGACGAGCACGGCGTCCGGCGGTTGCCCGCAAAGAGCTCCTTCCAATTCGGACACCAAAGGCTGGAAACCGTTTTCGGCCCGGGTGTGTAATTTTCGAAGCGGCACGCCTTGAGACGCGAAGGCTTTGGCATATTCGGCGAAGGTGGGCAAAACGACGGCGGCGCTTCGGATGCCGAGAGTCGAAGGCAGCCAGGCGATCAGTTCCGTGGAACCGTTTCCTACGGCCACCTGATCTTCCGGGAGATCATGGAAACGGGCCAGCGCCTCGATCAGTTGCCGGTTGTGGATGTCGGGATAGTGCTGCAGGCGGGCGAAGTTTTCTTGAAGAACCCGCTCGAGTCCATCCGGCGGCCCGAGAGGATTGATGCTCGCACTGAAGTCGAGGATGTCTTCCGGACGGCAGCCCAGCTCCCGGGCCACCGCATAAACGTTTCCCCCGTGCGTTGGATGCATGGACGCCTCTTTTCCCGCCTTCGAAAGCCGCACTTAATTGTCTCAACCCAAAGGCCCCGGAGTGCTCCGCCGTCACTCCGTGCCTCACGCTCGGACCTCCGCCCCCCGCTACCCCCGCTCCAGTTGTGACCGCCGTGGACCTCGGACGCGCTTTTCACCAAAGGACGGTCCACGCGATCCGGTAAGCGGCGGCCAGGACGAAGGCGATGACGGAGACCGCGAGGGCCAGCCGGTTGGTTTCCTCGATGATCCCGGCTTCCAGAGTTCGGACTGGATCCCCCAGGGCGGGCTTTTCGATCCGCTCGCCGAAGTAGACGCTCGGGCCTCCCAGCTGGACTCCAAGGATCCCCGCTGCCGCCGCTTCCGGGTACCCGGCGTTGGGGCTCGCCGATTTCCGGGCGTCGCGGCGCAGAACGCTCCACCCCCGCCTCCAATTGAGGCCCAAAATCCGGGCGGCGCCCAGCATGAAAAGCGCTGTGAGCCGTGCCGGGATGAAGTTGGCCGCGTCGTCGCATCGGGCGGCGACCCAACCGAAATGCAGGTAGCGGTCGTTCTTGTAGCCAACCATGGAATCCATGGTGTTCACGGCCTTGTAGACCATGGCGGCAATGGGACCGCCGAGGGCCAGATAGAAGAGCGGAGCCACCACGCCGTCGGAAAGGTTTTCGGAGACGGTCTCCACCAGTGCTCGGCGGATTTCAACTTCGTCCAAGTCCTGGGTGTTTCGAGTCACCAGGAACGAAAGCCTTTGCCGGGCCGTTTCCAAATCCCCGAGGTCCAAAGCCTGGGCGACCCGGGCGGATTCCCGGGTCAGGCTTTTCGTGGCGAGGGTCGTGTAGGCGCACCAGATGGTCGCGCAGGCGCCCAGGGCCGGGTGGATCTGGTGAAAGATGCTGAGAAACAACGCCGTTGCCATGAAGACCGCCGAGACCACCACCATAAAGAAGATGCCCCCGGCTGTGCGCTGACGTCCGGCTGGAGCCTCCGTTTCATAGAAGATCGATTCGACCCAGAGAATCAGTCTTCCGATCCAGCGAACGGGATGGGGCCATCGCGGCGGATCGCCCAGGATAAGGTCCAGCAGGTAGGCGGCGGCAAGGTGCCACGGAAGAAACGGCATGGTCTACCTTTTCACGAACGTTTCAGCGCCGCAAGCACGGGTCATCGGATGCCCGCCAGCCGGTAGATCCGTTCCACATCGCAGTGACGGCGTACGTGTTCAGCCAGCCGGTCGAATTGTTCTTCCTTCCAAGTTGCGTAACTCAGCGGCCCGCCTTCGGCGTCCGACCGGCGGCGGCCGGACCGTGAAAGGATGCGGCCTATGAATTCTCTTCGGAACGCGTCGTTGTCGAAAATGCCGTGGAGGTACGTGCCCCAGGCACGGCCGTCGGGCGTGGCCAGTCCCTCCAACTCCTCGTCTTCCGGGACCGGCTCCCGGTTTCGTTCGATCAATCGAAACAGCGGACGGGCGCCGTCCCCGAGGCTCCGACTTCGGCCCATGTGAATTTCATAGCCGAGAAGCATTCGGCCGCCGGCGCCGATGGGGTTTCCGGGTTCGGCGCGAACCTTGACCTGCGTGGTGATCTTTTCCGGAAACATTTCCGTCACCATGGGCAGAAGCCCCAGTCCGCGGACTTCTTCGATCCGGCTTTCGACGCCGTGAGGGTCCCGGACGCTTGTTCCCAGCATCTGGAAGCCGCCGCACACCCCTACGACAACGCCGCCGGCCTTGTGAAACGCCACCAGCGCGTCGGCCACGCCGTTTCGGTGCAGATGAGCCAGGTCTTCGAGCGTATTCTTGCTTCCGGGAAGGATCACCGCATCCATGGTGAAGACCTCGGCCGGGCGATCGAAGTAGACCAGGTCCACGGCCGGTTCCTGTTCGAAGCAGTCGAAATCGGTGTAGTTGGAGACATAGGGCAGCCGCAACACGCCGATCCGAACCGCGGCACCTTCACTCCCCTCAGGTTTCCGTTTCATGCGGCGGGTCAAAGCGACGCTGTCTTCTTCGGCGATGGCGATGTGGTCGAAGTACGGGACGACGCCCAGCACCGGTTTCCCGCTTCTCGCTTCGAGGATGGCCACGCCGCTTTCAAAAAGTGCCGGATCGCCGCGAAGCTTGTTCACCATGAACCCGATCAACCGGTCTCGTTCCGATGCTTCAAGGAGCATGAGGCTTCCGAGAAGGGACGCGAAAATGCCGCCGCGGTCGATGTCTCCCACCAGGATGCAGGGCGCATCGGCCATCTCGGCCATGGCCATGTTGACCAGGTCGTGTTCCTTGAGGTTCAGTTCCACGGCGCTTCCAGCCCCTTCCAGGACGATTACGTCGTAGCGGGCGGAAAGTCTTTCGAAGGCTTCCCGTACCACGGGCACCAGCGTCCGCTTGACCCGGTAATAGTCTTTGGCTGTGAAGTTTCCAGCTGCCTTTCCCAGGACGATCACCTGGGATCCCACCTGGGAGGTGGGCTTGAGAAGTATCGGGTTCATGTCCACATGGGGTTCGATTCCGGCCGCTTCAGCCTGCACCACCTGGGCTCGGCCCATTTCGCCGCCCTCCGGCGTGATGAAGGAATTGAGGGCCATGTTTTGAGCCTTGAACGGCGCCACCCGGAACCCGTCCTGGCGGAGAATGCGGCAGAAGGCCGCGGCCAGGACGCTCTTTCCCACGTCCGAGCCGGTGCCTAGAAACATGAGGGTTTTCGCGTTCCTTCGTTTCATGGAGTATCGGCCCGATACTTTTCCGCCTGCCGCATCAGGTGCCGGGGCGCTTCGGGGGCGCTCCCCCAGTGCAGATGCACGTAGCTCGCAAGACACGAGCCCGCAAGGTACCCTTCCCGGCGCTCCGGCGCAAGCCTCCTCGTCCGAAGCCGATAGGCGCAGGCGATCCGTTTCTCACAGGGATCCGCCGGGTCTTCGCTCGAGGGCGCCTCCGCTTCATCTTCGAGGACTATTTCAGAATAATGGAACTCGTGGCCTCGAAGCACTGTTCCCGGCGGCCCCAGGCAGCAGGGTCGAACCAGTTCCACTTCCACGTAGCCCAATGCTTTCCGGCGTTCGAGCATCCGCGTTCCAAAAGGCAGGATTCCCGCCATGGGAAAGCGTTTTCCGGAGCCCGTTTCGATGAAGCGACCGAGGGTCATGAGGCCGCCGCATTCGGCGTAGATGGGCATGCCGCGGCGGTGGGCGCTGCGGACGTCTTCCAGGAAGGCGCGGTTGCGGCTGATGGCTTCCGCATGAAGTTCCGGGTAGCCGCCGCCCAAGATCAGGGCCGCGGCACGCTTCGGGAACGTTTCCCCGGCAACGGGCGAAAAAGGAAGGATCTCGGCCCCCGCTTCTTCCAGCATGTCGAGGTTGTCCGGGTAGTAGAAGCAGAAGGCCGCATCTCGTGCCACCGCTACGGGTACGGACGCCCTTGGGAAAGGTGCCGGTTCGGAAAACGGCGCCCGCCGTTCCGTTTCCCCATTTGGAAGCGCCGCGGTCTGAAGCAATCCGTCGACGTCCACGGCGTTTTCGATCCATCGAGCGAGCGCCTCTTTTCCCGCATCGTTCAGGGTGGTTTCTTCCGCGGTCACCAGTCCCAGGTGACGCTCGGCGAGTTCCAGTTCCGTTTTCCGAGGGAGCCCCCCAAGGACCGGAAGCTCCGGAAGGTTGGCGGCCATGGCCTCTTCGAGGTATGCCAGGTGCCCGGGACCCCCGATCCGGTTGAAGATGACGCCGGCCCAGCGGAGAGCTGGATCGAAGCGCGTGAAGCCTTGGACCAGAGCCGCAACGCTTCGGGCCATGCTTCGAGCGTCCACCACCAGGACCAGCGGCAGGTTGAGCCATTTGGCCATTTCCGCGGTGCTTCCCGCTTCGCTCACCCCGTCGTGGCCGTCGTAGACCCCCATAACGCCTTCCACCACCGCGGCATCCGCCTTGATCATGGACTTCCGGAAGCGCTCTTCGTTGTAGGTTCGGGAAAGCATCCAGCCGTCGAGGTTATGCGAGGGGCGGCCGGTGATCAGCGTGTGCAGACCCGGATCGATGAAATCGGGGCCGACCTTGAAGGGCTGTACGCGGCGGCCCCGCCGGGTGAGCGCGGCCATGAGTCCGAGGGTGACTGTGGTCTTGCCGCATCCGCTGTGGGTTCCGCAAACGACGAAAGCCGATTTCGATGAGCGGGGCACCGGACCGCTTCCGGGATGGGGCTTCGGTTGCATGGCAAGGCCTTCAGTCTGCTTTGGTCAGTTCAACCCATCGTCGAAGATACGTGAAATAGATTCCAGCGCGGACCGAATCGCGGGAGATGCTCTGCTTTTTCGAAACCATTTCGCGGTAGGCGAAGATCTGCGCCCGGTGACGGCGGCTTTCAAACTCTAGAAAACCGTCCACATCCGTTCCTGGAGCAGGCCGTGTCGTCTTGAAATCCACCACCCACCAGGTGGCGCCGTCTGTGGCCGCCAGGTCCACGGTCCCGGCGTACAGAACCCCCGGACGATGCAGCGCCTCAAGGGGCCATTCGATCCGCCGCTGTGTTTCGGGAAAGGCGTAAAGCCTTTGGAGCCACGGATCTTCCAGGCACGCTCGGACTTCTTCGAGGGCTGCGGAGGCCACTTCCTCCACCCCATCGGCTTCGATGACCCCGAACCCCCTGATGTAGGCCGCCACCGCCTCCGGGTCGGGGAGCCGCCCGCCGGTACCCGCCGTTTCCAGGAGTCGGTGGACAACGGTCCCCCAAAGGTTGGGATCGCCCGGGACCGGTGCGGCTTCGTGGGCGGTGGCCTGCGCGTCGTCCTGATCGCCTTGGGCCAGGCCGGAAGGTTGGATCACCCGCAATGCCGGCCGCTCGCGTTCAAACTCCGCAGGCGGCGCAAGCACGTGAGCCTTTATCGGCGCGGCTTGTGGTACCGAGGTCGCCTCAGGAACCGGTTCCAGGGCGACGAGGAAGTCATCGCCTCCGCCGGTCCAGCCGCTTTCGAGGGCATCCGGCGGATCCGCATCGGCTTTATCCGAGACGGCGATCTCTTCCAGCCGGAGCGTCTCACGGAGTCGATAATGTACATCCAGCCAGTGGAGCGGGGATTCCGGAGGCACCCGGGTGCCGTTCTGTCCGCCGAGGACCGCACTCAGAAAGAGGTTCTCCCTGGCGCGGGTCGCCGCGACGTAAAAAAGCCGCTTGGCTTCGGCCCGCCGCCGGTCCAGCTGAAGTCCGTGCAGGCGCTCGTAGATTGGGTCCCGGTCGCCGTGCAGGCGGTCCGGGCGTATGGCCAGCATGTGCCGGTCCCGGTCTTCGCTTTCCGCATCCGGTCCGTTGTGGCGCCGGGTTCGGGATGGGATTCTTTCCAGCAGGTAGGGCGGTTTGTTCCCACGTTCCCGAAAGACGGGATCCCAGTCCAGGTAGGGCAGAAAGACGGTATCGAACTCCAGGCCCTTGGCCCGGTGCACAGTCATCATGAAGACCGTGGCGTGCGCCGATTGCGGGTCCAAAGGTTCAAAGGTCTCGGAAAGGGTATTTTCGGCTCGAAACAAGGTGCGGACCGGGTCCCCCGTTTCCGAATCTCCGAGGACGGCGAGAAGCCGGCGGCACGATTCCAGCCCGCGCGGTCCCCAGGTTGAAGCGGTGGCCCGGGCGCCCCCCAGGGCGATCCAGGCCGATTCCACCACTTCCGCGAGCGGGCGGCGGCCGGCGGCACGTCGGGCTTCCGCCAGCCTGTCCCAAAATCTTTGAAGGATGCCTCCTTCAGCCGCTTGGGTTCGGATTTTTTCCACCCAGGCTTCGGGTTCTCTGCGGGAAAGGGCGACGAAATCGGACAGCGACAGGTTCAGCCAGGGGCTGCGAAGAAGGGCCGCCCACGCCAGATCGTCGTGGGGAAGCACCAGGGCGCGGGCCAGCTGCCACAGGTAATTCACCTCGGGCCGTTCCATGAGCCTGAAGCCTTCGGCCACCTGGACCTGGATCCCGCGCTGGTGGAGGGCTTCGAGATATACCGCCAGGTGGGTTCGAGCGAAAAGGAGGATACCCACCGTGTGATCCGGCCCTTTTGTTTCACGGATCTTCCGGACCTGGGAACCTATCCAAGAGGCTTCACGCCTTCGAGCGGCCTCCGGATCGGGAAAGCGGGCGAAAAGGGCCAGCCGGACCGGTTCCCCGCCTGGCGGCTCGTTCATCCGGTGCGGCGCGGGCGCTGCCGCCACAAACGGCACTTCGTCCGCCTCGGGGCGCGGCTCCGCCATGACGGTGCGGCCGAACAGATGGTTGCACCATTCGATGAGCCGGCGGGTGGAGCGGAAATTGGTCCGAAGGGTCAGGTTTTCCAAGGGGAGGCGGCGGAACCGGTCCAGAGGAAGCCCGTTTTTGGCCTCAAGAAACAGGCGGACCTCGGCTTTCCGGAAGCCGTAGATGCTCTGCTTCGGATCCCCCACCATGAAAAGGGTCCGGCTGCCGTCCTGGGGCCATTCGGCGCAGAGCCCCTGGAGCAGGCGCCATTGGTTGAAGCTTGTATCCTGAAATTCGTCCACCAGGATGTGATGGATCTGATGGTCCAGAAGAAGCTGCAGGTCCGAAGGGGAAGCCGCTTCGAAGAGGCGAAGCGCCGCGGTTTCCAGCGCCGAAAAATCGACGACCCGTTGCCGCCGGCATTGATCGTTATAGTCTTTCAGGACGGCATGGAAGACCAAGAGAAGATCCCGCAGGCTTTCCACATCGACCGGGGTTCCACCCTGGAGGGGCAGTTCCCGGATGCGGTGAAGGGCTTCGACGATGTGCGGCGGAAGGTCCCCGATCCACGCGGCGGCTTCGGATTTGGAAAACCCCCGAGGAAATCCCGTCGCAGGCCCGAAGCGTTGCCGAAGGGTTCCTTGCTTGGTGAGAAAGGTCTCGGCGATGGTATGCCACCCGGGGAGTTCTTCCCAGTCCGCGCCGGGAGGCGCCTCGGGAAGAGTGTCGAGAACCGGCGCCCTGGAGGCGGCCAGGAGTTCCCGAAGTCGATGCCACGCAAGACCCAGAGAAGACGCCAGAAATTCACGTTCCAAATCGGCCAGTTCCGCTTCAACCAGAAGCCGGGTACGGCGCAGCACCATCCGGCGGATCTCGTTTGTGTCCCCAAGGGCCGCCAGGTCGGCTACGAATTCACGCCGGGCCATGAGGGTTTCGATCTCGCGAACCAGCAGCGGCCATTGGTTGTTGAGAAACAACAGCCGGTTTTCCAACGCCTGTCGATGGGGGTCCTGAGGGTTACGTTCGAGAAGGTCGAGGAGGGTGCGGTCGATGGTTTCCGTGAGCCACCGGCGTTGCTCATTTTCGTCGAGAAGGCGGGAACCCGGCGGCAGATCGGCTTCCAAGGGAGCCTGAGTCACCAGGTGGTAGCAGAAAGCATGAAAAGTCTGGATGCGAAGCACGCCGGCTGAAAAGAGAATCTCCCGGCGGTCTCGGTGTTTCGCCAACGCCTTTTCAGCCAGGATGTACAGTTCCAGTTCGTGATCGTTCTTGGGCCGTTCACCCTTTTGGGCCATTCGCAGAAAACCGAGGATCCGTTCCTGCATCTCGGCCGCGGCCTTGTTAGTAAAGGTGAGGGCCAGGATGTTCTGCGGGTGGCGCACTCGGGCCAAAAGATTCAAGTACCGACCGGTGAGGATCGAGGTTTTCCCCGAACCGGCCGGGGCTTCCAGATGGAAGCTTTCATCAGGGCTCCAGGCGCGTCGGCGCTCCGCGGCATCCGCAAGCTGCGCATCCGGCACGGAGGACCCCCTCAATCCGACCATCGTCTTGATTCCCTTGTTTCGGTCATCGCCCCAACCTGTCCCGTGCCCTCTCGTCCATGGCCCGAACCTGCTCGAAACGAGGCGCCGGCTCCATCGCCTTCCCAACGCATACGCAGGCCCTTGAATCTCCCGCCCAGTACCTCCCGGAAAGAAGCGGATCCGTTCCGGAAAAGGCTGTCATAAGGCGTTGTCCTTGCCTCTGACCGTCTTTGAGGAATCATTGATCTTTCAAGCATTCCAGGCGCTTCCAACGCCCTCCATCTTAAGGGGACAGTCGCCGGAAAGTCAATAAAGGCCCAAGTCTGGTCATAATATCCAAGCAAGACGGAGGGTTGAGGCATCTTGACAGGGTTATGGGCTGTGCTTAGTGTTTTTTCGGGCAAAGCCTTTAAGGTGAGTAAAATCAGCAAGAAAGGAGGTTTCGATTATGGCACTGTTCCGATGGTCCGATCGTCCCGATGTCTTCCGCCCGTTCGAAGAGCTGGAAAGGGAAATGACGCGCCTGCAAAACGAGATGAGTCGTCTTTTTGGGGGTGTTGTCGGTTCAAGGCCGTTCCTGGGGGGCGTCGGAGTGTTTCCCCCGCTCAACGTCAGCGAAGATGCCGACAATATTTTCGTGCGAGCGGAGTTGCCGGGTGTGAGCCCCAACGAAATCGACATCATGGTGGAAGGGAATACGCTGGCCCTTCGGGGGGAGCGGAAGCTGCCGGAAGCTGAAAAGGAGGTGAGCTATCACCGCCGCGAGCGAGACGCCGGGCGTTTCAGCAGGAGTCTCACCCTGCCGACGCGAATCGAGGCGGACAAGGTTGAAGCGTCCTTCAAAAACGGGGTTCTTACCATAAGGCTTCCCAAGGCGGCGGAAGCACGGCCCAAGCAGATCGCCGTCAAGGTGGCCGCATAACGAGTCTTCCTGAAGTGTAGGAATCGAGGGGGTGACAACCATGGCAGAGAAGGATATGCAGGTTCGTGACAAGCAGGAGTTGCAGACCCAAGCCGAAAGCACGCGTTCCGTTCCGGTGTATGTGCCGGCAGTCGACATTTATGAAACGGAAGAGAACCTGGTGGTGTTGGCCGACATGCCGGGTGTCGCGCCTGAGAACGTGGATATTGATCTCACAGACGACCTCCTGACGATTCGGGGAACCGTTACGCCGGAAGGTCAGGCGGAGCGCATGCTTCTTAGCGAATACGGAGTGGGTGATTATTATCGTCAGTTCACGATCGGCCGGATCATCGATCAGTCCAAAATTGAAGCCGTCATGAAAGACGGCGTGTTGAAACTGACCCTTCCCAAGGTCGACGCGGCGAAACCCCGGAAAATCACGGTCAAGACCAAATAAAGGGGAGCCGGCGCTGTCGGCGTTCCAGTTTTATCGTGAGAAAAGGCCGGATGTGTGGCGTATCCGGCCTTTTCTTATTCTGTGACGGCGAGCAGCTCAACACCGGCCATGCGCAGCTCGAACAGAATGCCTTCCAGTTCTTCGAGGGTGGCGGCCAGCCGGTTCTTGTCCTGAACGATGATACGCTTGACGCGCTCCCTTTCGATGTCAAGCAGGAGGTCGCCGCGCTTGTGGTAGAAGGCAAGGGGTTCCCAGGAATCCGATGCCCCGGTTTTTTCCTTGATGAACTGGATGCACGCTGCTTTCTGTTCGGCCAGCGGCCGTTCGTAGGATCCTCGATCTTCCGGAAGAAGTTCGTTCCTGCGCACCATGAGGTAAACCGCGGTCACTTTTTCATCCATGTCCGTTCTCCTGGCGTTTCCGTCGTCATGTCAATGGAATCCGCGCGGGCCTGTCCGCCGAATTTCAGCGCTCTTTTCCCCGGGCGGCCGAAACCAGCGCACTATAGCCAACGGTCCCGAGATTGGCAACGCCGCGCAAACGGAAAACGCCAAAATCCGCGGTGGAAGAAAAGCGATTCCTTTTAGAGCTTGATCCCCTCAGGGGCGCTCGTTATTAAAGAGCGAATGAGACGATGTTTGTTCGGCTGCCGAGATTCAGGTATGAAGCTGTGATGCCGTCCGGTTTGAGGCGGCTCCGCAAATGTGAGGGACACGCTCATGTCGAAACCGACGACTTTTGAACAGGGGCCCATCCGTCCCCCGAGCGAATCGCGAAGCCTGCTCCTTCGGTTCACCCGCAACTGTCCGTGGAACCGTTGCAGTTTCTGTCCCGTTTATAAGAAAAGCACCTTCAGCCGACGTCCGCTTGCTGAAATCAAAAAAGATATCGACGCCGTGCGGGCCATCCTGGACGACCTTTCCAGGCTTTCCTGGAGTATGGGTTTTGCCGGTGAGCTGAACGCCGCGGTCTTGAGGCGCGTTTTCAGTGACCCGGCCTACGACGCCTGTTACCGGCACGTGGCAGCGTGGCGCATCTGCGGCGACGGGGCGGTCTTTTTACAGGACGCCAACAATCTCATCATGCGGACGAAAGATCTGACCGAGGCGCTGCGTTACCTGAAACAACAGGTCCCCGGCATCACGAGAATAACCACCTACGCTCGAAGCAGCAGCCTGGCCCGAAAAACCATCGAAGAACTTCGAGACATGCACGATGCCGGATTGGATCGCATTCATGTGGGGCTGGAAAGCGGTTCGGACCGGGTGTTGACTTTCGTTCACAAAGGCGTCACGGCTGCAGAACATATCGAGGGCGGCCGAAAGGCGATCGAGGCCGGCATGACGCTTTCGGAATACGTGATGCCCGGTTTGGGCGGTCGAGCGTGGAGCCGCGAACATGCGCTCGAAACCGCGAGAGTGCTGAACGCCGTCGATCCTCATTTCATCCGGTTGCGAAGCCTTCGGGTCCTGCGGCGTACCCCGCTCTACGACGAGGTGCAAAAGGGGACGTTCGTTCCTCTGAGCGACGATGAGATGGTGGCCGAAATCCGGCTCCTCATTGAACACCTCGAGGGCATCCGCAGCACCCTCGCTTCCGATCACATCGCGAATCTCCTGGAGGCCGTGGAAGGGACTTTCCCGGAAGACAAGCCCAGGATGCTCGCCGTGATCGACGAATACTTGAAGCTCCCCGAAGACGAACGGTTGCTGTTTCGCCTGGGCCGCTGGGGATCGGCGGTGAGGACCGTGGACGAACTGAAGGAGCCTTATCTTCGGGCCCGCTTGGAACGTGCCCGCCGCGAACTGGAAGTGGAAACCGGGAAAGACCTGGAATCGCTCATCACGGAATTAGGCGACCAGTACATCTGAAGCGGTCGCACCAGGAGCGTGTTGAGGTCCACCAAGCGGAGGGAGCGGGCTGCAAGGAGGCCTTCCACTCCTGGCTCGAAGTGAAGGATCCTGGAACCTGGTACTTTCGGATGCGGTCTGCATGGGTTCACCCCAAGGTGGCCGCACACCAAACGGCGGTGGTTTGGTAGCATAGAAAATAATAGACGTAATATTTGATGCCAAATTCTATTTCCCCTTCCCTTGTGGGAGGGGATTAAGGGGAGGGGGAGAGGGGGTTTTTGACCTTCGTTAACCTTTTTGCTTAAGGTCTCCACTTTAGAACGCTACCGGTGGTTTTCCGATCATAAAGAAGGAATGGAGGCGAATCGATGGCGATCATCATCATGGCCGGTGGATCCGGGACACGCTTCTGGCCGCTCAGCCGTGCGGCCCGTCCCAAGCAATTCTTGAGGATCGTCGGTGACCGGCCCATGGTTCGGGCGACCTATGAACGGGTGAAGGGACTGGCGCCCGACCGGGAAATACTGGTGGTGGTGGGAAAGGGGCACGAGGCCGAAACCCGGAGGATTTTTTCGGACACCGAGGTTCACGTGCTGGTGGAGCCTTTCGGGAGAAACACCGCTCCGTGTGTGGGCCTCGCGGCCAGGGTGGCCGAATCCATGGGTTGCGGTGGAAAGCCGCTGATCGTCCTTCCGGCTGACCATTACATCGCCAAGCCGGAAGAATTTCTGTGCGCGCTCAGGACCGCCATGGAAGTGGTTCGGGAAGGCGGCATCGCGACACTGGGTATTCTTCCTACGCGACCGGAAACAGGGTACGGCTACATCGAACAGGCGGATGCCGGGCCCCGCCAGGGCGTGTACCGCGTGAAACGTTTCGTGGAAAAACCGAAGCCGGAGGTGGCGGTGGAATTCTTTCAGAGCGGGCGGCATTATTGGAACGCCGGCATCTTCGTGGCAACCGCCGGCACCCTGCTTCGGGAATTCGCACGGCACATGCCCTCTTTCCACCGGGGTCTGGAAGTCTTACCTGCCTCGCCGGGCAGCCAGGAATTCGCCTCGGCGCTCGAACGGCTTTACCAGGAAACCGAGAATATTTCCTTTGATTGTGCCGTCATGGAAAAAACCTCGGAGCCCGTCTATGTCGTGCCCTGCGACTGCGGTTGGAGCGATGTGGGGTCGTGGTACAGTCTCTACGAGGTTCGAAAGGAAGAAGAAGGCGATCCTCGGGAGAACGTGGCAGAGGGAGACGTCTACCAGGACGCATGCGAGGGGTCGCTCATTTTGGCTGGAGGGAAACGCTTCGTGGCTGTCTTGGGACTCAGCCGGATCCTCGTGGTGGACACCGACGACGCACTCCTTGTGGCCGATATGGAATACAGCCAGGAGGTGAAAAAGGTGTCCGAGTACCTGGCGCAGGGCGGACGGACCGAACTCCTGTGACGGGCGACTATCGTTTCTGTCCTTATTGCGGGCGGCCCGTGGAAGGGCTGCCTGTGGGCGATAGACGGCGCGCTCACTGCCGAGTCTGCCGCAAGACCTTCTTCAGGAATCCGACCGTTGGGGTCGCCGTCATCGTCTTCGAAGAAAATCGTCTGCTTCTGGTGCGCCGCACCGGGTCCCGCGAAGGGCTCTGGTGCATTCCATGCGGCCACGTCGAATGGGACGAGGACGTGCGTCAGGCGGCGCGGCGGGAACTCCTGGAAGAAACAGGCTTGGATGTTTTCGTGGGGCCGGTTTTCGCCGTCCATTCCAACTTCCACGATCCACAACAACATACGGTGGGAATCTGGTTCTGGGGAAAGCGGCTCGCGGGAACACTCCGACCGGGTAGCGACGCCGACCGGGCCGGCTTCTATTCTCTAAGCGCTCTGCCAGGGCCCCTGGCGTTTGACACCGACGCGCGCGTCTGCCGAAAGATCGAGGCGTGGAGCCGGTCGGGCGTTCTTGAAAAATGGCTGGAATGCTGCGTGTTGGATGAAGGCGGGCCTTGAGAGTCCAGGTCCGTGCCTGGATGCGTCCGAAATCATGCCAAGTTGGCTGGAACCACGGAGCGGGCCGAGGGTGCTCATCGGCATCCTTCGCGGAAACTGAGCGAGCGGCCCCCCGGCCCTATGTAGAGGGATTGGGCTCGAGAAAATCCAATCCTTTTCGAGGCGGTTTTCAGGAAAAACGGCGGTGAATACTTGACAGGTGCGCGGCATTGGTTTAGAGTTCCAGCGGTGTTGGCGGTGTTGGCAGCCTGAGCGGCTGCATTGGAAGTGTCCGAATCTTTTGGAGTCAGAAAATCAGAGCTATGGACGACCCGAGCAGTAGTCGAAACAGCCGAAACAGACCGGGCCGAGTTGAACGGGGAACGAACGGGAAGTTTGCCTTTCCGCATGACCGCTAGCGGATGGAATCTCCCCTGAGGCATCAACCCCGGGCAAGGCTCGGGGTTTTTTAATGCCGACGAAAGGGGGTGATTCCATTGAAGATGGTGGTCATTCGCGCCAGGAACCGCCAGGAAGCCCGGAAGAAGGCTCTTGACTTCTGGCTGAGTCACCGGGAGCAGCTTCCCGGCAACATCAGGGATTTCCTCAGAAGGTGCAGCACGGACGCTACGGGCCGCGTCATCATGTACAAGGAGTGAGTGATGGACTCATCCGAAACCGGGCCCATAGGCCGGTGGATGAAGGGCTGAATCCGAAAGGACTTCAGCCTTTTTTTTGTCTTCGAGAGAGCTGCGGCTGTTTGGGTCGGGACCACCGGTGTCTGCGGCGGGTGTTTTGCGTTTGACCTGGGGATCGATCCTTGCTAAACATTTCACGCTCAACGTGTTCTCGAAACCGGCCGAAATGCCGGCGGGCAGCCATAAGGCAGGAGGCGCTTCATGTTTGGTGAAATCGAATTCGTCTGTGCCGCGCTCAAGCGCAGTGTCGCCAGCATGTTACCCTGGGATATTCCGTGGTACGATCCGAGTCATGCAGTCTTTTTCGCAGCGCTTTATGGTGTGCTGACCGTGATCGGCCTGGGGCTTGCCGGTGCGGTGGTGATGACTTTGAAGCGACTGAAAGAAGGGGAAAACCAGCGCCGTTGAGTGGTGTGGGTTTGACCGGGTGACGGCCTGCGCGGGTTCGAGCCCGGGCGTACGCGGCGTCCGCTTCCGGAAGAAACCGGGGCCTTCAGGATCCGCCGCCTCACCCCCTTGGGGGAAGTGAACGTGCGCCGTGAAAACGGCGTTCTGAGGGGCGTTGGGTCGCGTGAAATGCCCGGGAGATCTAGGATGTGTTGCGGTATGGGCTGTGGTGGCGGTTTCTTCGCCGATCCTTCCTGAAAGACCTTCCTTGTTCCATCCCTATGGACGAAACGTCGTATCCATCGTACCATCCCTTTCATCGGAATTTTCTACATCATTCGTTCGCAGTACATCTCAGCGTATTTTCGCTCGCCCCAAGGGAAGGGCCTGTCAGCGGTTCAAGGAGGATGTAATGGATCCAAGATCGTTTCGCGAATACGATATCCGTGGTCTGGTGGACAAGGAGATTCAGGACGGCGACGTGATCGCCTTGGGTAAGACGTTCGGAACCTATATGGCGCGCCAAGGGAAAAGCCGCATCGTGGTGGGGCGGGACTGCCGACTGAGTTCGAAACGATACCGGGATCTGCTCCTTGAAGGTCTTCTGGCCACGGGCATGGACGTTGTGGACCTGGGCGTCTGTCCGACGCCGCTCCTTTATTTTTCGCTTCGCCATCTGGAACGAGAAGGCGGGGTCATGATCACCGCCAGCCACAACCCGCCGGAATACAATGGCTTCAAGATCTGCAACGGTTATGACACTATCTCCGGGTCGGAAATCCAGAAGCTTCGGGAAATGATGGAAGCCGGCGATTTCGTGCCCGGTTCCGGAACGTGGTCGAGCGTTGACATCGTGCCCCCTTACATGGAGTTCATCCTGTCGGATATCAAGATCCCAAGGAAGCTCCGAGTGGGCCTGGATGCGGGAAATTCCGTGGGAGGCCCTGTGGCTCTGCCGCTTCTGCGGAGACTGGGGCTGGAAGTCCACCCGCTCTATTGCGACATGGACGGCACTTTCCCCAACCACGAACCCGATCCCACCGTTGTCGAAAACCTGAAAGATTTGATCGCTCTGGTGAAAGACAGGCGGCTGGATGTGGGAATCGCCTACGACGGCGACTGCGATCGGCTGGGGGTGGTGGACCATCAGGGTGAGATCGTTTACGGCGACAAGCTCATGATCATCTTCGCCCGTGAAATTCTCTCCAGGAAACCCGGGGCGACCTTCATCGCCGAAGTGAAGTGTTCCAAGACCCTCTACGACGACATAGAGAAAAACGGCGGCCGTGTCATCATGTGGCGGACGGGTCACTCGCTCATCAAGGCCAAAATGAAGGAAGTGCAGGCGGAACTGGCCGGCGAAATGAGCGGGCACATGTTTTTCAAAGACCGGTATTTCGGCTTCGACGACGGGATTTACGCTTCGTGCCGGTTGTTGGAGATTCTCGCGACCACCGGGAAGCGCATTCCAGAGCTGCTGGAAGGGGTGCCGCACACCGTTACTACGCCTGAAATCCGGGTCCCATGCCCGGACGATGAAAAGTTTCATGTCGTGGAGCGGGCTGCTGCGCTCTTCCGGGCGCAAGGGCTGGAGGTGATCGACGTGGATGGTGCAAGGATCGTGTTCCCCGACGGCTGGGGGCTGGTGCGGGCTTCCAACACCCAACCCGTGCTGGTGCTGCGCTACGAAGCGGAGACCGAGGAACGGCTTCAGGAAATCCGAAGGCTGGTGGAAGAAACCATCGAAAAAGCCAAGGCGGGCGATCGGCGGTGAGCGAGCCCGCTCCGGCGGCCCATTGCCTCCGGCCAGGTACAACTATGCGACAAAACGCGGATTGGTTTTAGATCCGCATCCGGGGATCGAGGCCGCGGGTGATGACCGATGCCTCGGTCCCTCGGTCCTCCGCTAGGCTTTTACGATCTTCTCGCGGCCGTCTTGAACGCCTTTCGTCGCGTTCCGGGTGTCGATGACGAGGCGGGCGTGCCGAACGATCCATGAATAATCGTACGCCGAGTGGTCGGTCAGAATCATTACGGCGTCCATTTTTTCCAAGATTTCTTGGGTGAGCGGGACCGACTCCTGTGCGAACGCATGCTTTCGCCCGGGCTTGAGGCGTGGGATGTGCGGGTCGTTGTAATGGACGCGGGCGCCCCGTTCCAGGAGAAGCTGCATGATCGCATAGGACGGGGACTCGCGGTCATCGTCGATGTCCTTTTTGTAGGCGACGCCAAGAACCAGGATTTCGGAACCTTTGAGGCACTTTTGCCGCTCGTTCAGTGCTTCGATCACCCGGTCCAGCACGTAATACGGCATGGAAACATTAACTTCTCCCGCCAGTTGAATGAACCGAGTGGGAAAATCGTATTCTCGGGCCTTCCAGGAGAGGTAAAAAGGATCGATGGGGATGCAGTGGCCTCCCAGGCCGGGGCCGGGGAAAAATGGAGTAAACCCGAAAGGCTTGGTGGATGCCGCTTCAATGACCTCCCAGATGTCGATCCCCATCCGGAGAGCCAGCACTTTCAGTTCATTGACCAGGGCGATGTTCACGCTCCGGTAGATATTTTCCAGCAGCTTGGTGAGTTCGGCGACGCGGGTGGACGATACCGGAATCACTTGGGTGATGGCGTGTTCGTAAAGGGCTTGGGCCCGTTCGAGGCAGGCCGGGGTGACGCCGCCCACCACTTTCGGGATGTTGCCGGTGTGGTAGTTGCGGTTCCCCGGGTCTTCGCGTTCAGGCGAAAAGGCCAGGAAGAAATCCCGGCCTACTTGGAGCCCGGTTTTCTGGAGCCTCGGGAGCATCAATTCTTCGGTGGTTCCAGGATAGGTGGTGCTTTCCAGGACCACCAGCTGGCCGGGCCGGAGGTTTTCGGCGATGGTTTCCGTGGTCTTGACAATGTACTGGAGATCCGGTTCCATCTTGTCTGTGAGGGGTGTGGGCACACAGATCACGATGCAGTCCGCTTCCCGTACCCGCCTGAAATCCAGGGTTACCTCCAGCTGTTGGCGGGAAAGGAATTGCTGGATTGGTTCGATGGGGATGTGTTTGATGTATTTTTCGCCGTGGAGGAGCGCATTGATCTTGCGGCTGTCCACATCGAAGCCGATAAGAGGGAATCCCGCATCGCCGAAACGCAGCAGCAGAGGGAGCCCCACGTAGCCGAGTCCGATGACTCCTACCGTGGCCGTCTTGTTCTGGATTTCAGCAAGCAGATCGCCCATGGGCTCGATGGCCTCCTTTTCTTGCCTGGATGTTGGGGCGTCGGGCCGGCCGCCCCTTTGCACGAACACGGCCGGCCCGGCGGTTGCGCTGTACGCGGAGTATGACACATCACTTATTCTGACAGCATGGGTCATGGAGAGCAATGACAAATCAGGACATCCGCAAGTGCACGTGCGTAGTAACGGGCGTCGCAGGTTTTGTGGGGAGCCACCTCGCGGAACGGCTTCTCTCCATGGGATGCCTCGTAGTAGGTATCGACGATTTTTCTTCCGGGCATGAAAAGAACCTGGCTGGATTTTGCGACCACCCCGCCTTTCGCTTTCACGAAGCCTGCATCACACGGCCTCGGCTCCTGCACCGGGTTCTCCCGGACCGGACGACGCCCAGGGTCCTCTTCCATCTGGCGGCCATCGTGAGCGTGCCCTATTCGCTGGAGCATCCGGAAGAGACGTTCCGGATCAACCATGCCGGGACTCTTTCCCTCCTGGATCAAGCGGTTTCGCTCGGGTTCCAAAGGGTCGTGTTCGCCGGTTCCGCGGCGGAATACGGCGACGATGAGCGGTTGCCCCTGCGCGAGGAATACAGTGGTGACGAAACGCGGCAACTGAGCCCTTACGGCCGGTCGAAGTATCTGGCTTCCAAGGCCGTGGCTGGATGCAACGGCGTGACGACGGGCGTGGCGCTCCGTTGCTTCAACATCTACGGGCCGAGGCAGGACCCGAACAGCCCCTACAGCGGAGTCATTTCCCGTTTTGTGGAAAAAGCCGTCGCCGGAAAGCCGCTGACCGTCTTTGGAGACGGCGGACAGACCCGTGATTTTGCCTACGTGGACGATGTGGTACAGGCCTACCTGGCGGCTTCCGGCCTGTCCGGTACCGTGGGTCGGAGTCCCGGCGGCATCTTCAACGTCGGCTCCGGAACGCGAACCCCGATCAGGGAACTGGCTTCGATGGTCTTGCGCCTGATGGGGATGAAAGAGAACGTAGTCTACGGTCCGGAACGTCCGGGGGACATCCGGCACAGCGTGGCGTCCACCGCGGCGATAAAGAAGGCGACCGGCTGGGAGGCTGCCGTGCCGCTTGAACAGGGACTTCGGATAACTCTGGAATGGATGCACGGCGAGAGGGCGGCAATTTCCGCGCAAAAAAAGGATGCCCCACCTTGAAACGGAAACTTTACTTCGGAGTCTTGCTCCTGGCCTTAGCCCCCGCGGCCGTCATGTGCAAGCCGGCCGCGGTCTCGGACGCTCCTGCGGCTGCATAGAGTGAAAGTCACGAAAGGCCGTGATGAAGGCGCCTCAGAGGAACACCTTCAGAAAAGGGATGAGGGGGGCGCGGCCCGCGCGCCTCCCCCCCTCATCCTGGCTCATGGTCTCAGCCGAGAATGGCCTTGAGGTCTTCTTCCGGCGTGGAAATGGGTTCTCCTCGTTCCCAAGCTCCAGCTTGGGAACGAGAGGAAGGGTGAGCAGAATGGCTACGGCTTTCTGTTCCTACCACGAAAGCACTATGGAAAGCGGCAGGTCGTTCACTCATCGCGCGGAGCGATAGTTGTCTGCAGCGGAAATAGACCCCGAACGTGCAAGAGAAATCGCACAGATACTAACAGTTCCGCTGCGGTGTGGCATCCCCCTTGAAAAACGAATCGATTTCTTCCAGTCGCCGAATCGGCCGGATGGGGGCGAGGCTCTGGAAAAAGATCCGGCCGTACGGTTTGGTATGCAACCGAACGTCAAAAATCACCACCAGGCCGCGGTCCGTTTGGGAACGGATCAGTCGTCCGACGCCCTGCTTGAGGTGGATTACGGCTCGAGGGATCTGGTACGAAGTGAACCCGCTGGCTCCTTGCTGTTCCAGGCGCCGGATTCGAGCCGCCGTGATCGGGTCGTCGGGGACTTCGAAAGGCAGTTTGTCGATCAGGACACAGCTCAAGGCTTCGCCCGGCACGTCGATGCCTTCCCAGAAGGAATAGGTGGCGAACAATACCGACTCGACCGATTCTTTGAACCGACCCAGCAACGCCCGTTTCGGCTGCTGGCCTTGGACCAGGACGGGATAGCGAAGCGTCTCCCGAAGCATTTCATAGACGCGGTGCATGTTTCTGAAACTCGTGAAAAGAAAGAGCGCCCGGCCCCCTGTTTTTTCAAGGATGATGCGGGAATGGTCGGCGCATGCCTGGCAGAAACCGGGCTCCTGGGGTGCCGGAAACGACCGGGGGACATAAAGGATCGTATTGGAAGCATAATCGAACGGTGAAGGAAGGAGGCATTCCCGGCTTTCCGGGGGAAGCCCCAGCCGTTCCCGGACGAAGCGAAAGGAGGGGCGTAGGCCGTCCGGTGTGGAGAGGGTCGCCGAAGTGAGGACCACCGAGGGCGTTCGCTGAAACAGGCTGTCGCGAAAAATGGGGCCGATGTCGAGCGGAGTAGCATGGAGGATGAAATCGGGCCGGGCCGGGGCCGTTTCATACCAGTACACGAGGGACGCATCCTCTTGGGAGACAAGTCCGTGCAAGGCATGGATCAGTTCTCCCAGCCGGCCGTGGCAGGACTCCACCACGCTCGAAGCTTGACGCTCCACCGAAGCAAGAGCCTGCAGGTGCTCCAGTGCCTGACTCAGATCGGCGACCTTCCCTTCAAAGGCAGGTCCCAGCCGGTCCTTGTCCAGCGGAAGGCGCCTGGAACCTTCCCTTCCACCGCCTCCCAGTACCTGGTGGAGTTCTTTCTGGATCACTGCGATGTGGGCCCTAGCGGCGCGAACGGTTTCCACGGGCTGCTTGAGCCCCGAGGCGACAAAAGCCTTCTCCAGGTCCCTGCAGATGTCGCCGGCGGCGAAGCTCGAATACTCCAGACCGAAGTATGTTCCAGCGATGTCCTCCAGCTGGTGAGCTTCGTCGAAGACGACCGCATCGTGTTCGGGGAGCACTTCGCCGAAGCCACGGTTTTTCAGTACGAGGTCGGCGAAATAAAGATGGTGGTTCACGACCAGCAGATGTGCTCGGGACGCCTCCACGCGCAACCGTGTCAGGAAGCAGCGGCTGAAGTCATCGCAGGCCTGTCCCAGGCACCCATCGCTTCCTGCGGCGATGTCGTTCCAGATCCTCGTGTCATCGGGAAGCCATTCCATTTCAGTCCGGTCGCCGGTGCGGGTCGTGCGCGACCACTGCTGGATGGACCGGAAAAGCTTTGCTTCTTCCGGATTCCAAAACGACGGCTGGTAAGTGAATTCTCGGAGCCGCCTGAGGCAGAGGTAATTTCTGCGGCCCTTCACGCAGACGGCATGAAGGTCCGGAAAGAAAAGCTTTTTGAGGAGAGGGATGTCGCGATCGAAAACCTGGTCTTGAAGGGTCTTGGTGGCCGTGGAAATCAATACCTTGGCACCGCTCAGAATCGACGGGATCAGGTAGGCCCATGTTTTCCCCGTGCCCGTGCCGGCTTCCACGATGAGCGGGACGCCCTCCGCGATGCAGCGGCCCACCGAAAGAGCCATTTCCCTTTGCACCGGCCGGAACTCGAAACCGGGGATCTTTTCGGCCAGAAGGCCCTTCCTGGAAAAGAAGTCGTCGATGGTTTTCATGATCCATCAGAACGGCAGACGATCCATGCGCCCAGCGCCATCCGCGGGGGGCAGGTGGCCACCGCTCGGCTTGCGCACTTGCTGGGCCGGGCAAAGCCTCAAGGTTTTAAAAAAGGTCCGATTTGAAAAAAGAAACGGAGGAAGACGCGGCCTGCCCGGGGTGATCTTCCGCCGTTCTCACCGGGAGACTCGCTTCCGAAAACGCCATGAACACCGTGTCTTCCGAACCGTCCCGAACCGGCTGCCCCGTATGCGGATTCACCTTTGCAAACACGATCCCCTGGGGGACGGGAAAGGTCTGGACCGGCTTGTCCCTGAGCCACTCCTGCATGAAGTACAGCCAGATGGGGCATGCGGCCCGCCCCCCGGTTTCCTGGTTCCCCAGGGCGAGACGGTGGTCGTCGTTACCGACCCAAGCCCCCGCAAGCACCGACGTCGTGTAGCCGATGAACCACGCGTCTTTCAGATCGTTGGTCGTGCCGGTCTTGCCTGCGGCGGGACGCCCCAGGGCTGCGGCCGCCCTGCCCGTCCCTTCCTGGATGACGGCCTGCAGCATGTTAGTGATGAGGTACGCGGTCTGCGGCGAAATGACCGCTTCCTGCCGAGGGTGATTTTCTTCGATCAGGTTGCCCTTGCGGCCGTATATGCGTTCCACCAGGTAGAGTTCCGAACGCACCCCTGTATTTGCGAAGGGCGAATAGGCGGTCACCAGTTCCCAGAGAGACACGCCGGAGGCGCCCAGCGCCAGGGAGAGCGTGGGGGTGAGCGGCGAATGGATGCCGAGACGATGCGCGTAATCGATCACATAAGGGATGCCGACAGCGCTGAGGAGCTTAACGGTGACCACGTTGCGGGAGTGGACGAGAGCGTTGCGCAGGAGGATCGGTCCCCAGAAGGTCCGGTCGTAATTGGCGGGTTTCCAGAGCCCCTGAAGGCTGGGGTCTTCCTGAAGGATGGGTGAATCGATGAGGACGGAAGCCGGGGTGAAGCCGCGGTCGAGAGCGGCGGCGTAGATGATGGGCTTGAAGGCGGAGCCGGGCTGCCGAATGGCCTGCATCGCTCGATTGAACTGACTTTCCGCAAAATCTTTGCCCCCGACCATGCAAAGCACTCTCCCACTGGAGGGATCGACGGCCAGGAACGCGGCTTCGGCCTGAGGGTCCTGTTCCAGGGAGAGTTTCCACGCATGGTCTTCATCAGCGGCCTCGAAGCGGACCTTGATCAGACCGCCGGGTTCAAACGGCGGATTCCGGCGCGCCCAGTAACCCGAAGCCCAGGAAGCCTCCTTCAGTTGCACCGAATATTCAGACGTTGCATATCGAATCCTGATGGTCTTGGCCGCATGGTCATAGGCAGTGACCAGGGCTTCGACGATGGAACCTGGTTCCGGTGGTCCGTCGGCGGCCTGTGCTTCCAGGAAGTCAGCCCAGCCCGCCCGTTCGATCTTGCCGTGAGGCCCCCGATATCCATGGCGTTTGTCCAATTCCCGCAGGCCGCGAAGGACCGCGGCTTCCGCCAGGCGCTGAGCCGCCGGTTCCAGTGTCGTGTGAATTTCCAGGCCTTCTTCGTAGAGCGTCTTCCGGCCGTAGGCGGCCTCCACCTGTCTTCGCACCTCTTCCGTGAACGCATTCATCTGGTGCAACGTCCAGCGCCGGGGTGAAGCGAAGCGAAGGGGGACCTTTTCGGCCTGCCGGGCGGTCTCATGAGAAATAAAGCCGATTTCGGCCATGCGGGAAAGGACGTAGCGCTGCCGCTCCAGTGCGCTTTCCATGTTCCTGAAAGGTGAAAAGCGGCTGGGTGCCTTGGGAAGACCTGCAAGAAGCGCCGCTTCGGGAAGCGTGAGTTCCGATGCGCTCTTTCCGAAATAGGTGCGGGCCGCGGCTTCCACGCCGTAGGCGCCGGAGCCGAAATAGATCTGGTTCAAATAAAGATGGAGGATCTCGTCCTTGGTCAGGGAGCGATCGATCCGGTAAGCCAGGATGGCTTCCTTGATCTTTCGGGTGAAGGTGCGTTCGGGGGATAGGAGAAGCGTTTTCACCACCTGCTGAGTGATGGTGCTGCCCCCCTGGACAATCTCTCCGGCCTTCACATTCTTCAGGGCCGCGCGGAAAATGCCCCCGACGTCCACCCCTTGATGCTCGTAAAACCTGGCGTCCTCGGCCGCCAGGAAGGCCTGGATAAGGTGGCCGGGGAGTTCCTCCAGCGGCACCACGTAGCGGCGTTCCCTATAGAATTCGCCGATCAACGTGCCGTCTGAAGCGTACATGCGGGAAACGACGGGCGGCCGGTAGGCTTTGAGCGATTCGCTGCTGGGCAGGGAACGGTCCAGTTCCACGTAAGCGGCCACAGCCAGAAGGCCGGCTACCGTCGCAGCCACCAGTAGGGTCGCGGCGACGGCTAAAAACAGGCCGTGCCGCGACCGTCGAAAGGACGGGGAAGGCGAAGCGTTGTCGAAGGGCGATCGGGTCATGGGTGTCAGGGATCCTCACATAGTTCATCATCCGGACGGCAAAATCCGAGGCCGAAAACCGCTCCGGTCGGTCCGGAATTTTTCTTTGTAAGTCTTTATAAGCGTTTTGCAGTGTTTTTGTGAAGTGCCAATGGGGGGCGGGGAAAATTTGACACAGACGCTCCGAAGGGATTGAGATGTGGGACAATGCCGACCGAGGGACACTCGGCGCACCTCAAAACACAGGCAACGCAATCCACCATTATGTCGGCGCTCAGGCGCAAGCAGACGATGGCGAGCCGTTCAAGGAGAAGATGAAGCGCATCGTCGCACAGATTCGCGAGCAGCACGCCGAGGCGGAGAAGCTGGATGAGGCGATTTGGCGGAACCTGGAAGAACGGGGGTATGGGGGATAAAGCTTGCCTGTTATTAAATGATTTAATAGTTTTGTTTAATAATGGTTGGCTTTATTTAGCGAACCATGAACAAGGAACTATACTATGCGCCGCGGCCTGACCGGAAGCTATGAAACAAGCCAGATCGCAGGGGAGACGATCCGGGCGTTCGTCCCACATCCCCTGCCGCCGACCCCTCCGCTGCAACTAACCGAGCAACGCCTGCAGGTACTGGAACGAGCAACCCTGGCGCTGGGCCGACTCGATAGCGTGACCCTGCTCCTGCCCGAGCGTGATCTGTTTCTCTACGCCTACGTGCGCCGTGAGGCTGTGCTCTCTTCGCAAATCGAGGGCACGCAGTCATCTCTGGCTCAGTTGCTCCTCTTTGAACTGGAAGAAGCGCCTGGCGTGCCCATTGATGATGTGGTTGAGGTTTCCAGCTACGTGGCAGCGCTCAACCACGGGCTCAAGCGACTGCGAGAAGGATTCCCGCTTTCAAACCATTTGATCCGGGAGATGCACGCCATTTTGCTGCAGAGCGGAAGAGGCAGCGCAAAATCTCCAGGCGAATTCCGCCGTTCGCAAAACTGGATCGGCGGCACCCGTCCTGGAAATGCAGCCTTCGTCCCTCCTCCGCCTGACCACGTGGAGGATTGTATGGCTCATCTGGAGCGTTTCCTCCATGGTGAAGGCAATCCATACCCTGCGCTTGTCAAAGCGGCGCTGGCGCATGTCCAGTTCGAGACGATTCATCCCTTCCTGGACGGCAACGGGCGGATCGGACGCCTGCTCATCGCCTTCGTTCTCCACCACGACCGGCTGCTATCTCAGCCACTGCTATATCTCAGCCTGTACTTCAAACAGCATCGCGCTGAATATTACCGCTTGCTTGACCTGGTGCGCGCGGAGGGCGATTGGGAAGCCTGGCTGGATTTCTTTCTGGAAGGGGTCGAACAGACGGCCACAAACGCTGTCCAGACCGCAAAACGTTTGCTCGGGCTTTTCCAGCAGGACGAGCGAAGCATCCAGCAATCCCAACGCAGAGCGTCCACGACCTTACGAGTTTTTCGGGTGCTTTGTGAACGGCCATTGGTCACAGTCAATCAGGTACGTAAACGCACAGGGCTTTCGTTTCCCGCCGCCGCCAAATCCTTGCGGATGCTGGAGGATCTGGGCATTGTCCGCGAAGTCACCGGCCAGCGCCGCAACCGCGTCTTTGCGTACCAGAAGTTTCTGGCCGTCTTGAGCGAAGGGGCGGAGCCGCTATGAGTAGTCATATACGAGCCACACTACAGGGTGTGGGAGACAAAGTGATTCTCTCACGTTCACGAATCGATCATCCGGAAGGCGGTCAACGGTGCGGTAAGAAAGGCGGGGCTGGCCAAACGCGCAACGTGCCACACATTCCGGCATTCCTACGCCACGCAGCTCCTGAAAAGCGGCTGGGTGCAGATCTTTTGAAGCGAAAGTGTGAAGGAATCAGCAGGAAACGGAGCTGATGCGCTTGCTGGTTCAAGGCCATCTGGATGTACTTCGAAGGGTCACTCTGGATGTCGTTCTAAAAGATCTGCACCCATTCGTTAGCCAATAAGCTGATCATACTCATCGTGGCTTCCGATCCAGAACCACTGAACACCATCAGGAACGGGTACGCCAAGCGCCCGATAATGCAGCCCTACGCGAATACTTCTGAAACGTCCGGAACAGACAGACTTAAAGTGAAGCGATGGATGTGCCGGATTATGCTTGAGTAAAGCATAATTACGGCGTGCAAGCTCCTGAATTTGTGTGGGTAGCGCATCAAAACATTGCCAGAACCGGCGCGAAGTGAAATGTTTCAAATCTCGTGTACCTGACCACTATGATATTCAGCGAGTGCTTCGTCAGCGAGTGTGTCTAGTTTTCCAGCGGCGGCATCCGCTTCAATCTGCGCATCCCAGGCATCTGCATCAAATTGTAAAAACCAACGACGGAACTTGGCTAGTTCAGCCGGGGACAGTTGTTCCACCGCTTTTTCAAGTGATTCCGCAGTAACCATGAACTTACCTCCAAAAATTCAGTGATAGTATAGCTTATTATCTCCCGTACTTTGGCTAAGGCCCAAGCTCACCTGCCGCTATGAAGCACAGACGTCGCCCAATTCCAGGCAGCTCAAATCGAAAATAAGCATACCATAAACCAGGCCGAAATCAATCGATTTCAGGACCTTTACCAACGTCACCGGGTGCAGATCTTTTGAAACGAAAGTGTGAAGGAATCAGCAGGAAACGGAGCTGATGTGCTTGCTGCTTCAAGACCATCTGGAGGTACTTCGGAGGGTCACCTTGGATGTCGTTCTAAAAGATCTGCATCCGTTATTAGATGCAAGGACCTATGACGGGTCGGTTCAAGCCAGCAACGGGTTTTGCAACTTTGTCCATTTTTACTTTGCAACATTTACTTATAAGCACTTTACTCTGTTTTTGTGAAGTACCAATGGGGGGTCGTGGGACCGGGATCGCGAAGGAGGACCCGCCGGCAGGGACGTCGCTCAGGCTTCCGATGGCTATGCGGTCTCACGGTGGCGCTGCCGGGCCGCCAGCGCGTTGGTGATTCGATCGATCACGATTGCAAGGAAAACGATGCTCAATCCGGCTTCAAAACCGCGGCCCACCTCGATGCGATTGATGGCGAGCAGCACTTCAAGCCCCAGGCCGCGGGCGCCGATCATGGACGAGATCACCACCATGGAAAGGGCCATCATGGTGGTCTGGTTGATCCCCACCATGATGGACGGTTTGGCCAGAGGAATCTGTACGTGGAACAACACCTGCCACCGATTGGCGCCGAAGGCTTCCGCCTCGATAATACTCTTCGGCACCTGGCGGATCCCCACGTTGGTAAGCCTGATGACCGGCGGCATGGCGTACACGATGGTGGCGAAGACGGCCGGAACCTTGCCCAGTCCGAAGAGCATGAGCGCCGGGATGAGATAGACGAAGGAAGGCATGGTCTGCATGGCGTCCAGAACGGGCCGCACCGTGGACTCCACCCAGTCGCTCCAGGCCATGACAATCCCGGCCGGTATGCCCACCATGAGGGAAATGACGACCGCTGAAACCACGATGGCGATGGTCATCATGGCGAGATTCCAATAGCCGAAGGATCCAATAAGGATAAACAGCAGAGCCATGGCCGGCCCTGCCCACCACCGCCTTAGGGCCCACCAGGCCGCAAGCCAGACAGCCGCTACGGTCACCGGCCAGGGAAGCCAGAGGAAAAAAGCTTCGATCACAAGCAGGATCTTGAGAAGGACGTCGCCGAAGGCATCGAAAAAGGCCCCCCAGTGGGTGAGCACCCAATCCATCAGGGCGTCGATCCAGTCGGAGAGAGGGATTCGAAAAAACCGCGGAAATTCATTCCACATTCAAAGACCCTCGTTCCTGGATCATGCTGTCCAGAATGGTCCGATTGTCGATTTCACCCAGAAAACGGCCTTGTTCGTTGACCACCGCGATGGGATATGGGCTGGAGGAAGCCAGTAGGAACAACTCTTCCACCAGCATCTCCGGTTTGCAGGTGGGAATGTCTGTGATGAGAGCGTCCCTGATGGAAGGTTTTCCGCTATCGATGAGTTGTCGAAGTGTCTCCCGGGTGACCAGCCCCCAAAGCCTCCGATTCTTGGTGAGAACGAACGCGTGGTCATTGTGGTTGGCCTGGAGCATGTGGCGGGCGGTTTTCGGACCTTCCCACTCGTAGAGCAGCACGCGCGGTTCTTCCATACCGTAGGCCTTGAATTTCTGTTCGTTGAGTTCGGTGACTTTCCAGCCAGGGATGGAACTGTAGAAACGTCCCTTGGAAGGATCTTCGGGATCTTTGAAAAGCTCCCAGTACTTGGGCATATCGAACACGGATTTCAAGTCGGGAGCCATCGGTTTGATACCCCTTTCCACGTCGCCTTGGATCACATACGTGGGGACAAGCCAACCCTGCCAACTGTCGGGGAAATTGCTCCCCAGGTCGAGCAGGACCCCGGACGAAATTCCCTTGTCGTAGGCTTCCTGTACGTTTTCGATCCATACTTCCATGTTGATGTCCGCATCTCCCCGCATGAGCCCAGCCATGCCGGGGATTGTCTCGCTGGTGATGTAATCGGGATCATAGCCGTAGCCGTGCTTGGCGACGAACCCGACGATTCGGTTGTGAACCTGGATGGTGTCCCAGCTGTTGTCGAGGAACCGAATGGTCTTGGCGGACGAAACTCTGGGCCCTGCGGCAACGCAGAGGCTCATGAGCGCCAGAATGGTGAAGCAAAAAAGGCCGCTTCGCAAACTGGACGTGTCTTTCATGGTGCTTCCTCCTTGGCGGCGTGAATGTCGCAATCAAAACGGAAACAAGAACCGGACGGCGCAGCGGAAGTGGTGCCCGCCGCGAGGGAAAGACCTCACAGATGGCACAACATAGAGGCATGGGTGAAATGTTTTAACCAGAAAAATGGGAAACGACATCATGCTGGAGAATGATCATGTGAGTAGAAATTATCGGCTGCGGCCTTGCCGGCAGGATGGGTTCCTCTGTGAGAAGAAACGGCGTGTCCACCCCTGAGAGCCGGGGGGGCTTGGGCTCCCGGATCAAAAGAGATCCCGGTCAAGCGACCGGTACTGAATGGCTTCGAGCACATGATGAGGCCGGATGTCCTCGGAATCTTCGAGATCCGCAATGGTTCGGGAGACCTTGAGGATGCGGTGGTAGGCGCGGGCGCTGAAGCCGAGGCGGCGGATGGCGTCTTCGAGAATATGGAGCCCGTGCTCGTCCAGGCGGCAATGGCGGTGGATTTGTTTGGGGGTCATGGCCGCGTTGCTGAAAGTCTTTTCGGTCGAGAGGCGGGCCAGTTGGCGTTGCCGAGCGTTCACAACCCGCCGACGGATGGCTTCCGAAGATTCGCCGGCGGAGGAGCCTTTGAGATCTTCGTAGCGGACGGCGGGGACCTCGACATGGAGGTCGATGCGGTCCAAGATGGGGCCGGAGATGCGACTTCGGTACCGATGGATGTGATGCTCGGAACACCGGCAGGCGTGGTTGGGGTCTCCGGCATAGCCGCAAGGGCAGGGATTCATGGCGGCGACCAGCATGAAGGAGGCGGGATAGGTGAGGGTCATGTTGGCTCTGGCGATGGTAACCCTTCCGTCCTCCAGGGGTTGCCTCAGCAGGTCCAGGATGTTCCTGCGAAACTCGGGAAATTCGTCGAGAAAAAGTACGCCGTTGTGGGCGAGGCTGACTTCCCCGGGCCGCGGGATATGGCCTCCGCCGATGAGCCCGGCATCGGAGATGGTGTGATGAGGGTTTCGGAAAGGCCGGCGCGTGACCAGCGGACGGCCTTTCAGCAGTCCAGCCACACTGTAGATCTTGGATGTCTGCAGCGCCTCGTCGAAACTCAACGGGGGAAGGATGGAGGGAAGCCGCTGGGAAAGCATGGTCTTGCCCGAACCGGGCGGACCGATGAGCAGGAGGTTGTGGGCGCCGGCGGCGGCCACTTCCAAGGCTCTCTTGGCGTGTTCTTGGCCCTTTACATCGAGCAAGTCCGGGCCGTCGGGATCGGGGGCGTCGAGGAGGCGGCCGGCGGCGAAGCGTTGGGGTTCCAGTTCCAGCCTTCCCGCCAGCAGTTCGACCAACTGAGATAGGTGCTGGATGCCGTAGACGTTGAGATCTTGGACGATGGCGGCTTCCTGAACATTTTCCGAAGGAACGTAGAAAGCGGACCGACCCTGGCGTTGGGCTTCGACGGCCATGGGGAGGGTCCCGACGATCCCCCTCACTTGTCCGTCCAGCGAGAGTTCCCCTACGAGCAGGGCATCCTGCAACGCTCCGGCGTCGATGAGGCCGGTGGCTGCCAGAATAGCCGCAGCGATAGGAAGATCGAAACCGGAACCCTCCTTTTTCATGTGAGCGGGGGCAAGGTTCACCGTCACCCGATCCATGGGAAAAGGGTAGCCGCTGTTTTGAATTGCCGCCTTGATGCGGTCCCGGCTTTCCCGGACGATGCTGTCAGGCAACCCGACGGTGGCGAAGGACGGAAGGCCGGTCGAGATGTCCACCTCGACTTCCACCAGGAAGGCGTCTATGCCGAGGAGTCCGAGTGTGTAGGTTTTGGCGACCATGTCGGGCGGTTCCATCGTGAACGGGGAAGCGTCTGAGAAGGCTTGCCAATGCCGGGCGTTCTTTTTAGAATCGACCATTCTCGCGGCGGAATGAAGCGATTTTTCGCCCGCCGCTCATGGGGCGAAGGGCGCCCCTTGATCCTATAAGCCATGAAACCATAACCGCCCGCGGGGCTGGAACAGGGCGTAGCGGCATGACGGACTGTCTCTACAAAATTCTCGGCGTTTCCGTCGAAGCGAGTCAACAAGAAATTAAGGCGGCGTTTCGACGTCTGGCCATGCGCTGGCATCCGGACCTGAACCCTCAGCGGCCTGACGCCAGGGAAAGGTTCCAATGCATTCGCGAGGCGTATGAGCGGCTGGCGGATCCTGCCAGACGGCGTGAGTACGATGAAAGAAGGGGCCACGGTACGAGACGCGGGCATGCCCGCAATGGAGGCGGTAACGGTAACGGTGCGGGCTGGAGTGAAGGCTTTTCCGGCTTTCCCGATGAGTTCTTCGAAAGCTATTTCGGGTTTCCTCGGCGACAGCCGGCCCCCTGCCGGAGTGTGGACTTGCGGTTTGATCTTCAGGTGCCGAGCGGAAACGGCCGTGAAGGCCCCGAGACCATCTGTTATGAGAGGGTGGTGTTTTGCCGGGTGTGTGCGGGCGCCGGACGCAAGACGCGCGGCGAATGTGTTGCCTGCGGAGGGCGAGGGCTGGTGACCGAACGGCGATCGGTCAGCGTTTGGATCCCATCTACGGGAGTACATGGCATGCGGCTTCGGATTCCCGGTGCCGGCGATCATCTTTCACCTACCGTTCCTGCCGGAGACCTTGTGCTTTTCCTGCAGGAAGTGGATATTTGAAGGCCTTATACCAATGACAACGGAAAGGCAACTGACCCATATCGACGATGAAGGCCGGCTCCGAATGGTTGACGTTTCGGAAAAGGACAGCACCGAACGGATAGCCCGGGCCCGGGCTCGAATGCGTCTTTCCGAGCCGACGCTGGCCGCCGTCCTCGACGGCAAAGTCCCCAAGGGAAATGTGTTCGAAGCGGCCCGCCTTGCGGGAATCATGGGGGCGAAGCGGACCTGGGAGTTGATCCCGCTGTGCCATCCGATCCGGTTGACCGCCGTCGCCATAGACTTCCATGTCGACCGAAGCGCCGGGATGATCCTTATCGAGGCCGAGGTCAAGACCTGCGACAGGACGGGTGTGGAGATGGAGGCGCTCATGGCCGTCACTCAGGCCGGCCTCACCATCTACGACATGTGCAAGGCCATGGATCGAGAGATGTGCATCGGTGATATCGAACTGACGTTCAAATCCGGAGGCCGAAGCGGCACCTACAGTCGCGCTTAGTGTGCGTTTTGACTTTACTTCCTGAGGGGTGTGTGCTAGCGGAATGCCCTTCAGGCCGATGGAGCGAAGGAGGGGATCATGGACCAGGAAACGCTGGCCTATTTCAAGGAAGTCCTGGAAGGGAGGCTTGCGGAGCTTCTTTCGGAGGCGGAAAAGACGGTGACGGGCATGACGGACATGGAAGACAACTTTCCGGATCCCACGGACCGGGCTTCTTTGGAATCGGACCGAAACTTCATGCTTCGAATCCGGGACCGCGAACGCAAATTGATCATCAAAATCCGTGAGGCGCTCCAGCGGATCGAAGACGGCACTTTCGGGATCTGCGAAGCGTGCGGGGATGATATCAGCATCGAGCGGTTGAAGGCGAGGCCGGTGACCACGCTGTGTATCGACTGCAAGAGAAGGCAGGAGGCGGTGGAACGGGTTCGGGAGGCGTGAGCCCTACACGCTGCATGCAGCGAATTTTAGTGGAAAGTGAGCACCTGGGTGACGTCTCCCACCCAAATCACTGTTTCATTTCCGTCGTCGGAGAGGATCCTGAGCGCTCCCTGAGGTGTGAACCCCTGGGCTACTCCGCGCAGGACTTCTCCGGAACAGTCGACTTCGATCCGCCTTCCCAGTACGGCCGAAAGACCTTCCAGTTCTTCCAGTAGTTCGTTGAACCGTCCCGAAAAATAGCGATCCCATTCGTTTTCGAGCGAATGGAGGATCACGGCGAACAGCTGCTTTCTATTGACCGGGCCACCGAGTTCCAGGGCGATGGAAGTGGCCGGGTAGCGGGTGCGACTCGGGAGTTCCGCTGCGGTTTCGTTGACATTGATACCAATCCCCGTCACCAGGAAACGCACCCGGTCCGGGTCGCACTGCATTTCCGTGAGGATCCCCACTGCTTTTTTCCCATGGATGAGCACATCGTTGGGCCACTTGATGGCGGCGTTCAGGCCGTAGATGCTGCGTAGGGTCTTCGCTATCGCCGCCGCGGCAACCAGGGTGATTTGAGGGGCCGCTTGAGGAGAAAGGTCGGGGCGCAGAACGGCGGAGAAGGTGAGTCCTTTTCCCGCTGCTGAAAGCCATGGCCGGTGGAGGCGCCCGCGGCCGGCGGTCTGGGTTTCGACGGCGACCACCGTGCCATGGGGAGCGCCGCGGGCGGCCATTTGGATGGCCAGGTCGTTGGTGGAGGCGGCGGTGGTCTGGTGGTGGTAAGTCCTCGCGAGCCACGAAGTCTGAAGAAGGGGCAGCATTTCTTCGGGGATGAGGGCTTCCGGCACGCGAACGAGGCGGTAGCCGTGCCGGGGATGGGAGTCGATTTCGTATCCGAGGCGGCGGAGCGCGTGCACGGCCTTCCAAACGGCCGTCCGGCTGACGCCCGTGCGGGAAGCCAGTTCGGGTCCGGAGATGAAAGCCTCGGGTGCGTTCTTGAAGAGTTCCAGGATTCGGGCGTGTGTTTGGGTGATGGACGTCATGTTGGTGCACCTTTCTTATACCGGGGGCTGTGAAAGGCGATCAGATCGGTGAAAGGGCGGCGGCAAGGGTGTAGAGTGCGGTTTCCGCCACTTCGTTGGACGCGCCGAGCACATCACCGGTGACTCCGCCGAGGGTGCGAATCGCAAGCCTTCGGAAGAAAAGGACGATGAGGAGGATGGCGGCGAAATGCGCAAAGGCCGTGAACCCCAAGAGAATAAAGGCCGCCGGGGCGGCGACGAAGCCGGCGGCCGTGAGTTCCTTTCGCGACAAGTGTTCGATGAAGGGTCTTCCCAGCCCGCCGGATGCACGGGCGTAGGGGATGCGGAAGGCCACCATGGCCATGGCGTAGCGGGAAAGAGCCGGTATGGCGACGAACGGGGCCAGTTGGGATGCATCCAGGAGGGACTTAAAAGCGGCCGCCTTTGCAGCCAGGCAAAGCATGAGGGCGACGGCGCCGAAGGTGCCTATACGGCTGTCCTTCATGATGTCCAGGCGGGTGGGATGATCGAAGGCTCCGCCCAAGGCGTCTGCGAGATCGGCCAGACCGTCGAGATGAAGGCCGCGGGTGAGAACGACGGAGACGATGAGAAGCCAGACGGCGGTCACGGCCGATGGCAGGAAGGGGCTCAGGAGAGCGGCGGTGAGCGCGGCGGCGAGTCCGAGGAGAAGGCCGACGGTCGGAAAGTGAGCGAAGGATCGGGCGAGATCCTCTTCGGCAAAGGGGGTTTTGCTTCGGCCGGGAAGGTGAAGCACGGTAAGAAAAGACAGGGCCAGGGAGATTCGGTGCCACATAGGGGTCATCGGGAAGTGCCCGGGGCGCCGGATTCGGGTCGTGGAACCTCCGGGGCGGTGAACGGCCCGCCGGATTCTTTGATGGTCAGCGGGATGCCGGCAACCAGGTACGACACGCTCCTGCAGGCCGCGGCGATCCTCTGATTGGTTCTCCCCGCCAGGTCACGGAAGACGCGGGCTGTCGCGTTTTCTGGAACGATGCCGGTACCCACTTCGTTGGAAACCAGAACGAGGGGAAAGGGAAGGGAGGGGATCAGCTCGCAGAGCCGATCGACGTGACGAAGGGCTTCCGCTTCGCCGTAGTCGAGGAGAAGGTTGCTGATCCAGAGCGTGAGACAGTCCACCAGCACGGGGTGGGCTGCGGGGCACTGCCGGCGAAGGGTCTGGAGAAGTTCCAAGGGACATTCGATGGTGATCCATTGATCGCCACGACGGCTTCGGTGTTCTGCGACACGATCCGCCATTTCACGGTCGCGGATTTCGGCTGTGGCCACATAGACGTAAGGCGGAGGAAGGGCGGCGATCAGGCTTTCCGCGTAGCGGCTCTTGCCGCTGCGTGCGCCGCCCAGGACCAGGTGTGGGCCGTCGAATGGAAAGGGACGGGTCATGATGCATCGGTCTCCAGGCCCAGTTTGCGGGGCAGGTACTCATAAACCAGTTGATCCACCAGGTGTGGGAGCGGTTCTCGCGCCGCTCCGACCACCAGAACGGGTTCTTGGGTGAGCGGGATCAGGAGCTTGAAGGCGGGGGAAGCCCCGAGAGCTTCCACCATGCGCGGCGTGATTTCGCCCATCATGGCGTATGGCAGCAGAATGGCTATGGGACCGATCACCAGGTCGACGCGGCCGGCGCAATGAACGATGGCGTGTTCGCCGGTTGCACCTCGATTGGCTCGAGCCTTCATCATATGGGCCGTGGCCACGGCATTGGTTCCAAGGGCCCACACCTCCAGGGATTCCCCGTAAATCTCCTTGATTTTGCGAATCACAGCACTGCCGATGCCGCCGCCCTGGCCGTCGATGACAGCGATGCGCTTCACGGGTGTCCTCCGTCGGGGAGTGCGTCCGGGCGGATGCCGAGTTTCTCCGGAAAGCTCCGAAAACGTTCGGTTGACGGGAAGGAGAGCGTACAGGTGGTCCGGCTGCCCTTTTTGCGGAAGCGAACGCGCGCGCCCAGGGTGCTCTCGAGAGCTGTTTCAATCGACGAGCACGCGGGTGAGGGACGTTCGAGGTTTTCGCCCGATGTGTTTTCCCGTAGGACGAGGGCTTCGGTGCGGCGGACGGAAAGTCTCCGCCGGACGACCGCGTCACGTACCGGGCGCAGGCGCGTGGTGTTCTTCAGGCCCAAAAGGGCTCGAGCATGCCCCATCCCCGCATCTCCCTGGCACCAGCAGGCTCCAGGCACAGAACAGTTCATGATAGCGGAGGATGAAAACCTCCCCCGATGCGGTCTTCACTTTAAAATAACGCATGGGGACCCGCTGCGCGTCCAGGCGCCCTTCATACCACCGGTCCATGATTTCGATCAAGGGGTAGTGTCGCTCCCTCCACCAAAACGCCTGAGGTTCCTGGGAGCCTCTGTAGTGGTCCCGCGTGGCCACCCGAATCCTTTCAAACTGCATGGCGCCCTCCCCTGCCCTTCAATGCCGTTGGATTGTGTCTCTTCCCCTCGTTCCCAAGCTCTGGCTTGGGAACGGCCTCATGGGAATCGAAGCTGGAGCTTCTGCACAGTTGTATTCCCAAGCTGGAGCTTGGGAACAAGGTGGAAACTGCTCGACGAGTTTTAATTCTATTTCCCCTCCCCTTGTGGGAGGGGATTAAGGGGAGGGGAATGTAACTGATTGACATACGTTAATTTTCTCACCCTCACCCCAACCCTCTCCCATCAAGGGAGAGGGGGATTTTTTGACCTTCGTTATCCTTTTTGCTTAAGGTCTCCACTTTAGAACGCTACCAGGATTTTTTATATTCGTGGTCGAACCCACAATTCACAATATTTTCATCCTTCGTTGTGACCCCACGGGGTCATGGGGGTTATTGAGAAGATATCTCTGGTCACTGCATCGCTCATGGAGGAGGGCAACATGGACCGGAAGGCGATACTCGTGATCGACATGTTGAACGACTTCCTGGACCCTCAGGGAGCGCTTTACTGCGGTGAGAGAGCGCGGGCCATTATTCCTGCGGTGCGGCAATGGGTGGACGCCTTCAGCGAGCGAGGCGATGCCGTGATTTACCTCCAGGACGCCCACCTCCCGGATGATTCCGAGTTCGATCTGTTTCCGCCGCACGCGGTCAAGGGGACGTGGGGAAGCCGGATCATCCCGGAACTGGAACCCCCCGCCGGCGCCGTCACCATCGAAAAGACGCGCTACAGCGGATTTTACGGCACCTGCCTGGAGGAGGTGCTCGCCCGATTCGGCCCCGCGCAAGTGTGGGTCACCGGGGTGTGCACCTCCATTTGTGTCATGGATACCGTGGGAGGACTGCGAAACCGGGACTACCCGGTGGTCGTCCCGAGAGGCGGCGTTGCGGATTTCGATCCGGAATTCCATGACTTCTCGCTCAGGCGGATGGAACGGATTTACGGGGCGACCCTGGCCTGAAGGCCGTGCGGACGGCACGGCGACGGCCGTAAAGCGAAGAAGGAAGCGAACCGTGCATCCTGGGGAGACCTTCCGGCCCGAAAAGAAAGAGGAACGGGTCAGCTGAGGCCGGGCTCGGAGAGCTGCTCCTGCCGGATCCGACGCCAAAAAAGAACGTGGCGAGGCCCACCGCCCAGATCATATTGGAAGGGGGGCAGAGGTTCCAGACCCGCCTGTCGTGCGGTCTGGGTGAGAATCGCCGGCGCCGTGTCGGCGTGCGCGGTTGTCCACCAGGCGAAAAGGCCGCCCGGGGCCAGTTTCCCGCGGGCCAGGAGCAGCAGGTGGTCCGGTTCCAGGCGGACGGCTCGCATGACGATGGCATCGTAACCTTCCACCGGTTCCCATGAGTACGTCCTGACGGCGAAGCGCTCCCACTTTTCGTTCACGATACGAATGCCGTCCATCGCCAGTTCGGCGACGATGACTTTCAGGAAACTGCACTTCTTTCGAGCGGATTCCAGGAGGACGATCTGAAGTTCCGGATGGAGGATCTTCAGAGGGATGCCGGGGAATCCCGGGCCGGTCCCCACGTCCAGGACCCACCCTCGGTGGGGGAGCAAGGTCCCCGGAACAAGGCTGTCGATGATGTGCTTCGAGACGATCCCTTCCAGGTCGACGATTCTCGTGAGATTGACGGAGGCATTCCATTGGAGCATCCGGGCCGCGTGCCGATGGCAGCGGAGCGCCTGAGCCTGAGAGAGGGGGATCCCCGCGGTTTCCGCGGCGGAGAGAAGGCGCCGGACGAAAGCGTCTTCCGGGAAGGGCGGCCGGTGGGCAATGGGATTCATGTGCGGCTGGGCTCCTTCCCCTACTTTCCGATGCAGAATTTGGAAAACACCTCGTCCAGGAGGTCCTCGGGGGCCCCGATGCCGACAATGGTTTCCAGGGCGGTTCGTGCGGTGCGGACTTCCGCGGCCACCAGTTCCAGGAAGTCGCCGTTTGCGATGAGGCGGGCGGCTCGCTCCAGGGCGGATGCGGCCTCATCCAGGGCCCGCTTCTGGCGAAGGTTGGGAATGAAGGCCGGACAGGCCGAAAGCTGAGCGTCCCGAAGAAACCGGGTGCGGATGGTTTCCCGCAGTTGCTGGATATCGTCAGGTCGAAGCACGGAAAGACTCACCGCGTGCTCGACCCCCGGGTACCGGTCGAAAACGTCCTTTCGCCCAATAACCTGCGGGAGATCGGCCTTGTTGAGGATCACCAGGTGAGGCCTGCGGATGACGTGGGCCGCGATCAGGTCGTCGTCGCAAGAGAGGGGGCGGCTGGTGTCGATGAGCCAGATCACCAGGTCCGCTTCTTCGACGGAACGAAGCGTGCGCTCAATGCCGCAGGACTCGATGGTGTCGGCTCCGCTTCGAACGCCCGCCGTGTCCAGGACGCGAACGCATATCCCTTGGATGACGAAGGTGTCCTCGATGATGTCCCGCGTGGTTCCGGGGATGGGGGTCACGATGGCGCGGTCTCGTCCGACCAGGGCGTTGAGGAGCGAAGATTTCCCCACGTTGGGTTTTCCGGCCAACACCAGGGCCAGTCCTTCACGAAGCACCCGTTGCTCGTCGTAACGGGAGGCCAATTCACGGACGGCGGGAAGAAGCCTGTCGCGCAGTTCCTGTGAAACGGCGTCGTGCCCTGAGGATCCCTCTTCCTCTTCCAATTCTTCGGGAAAGTCCAGAAAGGCTTCCAGGCTGGCTTCGATATTCAACAGTCGACGGCGCCAGGCATGGACGGTTTCGCTGAGTTCCCCCCGCAGCTGGCGCCCGGCGATCGCCAGTTCCTGCTCCGAACGCGAACGGATGAGCTCGACCACGGCTTCGGCCTGAGAAAGATCCAACCGGCCGTTCATGAACGCCCGGCGCGTGAACTCTCCGGGCTCGGCCAAGCGCACGCCCTGAGCGAGGACCAGCCGGAGTATCCGATCGAGGATGGCGTAGCCGCTGTGGCAGTTGATTTCCACCACGTCTTCGCCGGTGTAACTGCGGGGTGCCTTCATGTAGCTCACCAGTACCTCGTCCAGACGCTGATCCGTTGAAGGATCGACAATCCAGCCCAGGTGAAGGCGGTGGCTTGCGAAGGCGTCGGCAACGGTTCTGGCGCGGAAGATCCGGCGAAGGGAGGTCAGGGCATCGGGACCGCTGATCTTCACGATCCCGATGCCGGCTTCTCCTATCGGGGTGGCAACGGCGCAGATGGTTTCAGAGAAGGGGAAACCGTCCATCGTGCCTCAAGGCTTGCCCCTCATTCACTCGTTTTCCGATTCCGTTTCGGGTATGGCTTCGGTGACGGACCTGTCCTTTTTGGCCGGGTAGATGACCACGCGGCGAAACGTCCCCTCCCCCTTGCTCTTGGTTCGGACTTCGGTGTCTTCCTTCAAGGCGAGATGGATGATGCGCCGGTCCTGCGCGTTCATGGGGCCGGTGGTCAGCGGGCGATGGGAACGCTTGACCTTTTCGCTCAACTGATAGGCCAGTTCGGTGAGGCTCGTCTCGCGCTTGCACCGATAGTTTTCGGTATCGATGATCACGGGGATGTTTCGTTCCATTTCCCGGCTGACGATCTTGTTGACCAGGTACTGCAAAGCGTCGAGGGTCTTTCCACGTTTTCCGATGAGCAAACCCGACCCGTTGCTGATGATGTTCAAATACACGTGATCCTCTCGGGCTTCCGCTTCTACGATGGTGGGAATATCCATGAACTTGAGAATCTCGGTGAGGATTTCCTTAGCTCGCACAGAAGCGGCATCGAGAGGGGTCTCCTTGGGAGTGACGCGGATTCTGGCCTTCTTGGCTCCAACAATGCCGAAGATACCCGAAGATCCCTTGGACAGGATTTCGACTTCCAGCTTTTCTTTCGGAAGTCCAAGGCTTTCACAGGCCGCGTCCACGGCCTCCTCCAAGGATCTGCCTTCGAATTCCAGGATTGACATGCTCTCCTCCGTTAATGTTCCGAAACGACTTCATCGGCGCGCATGCGATGGAGAGGCGTTCATGACGCTTGGCGGTTGATCCAGTACTGCTGCACGATGGACAGGATATTATTTACCAACCAGTATAACACGAGCCCCGATGGAAAGTTGATAAAGAATACGGTGAAGACGACGGGCAACATGAGCATGATCTTTTCTTGCCTGGGGTCGCCGGAAGCCGGCGTCATCTTCTGCTGGACAAACATGGACGCGCCCATGAGCAGGGTGAGCACGGGGAGGCCGCCCAGATAGGGGATTTGAAATCCCACCGGCAGGCGGTCCGGGGCGGTGAGGTCGTTGATCCATAGACAAAACGGCTGATGGCGGAGCTCGATGGCTCCGTAGAGCATCCGGTACAGGGCGAAAAAGACCGGGATCTGGAGCACGAGGGGAAGGCAACCGCCCAGCGGGTTGATCTTGTAGGTGCGGTAGAGCATCATGAGTTCCTGGTTGAGCTTTTCCCGGTCGTCTTTATATTTTTCCCGGATCTGAGCCATCTTGGGCTGTATCTTCTTCATCATCTGCATGGACTTGAAGCTCTTGTGGGTGAGAGGCCAGAAGAGCAGTTTGATGAAAACAGTCAGCACGATGATGGCGAGTCCGTAGTTGCCCAGGTAGTTGTAAAGCCATTTGAGGAGCTGCAGGGCCGGCTTTGCAAGAAAGGTGAACCACCCGAAGTCCACCGCTCTTTGCAGTTGGTGACCGGCCGCCTCCAGGCGGCTCAGTTCCTTAGGCCCGAAATAAAGGCGAAGAGGAACCGTGTGTACCCCCCCGGTGCCGACCTGGAAGGGGTCGGTCACATAGGCGATCTGCACCAGTCCTGAAGACTCGTTCAAAAGACGCGGGACGACCCGGTAACCGCCCTCCCCCACGGGCACGAGCGCCTGTAGGAAATAGTTGTTCTGGTATCCCACCCAGGTGAGAGGCGGTTCGAACGTGGGCGCTTTCTTCATGAGATCTTTGGGTTTGTAATCTTCAAGCGTTCCCTGGGACAGTCGGGTCAACTGGGAGGTGTTGTATCCGTTTTCTTCACTGGCGGTTCCGAAGGGGGCGGCGTAGAAGCTGATCCCCAGCTGCTCCGCCAGGTTTTCACCCGAAAGGTTCACCACTCGGGTCTCCAGATCGATGCTGTAGGTCTCGGCGGAGAAGACGAAGACCTTTTCGATCCGGACCTCACCGGGAATCTCAGCGGAAAAGGTGATCGAGTGCTTCTCGGCTCCATCCAGTCGTATCGTCTTTGGAGCATCGCTGGAAAACGGGAGGAGCGAGGTCTGCCAATCGGGGTGATGAAGCAAATCGACGGCGCCCGGGAGGTATCCCGACGCGCGGGTTGAGATCATTTCCATGGGCGGGGAGCCCTCGTCGGCCGCCACCCTGTGCCGCTTCAGCTGAAAGCTCTCCAGGCGACCCCCGGTGCCGGCGATGCGGGCGGTGTAGAGCGGGGTCTCGACGACCCAGGCGTCGTAAGGCTTCTTCGACAGGTCCAGCTGTTCCTTCGGGAGGCTTTCCAAGGGCACCGGATCGATAGGTGCCTGAGCCGCCCGCGGGGTGGGACTCGCCGACGGGGCCGGCTGAACGGTGGCGGAGGAATCCGTCGGGACGGTGTGGTCGGATTCCGGGGCCGGATTCCGCGGTTTGCGCGTCAAGCCGCCGTAAAAGGATTGCCACAGCACGAGGACCAAAAGCGAAAGTGCGAAGGCCAGAAGAGCCCTTTTTTCCATCAGGCGTTACTCCATCTTGTGGTGAAAACCGGATTGCGGTTGCGGCACCGGGTCGTAGCCACCCGGATGAAAGGGGTGGCAACGCAGGATGCGGCCGACTCCCATCAGGGAGCCGCGAAGAGGACCCCAGCTCTCGATGGCTTCACGGGCGTAATGGGAACATGTGGGATAAAACCTGCAGTGGGGACCCAGAAGTGGAGAAATATAGAGCTGGTAAAAGTGGATGCATGCTAGGAGTACTTGTTTCATCATGGATTCGGCCCGCATCCGCCACGGAGGGCCCTCATTAGTTCATCGGCCATGGCGGTCATCTTGAGCCGTTCGGTCCCAGGCAGCGCAATGATCACGATGTCCTTGCCCGGCAACGGTATGAAGCGGTGGTGTATTCGGAACCATTCCCTGAGACAGCGTTTGATGCGGCTTCTCTTCGCCGCTTTCCAGAAGCGTTTTTGGACGACCAGCCCCAGTCGATGGAACGGCAGGTCGTTGGGTGCCAGGCTGACCACGAAGTGGGTGGAGCGCAACCGGCGGCCTTCCCGTTTCACGCGGAGGAATTCCCGGCGCGAGTGAAGGCGCTGATGGGGGCGGAACCGGCTCATGTCGGCACTCACAGGAGCCCCCCGTTCGCGGAAGGCGGATTCCACCGCTTTCGCCATCAGACAGCCAGGCGTTTCCTGCCCTTGGCGCGGCGGCGGCGGATCACGGCGCGCCCGGATCGGGTGGCCATCCTCACCAGAAAGCCGTGGGTTCGCTTGCGCTTCAGGTTGCTCGGCTGGAAAGTTCTTTTCATGGCGTCTGTCCTCGTTTCCTCTCTTCAAAATGGCGGGATCCGCCGAAACTGAGACCAGTGATTCCCCAAGCGACGGGCGCTTCGAACAATACGGAACTTTTGCTTGTAGTCAAGCCGGTACCGTTTTGTCAAGGATCAATGCGCACGAGTTAGGGATCGCGGAGAAGCCCAGCTCACAAAGTCGTTGCAGAACAAGGGCCGAGATGCTAGGAAAAGGCGCTCGATCACAATCTGGAAAAGAGGGGACCCACGGATGTTTCTGAATCGCGTTTTTGGATGGTTTTCCAACGATCTCGCCATCGACCTCGGCACAGCCAATACCCTCGTCTATGTCCGCGGGAAGGGGATCGTGCTTTGTGAACCTTCCGTGGTGGCGGTAAAGCGCGGGGACGGCGGCAACAGCATGGTGGTTGCGGTGGGAAAGGACGCCAAGCTGATGTTGGGCAAAACGCCCGGAAACATCGTGGCGATCCGGCCCATGAAAGACGGGGTCATCGCCGATTTTGAAGTGGCGGAGGCCATGCTGCGCTATTTCATTCGCAAGGTGCACAACCGGAGAAGTCTGGTTCGGCCGCGCATCATCGTTTGCGTCCCTTCGGGGGTCACTCAAGTCGAACGGCGGGCTGTTCGGGAGTCGGCCGAATCGGCCGGGGCCCGGGAAGTGTACCTGATCGAGGAGCCCATGGCGGCCGCCATCGGAGCAGGGCTGCCGATCACCGAACCCGTGTGCAACATGATCGTCGATATCGGCGGAGGGACCACCGAGGTTGCGGTGATTTCCCTCGCGGGGATCGTCTACAGCCGGTCGGTGCGGGTGGGGGGGACAAGATGGATCTCGCCATCCTCCAGCACATTAAAAGGAAGTATAATTTATTGATAGGAGAACGCACGGCCGAACTCATCAAGACGACCCTCGGCAATGCCTATCCCTCCGGGGAAGTGGGAACGATGGTAATCAAGGGCCGGGACTTGGTGAGCGGGATCCCGAAAACGATCGAGATCAATTCGGAAGAGGTGCGGGAGTCCATTCAGGAGCAGATCGATACAATCGTGGAGACCATCAAAATCGCCCTGGAGCAGACGCCGCCGGAGTTGGCTGCGGACATCGTGGACCGTGGGATCGTCCTGACCGGCGGGGGGGCGCTGCTGAAGAACCTCGATCACCTGATTCGGCTGGAGACCGGCCTGCCGGTGATGCTTACCGAGGATCCCCTCTTGACCGTCGTACTGGGTTCGGGCAAGGCTCTGGAAGATATCGAAGTGCTCAAAGAAGTCCTCAGCTGACGAGGTTTCCCGTCACGTCGGAATCTCTTCGTTTACAAGCCGTGAATCCTGGAGCCAAAACGTCGCATTCCACCGGGAGCGCAAGCACGAAGCCGTGAGGTGCGGGGTCCATGAGTGAGTTGTTCCGTCGGCTGCGCAGTCTCGCGGTGGTGCTCGTCCTTGTCGCCGTCGGTTTTTACGTGATTTCCCTCAACTTCAGATCTCCCGCGCGAATGGGAGCGGCTCAGCGAATCGTGGTGGAAATGCTCGGTCCGCTGTTCGGAGCGGTGCGGTCCGTGTCCCAGACTTTGGATGAAGTGGTTCGCGACTACGTCTGGCTTCGCCGGCTCCGAAGCGAAAACGAGGAACTGCGGAGGCAGGTGAACGACCTGCATAACAGGCTGGCTTCCTATCACGAGGCGTTTCTCGAAAATCAGCGCCTGCGGCGGCTCCTGGATTTCAAAGAAACGCTCGGTACCCCGTCTATTGTAGCCCGGATCGTGCTCCACGATCCCACCGGATGGTTTCGAACCGTCATCGTCGACAAGGGTGCCGAAGATGGGGTGAATCCCGATATGGCGGTGGTCAACGAGGAAGGGGTGGTGGGACGGGTGCTCGATGTATCCGACCATCACGCCAGGGTCTTGCTTGTCACCGACCGGGAAAGCGCCGTCGACGCGCTGGTGCAGCGCAACCGCGTCCGAGGGATCCTCAGCGGGAAGGACGAAAAGAGCTGCCTTCTTCGGTACGTTCGAGGCAACTTCGAAGTGCGAACGGGCGACTTGGTGGTTACATCCGGCAAGGACGGTGTCTTTCCTCGTGGACTGCGTCTGGGAACGGTGCGCCAGGTGATCAAGGATCCGGTCGGTCTTTTCCAGACAGTCATTGTGAAACCGGTCGCCGATCTCAACGCGGTCGAGGAAGTGCTCATTTTCCAGACGGGGCGGGCTCCGCCCCCCGAATGGGAGGAAGAGGAGCCGTTGGGTTAGGCGGAACTGGAAGGTCATTTGGAAAGGGTGAACAGCCGTGCTTGAAAATTCGAGCGCGTCGTGGTTTCGTCGCGGGATCCTGCCGACAGGGTATGCGTTGCTGGTACTGCTGGTGCAGGCCCAGTGGGTGGAACTCCTGAAGTGGGCGTTCTTCAAGGTGGATCTGTTGCTTCCCGTGGCCTTTCAAGTGGCCCTGTTCAATCCCCTTCCGGCGGCGATGGCTTGGGCACTCGGCCTGGGGTTCGTCGTGGATACGCTCAGCGGCAAGCTGTGGGGCCTGCACATGGGCACCTACTGCCTTGCCGTTGGGCTATATCATGTGGCGGCCGACAGGCTCGAAATGACCCATCCCGTCTATCAGATCGTTTGTATCGGCTTCTGCGGGCTGGTCCAATCCGTCATGCTGGGGTTTTATCTCCAGTGGACTTCCGTCTTCCCCGAATGGCAGGCAACGGTCTGGTCCGGACTTCTCCTGAGAACGGCCGGTACGATGGTTCTGGCTCCCGCGGTGATGTTCCCGTTGCGGTCCTTGATGGATGACATGGAACGGACCGCCTGAATAGGGCTCAGGAGACCCGTATGAAACGGCCGAGACCCGATTCGCCGACAGGATTCAACCGATCTGGAGATTTAATCCGAAAGCCGAAAGCTCCGAAGACCCTCAAACTCATCGACTGGGAAAACACCGAGAGCGCCCTGTTCAGCCGGCAGCACCTCATTCTGCTGATCTTTCTTTTCACCATTCTCGCAGTCTACCTTTTCCGACTGTGGCAGCTTCAGGTCCTGAACGGCGCAACCTACCGCGACGTCTCAGAAAACAACCGCATCCGGCTCGAAGAAATTCGAGCGCCACGCGGCTTGATCTATGACCGCAACGGGACGCCCCTGGTGGAAAACCGTCCCGCTTACCACCTGATGATCGTTCCCGAAGATGTGAAGGACATGGACGGAACCCTGGAAAAGCTCGCTGTGCTGTGCGGGAGCGATGCGGAAGACTTCAGGAAGATCCTCAAGGAAAAGGAGAGGGAACGCAAGTTTGTCCCGGTGAGGCTCATGGCTGACCTGGACAGGGACTGTCTTGCACGGGTGGAAGCCCAACGGCTGCGCCTGCCCGGGGTGTTCATCCAAGTTGAACCGAAACGCAGCTACAAGTGGAACGGGACCGCCGCCCACCTGCTCGGATACCTCAGCGAGGTGTCGGAAGACGAACTGAAGACCGAACGGTATGCCGGCTACTCTGCGGGCGAGTACGTCGGCAAGATGGGCATCGAAAAGGCTTTCGAAAAGTACCTCCATGGCCTGCCGGGGGGCCGGCAGGTGGAAGTCGACGCCCTGGGCCGTCGGCTCCGCCTGCTGGACGAGGTGCTTCCGGTGCCCGGGCGCAATATCTGGCTCACCATCGATCTCAATCTCCAGCGAGTCGCTGAAGAATGTCTGGACGGTCTGGTCGGCGCGATCGTGGCCATGGATCCGGGAACCGGCCAGGTTCTCGCACTGGCCAGCAGTCCCACCTTCGACCAGGAAAAATTCATCCGCGGGCTGAGCCGTGAGGAATGGGTGCAGCTGAGCCGGGACCCGTTGCATCCCCTGCTCAATCGGGCGATAGGTTCCGCCTATCCCCCGGGGTCCACCTACAAGCCTTTTGTCGCCCTGGCGGTGCTTCAGGAAGATCTTTTTAGGGCGGATCAGAAGGTCTTCTGCCCGGGGTTCCTGTCGTTCGGAAACCGGCGGTATCGTTGCTGGCGCCATCAGGGCCACGGAGCGGTGGACCTTTATCAGGCCATTGTCCAGTCGTGCGATGTTTACTTCTACACCATGGGCCTCAAGCTGGGCGTCGACCGCATCGCCCATTACGCGAGGATGTTCGGGTTGGGAGAGCCGACGGGACTCGGCATTCAGCCTGAATCGGGCGGACTGGTACCTACGTCCGCCTGGAAGAAGCGAGTCAAAGGGATACCCTGGCAGAAAGGCGAAACCCTTTCCATCGCCATCGGCCAAGGCTTCAACCTGGCCACACCGTTGCAGATGACGGTGGCCTACGCCGCCATTGCGAACGGAGGCACGTTGTGGCAACCTTACGTGATCTCGAGAATCGAAGGCAACCGGCTGCACGGCATCGAGGAATTCGGCGGGCGTGTCCGGCGGACCATTGAAATAGATGACCGGTATTTCACGGGTATCCAGGATGCGCTTCGGGGAGTCGTGCAGGACAGACGGGGAACGGCTCACGCCATTGAGACGGAAGGCCTGGAGATCGCGGGAAAAACCGGAACGGCCCAAGTCATTCGGCTCCCGGAAAACGCAAGCCGCAAGATGCTCGAGAATACGGCCAAAGACTTCGAACGGGATCATGCGTGGTTCATCGGCTACGCGCCCGCTCGGAACCCCGAAATTGTCGTGGGAGTCCTGGTGGAACACGGAGGCCATGGTTCCTCGGTCGCGGCGCCGCCGGCCAGGAAAGTGATCGCCGCTTACCTGGGAACGGGTGAAGGGGACGGGAATCGTCCGGCTTTGGACGTCTCGGGCGCGATCCCTTCCGCCCGATGAGCGCAGGTACACGTTCCGCCGCCCTGATGAGGAGAAAGATTATGATTGACCGCAGGCTTGTCGAAAATTTCGATTGGAGCGTGCTGTTGGCCTTCTTTTTCATCGTCTTGCTGGGCCTTATCAATCTCTACAGCGCCCTTTACCAGCAGATTCAAGCCGATGCCACGGGAAACCCGTTTTTTAAGCAAGTAGTATGGCTTGGTTTGGGCTTCGTGGGGCTCGTCGCGTCCCTTTTCCTGGACTATCAGAGGCTGAAAGAAGTGAGTCTCTGGATTTACATGGCCACGATGTTGATGCTCGTGGCCGTGCTCATTGTTGGAAAAGAAATCAACGGAGCCCAGAGCTGGCTGGCCGTGGGCGGTTTCAGATGGCAGCCCTCGGAATTCATGAAGATCGCCATCGTCATTCAGCTGGCGACGCTCCTTTCGTCCCAGGAGGTTACGCCGTATCCTAGCCTGAAGCACCTACTTCTGGCGGCGGCCGTCACCGCCGTGCCGGTGCTGCTGGTTCTGGCGCAACCGGACCTGGGAACCGCCGTCACGATCCTTTTGATCGCCGGGACCGTCATTTTCTTTATGGGGATCCGGCTGCGTTACTTGATTTCGGCTGTAATCCTCTTTGTGCCCATGGTGTGGCCCATCTGGCAATATGTGCTGAAGCCGTACCAGAAGTGGCGGATCCTTATACTGATTTGGCCGGAGCTGGATCCGCTGGGTGCCGGCTACCACATCCGGCAATCCAAGATAGCCATCGGTTCGGGGATGCTCTGGGGGAAAGGATTCCTGGAGGGTACACAGAACAAGCTGCGTTTCCTCCCCGAAAAGCACACGGATTTCATCTTCTCCGTGTGGGCCGAGGAATGGGGGTTTGTGGGATGCTTCCTACTCCTTGCTCTTTTCGGCGTGTTGGTCTTTTGTGCCTTGAAGGTGGCCCGCCGGTCCAAGGACCGGTTCGGCACTCTGCTGGTGGTGGGCATGACGGCCCTCATTCTGTGGCAGATGGTCATCAATATCGGCATGGTGATCGGGCTGTTCCCCGTGGTGGGCATCACGCTCCCCTTCGTCAGTTACGGCGGCTCCTCGCTGATCACCCTCTGTCTGGCCATAGGATTGATCGAAAACGTGAGCATGAGGCGGTACGTGTTCCAATGCAAATAGAACACGTAAACCGGGTATCCTCAACGAAAACGGGCATTGTGATTTTTTTTACTTTTTTGCTTGCATGCCTCGGGAAGATGTGCTAAGCAACGGCCCTATCCTGCCAATCCGGGCGACGCCGCCCGTTAGGCCGCAGAGTGACTGTCCCGGGCCGCAAGTAAATGCATGCGACGAACGTTCGGCCCGCGGGTTGGGCGAGAGTGGCTGAACCCAAGATCCGTTAAAGAGGAAAAGGCGATGATCGAGGTCAACCTTACGCTCCTCATTCAAATGGTGAATTTCCTGCTCCTTGTATTCCTCATGAACGTCATCCTCTACCGACCTATACGACGACTGGTTGAGCAGCGGAACCGGTTCGTTTCCGAGCAGAACGAGGAGATCAGCCGGGCGCATGCGGCGGTGCAGGAGGCGATCCGCCAGTATGAGGACCGGATTCGCGAAGCCCGATCCAGGGGTCGGGAAAAGATCCAGGAGCTGAAGGAAGCCGCCTACCAGGCGGAAAAGGATATTATCGGAAGGGCGTCCCGGGAAGCCGCCGGCCAGGTTCAGCAGGTCCGGCAGAAGGTTGAACGGGAGCTGGGTGCGGTCAGGCGGGAACTGCAGGCTCAGATCGAGGTGTTCTCCAGGGAATTGGCGCAGCGCATCTTGGGGAGGGCGCTGTAATTTCATCCAATATGCCGGAATGAGTGAGGCGAGGCGATGATCTCCAAGCGGGTTGGAAGTTTCGTAGCGACGTTGCTGTTGGCGGTTCTGGCGTGCGGAACCGCCATGGCCAGTGCCGGAGGCGAGGGAGGCGGAAGCGACTGGAAGGATTTCTTTCTGAGGCTTCTCAACTTTGCCGTCATGCTGGCTATCCTTGTGAAGCTCCTCAAAAAGCCCGCCACCAATTTCTTTGTCTCCCGGAGGGAAAACATTCAGCGCCTGTTGAAGGAGTTGGAGGAGAAGAAGCAGGAGGCCGCGGCGCGGGCCGAGGAATACAAGTCCAAGCTGGCGGTTCTGGACAAGGAAACCGAGCGGATCCTGGAAGAGTACATACAGGAGGGGGAGGCGGAGCGGCGCAAGATCATTGAAGCGGCCGAGCGGCAGGCGGAATATATTCACCAGCAGGCGCAGTTCGCCATCCAGCAGGAGATCAAGTCCGCCAAGGAGAGTCTGAAGGAAGAGATCGCCGAGCTTACCGTCTCGGCGGCGGAAGAGCTGTTGAAGAAGAACATTCGGGGTGAGGACCAAAAGCGGTTGGTTGAGGACTTCATGACGAAGGCGGTGGAGGCAAAGTGAAAAACCTGATCATAGCCAAGCGGTATGCCAAAGCGCTGTTCAACATCGGCCTGGAGGATGGCCTCGTTGAGCAGTACGGGCAGGAGTTGGAAGGGTTCGTCACGCTCCTCAAGGAGATGCCTGCACTGGAGGATGCCATCACGAACCCGCTGTACCCGGAAGATGCAAGAAGACAGGTTCTGAATGCGGTTGCGGACAAGGCCGGCTTGAGCCAAACGGTGAAGAGCTTTCTGGGGCTGATGGTGGAGAGGAATCGTGCGGCCTACATGGGCGAGGTTCTGGAATACTTCCGGAAACTGGCGGACGCTCATAACAACGTGGCCAGAGCCAAGGTGGCGGCGGCGGCGAAGCTCGAGGACGAAACCCTGAAAAGCATTGCAGATACGCTGGCCAAAATCACCGGAAAAACGGTCGTCGTGGAATTCAGCCGGGATCCCGAGTTGATCGGCGGGGTCGTGGCGCGTATCGGCGACCTTGTGATTGATGGGAGTGTGAGGACGCAGTTGCAGAGCATCAAAGAATCTTTGAAAAGGGGTGAGCTGAGTTAATGGAAATCAGAGCCGAAGAAATAAGCCAAATCATCAGAGAGCAGATCAAGGACTACGAGAAAAAGGTCGAGCTCAGCGAGACGGGACGTGTGCTGTCCGTCGGCGACGGAATCGCCCGCGTGTTTGGCGTGGAAAAGTGCATGTCCATGGAATTGCTTGAGTTCCCTACGGATCACGGACCTATCTACGGCCTGGCGCTGAACCTTGAAGAAGACAACGTGGGTGTCGCCATCATGGGAGAGGACATCCACATCAAGGAAGGGTCCGAAGTCAAGCGCACAGGCCGCATTGCCGAAGTGCCGGTGGGCGACGCCGTCATCGGCCGCATCGTCGATCCGGTCGGCAACCCATTGGACGGCAAGGGGCCGGTGGAGGCTTCCGAGTATGCCCGGATCGAGCGGATTGCACCGGGCGTCATCGCGCGCCAGCCGGTGAAGGAACCGATGTACACGGGGTTGAAGGCAATTGATGCCATGACGCCCGTGGGCAGGGGGCAGCGCGAACTCATCATCGGCGACCGTCAGATCGGCAAGACCGCCATCGCCGTGGATGCGATCATCAACCAGAAGGACAGCGGGATCATCTGCATCTACGTGGCTGTAGGCCAGAAAAAGTCCACCGTGGCCCAGGTTGTGGAAACGCTTCGAAAGCACGGAGCCATGGACTACACGGTGGTGGTCGCCGCGTGCGCGAGCGATCCCGCTCCGCTGCAGTACATCGCGCCGTATGCGGGTTGTGCCATCGGGGAGTACTACCGTGACCGGGGACGGCACGCCCTCATCATCTACGACGACCTCTCCAAGCAGGCCGCCGCTTACCGGCAGGTATCGCTCCTTCTTCGCCGGCCGCCGGCGCGCGAAGCGTATCCGGGCGACATTTTCTACAACCATTCCCGACTTCTCGAACGGGCGGCCAAGCTGAACGATGAGTTGGGCGGGGGGTCCCTCACGGCCCTTCCGATCATCGAAACCCAGGCAGGGGACGTGTCGGCGTACATTCCAACGAATGTGATTTCCATCACCGACGGCCAGATTTACCTGGAACCCGGACTCTTCTTCGCCGGCGTGCGCCCGGCGATCAACGTGGGCCTTTCGGTTTCCCGCGTGGGCGGTGCGGCGCAGACCAAGGCCATGAAGCAGGTTGCCGGACGCCTGCGGCTGGATCTGGCTCAGTACCGTGAACTGGAAGCCTTCGCCAAATTCGGCAGCGACCTGGACAAGGCGACACAGGCGCAGCTCAACCGGGGAATGCGGCTCGTGGAACTTCTCAAGCAGCCGCAGTATCGGCCCATGTCCGCTGAAAAGCAGATCATTTCGCTTTATTCGGGCACCCGCGGGTATCTGGACAAGGTGCCTGTGGACAAGGTGGACGAATACGAAAAGCAGATGCTCGCCTTCGTGGAGCGGAAGCATCCCGAGATCTTCGAGACCTTGCGCGAAAAGAACGCGATCGACGAAGAGCTTGACAGGAAGATGGGCGAGGCGCTCAAGGAATTCGCGGAAGTCTTCCAAGTGGCGTAGGCGGTGTAAACGCTGGGGAAAGGACTCGGAGAGGGGTGTTATGGCAACCCTAAGAGATATCAAACGGAAGATCGACGCCGTCAAGAAGACCTCGCAGATCACCAAGGCGATGAACATGGTGGCGGCCGCCAAACTTCGTGGCGCGCAGGAGAATATGGAGCGCTTCCAGGTCTATGCGTCCAAGTTCCGGGAGGTCATCGGGCGGTTGGCCGGCGGGGTCGAGGCCGACGGGGAGTTTGCTCTCATGACCCCTCGCGAAGAGGTGAGGAAGGTCGAGCTGGTGCTCCTGACGGCCGATCGCGGTCTTTGCGGCAGCTTCAACAACAACCTGATCTTTACGGCGGAACGGTTCTTCCAGCAGAAGCGGGATGAAGGAGTGGAAGTCTCCATCACTGCCGCGGGCAAGAAGGGGCGCGACTACCTGCGCAGGCGCCGTTACCCGGTGCGGGCTTCCTACCTGGGTTTGCTCAACAAGCCGAACTACGACGACGCCTTCCAACTGGGGCGGGAGCTGATTGCGCTTTTTGAAGAAGGTGAGTGTGACGAAGTCTATGTCATCTACAGCCATTTCCGCAGCATGGTAAAACAGGAGGCGACCCTGTTGAGGCTGCTTCCGATCGTGCCGGAACAGGCCGAGGAAGAAGAGCTGGCTGGAAGGGAATACATCTTCGAGCCGTCCCACCAAGAACTGCTCACAGACCTCTTGCCCAATTACGTGTACAACCAGCTGCTGGATTGCTACTACCTGACGGCGGTGAGCGAACATGCGGCACGAATGACGGCCATGGAAAACGCCACCAACAACTGCAAGGAGTTGGTGAAGGACTTGACGCTTACGTATAACAAGGCGAGGCAGGCGGCCATCACGAAGGAACTGATGGACATCGTGGGTGGTGCCGAGGCACTGAAGAAATGATGGGGAGATAGGCGACGGCGGTTCGGCGACCAAAGGAGGTATCGGGCCACATGAATATTGGGAGAATCGTACAAGTCATCGGAAACGTGGTGGACGCGGAGTTCGAAGAAGGCAAGCTCCCGGCTATTTTGACGGCGCTGCTGGTGAGCAATCCCGGTATAAGCGACGAAGAAGACAACTTGGTGTTGGAGGTTGCGCAGCATTTGGGGGACAACGTTGTGCGTACCATCGCCATGGACCTCACCGACGGCCTGGTGCGCGGCATGCCGGTAAAGGATACCGGTAAGCCCATCATGATGCCTGTGGGGAAAAAGGTTTTGGGGCGCGTGCTGAACGTCGTGGGCCGCCCGGTCGACGGAATGGGCCCTGTGGAAGCCGACGAGGAGATGCCCATTCATCGGCCGGCTCCGAGCTTTATCGAACAGGATACGTCGGTAAACGTGCTGGAGACGGGCGTGAAGGTCATCGACCTCCTGGTGCCATTTCCGCGGGGCGGTAAGATGGGGATGTTCGGCGGTGCCGGTGTGGGCAAGACCGTCGTCATGATGGAAATGATCCACAATATCGCCATGCAGCACGGCGGGATTTCGGTGTTTGCCGGGGTGGGTGAGCGCACCCGCGAAGGAAACGACCTCTACCTGGAAATGAAGGAATCCGGTGTTCTGCCGCGGGCAGGCCTGGTTTACGGGCAGATGACCGAGCCGCCCGGAGCCCGCGCGCGGGTGGCCATCTCCGCTCTGACGGTGGCCGAGTATTTTCGTGACGTGGAGGGTCAGGACGTTCTGCTGTTCATCGACAACATCTTCCGCTTTACACAGGCGGGTGCCGAAGTCTCGGCGCTGCTCGGCCGCATGCCCTCCGCCGTTGGTTATCAGCCCACGCTCGGTACGGACCTGGGAGAACTTCAGGAGCGAATCACATCCACCACCAAGGGCTCCATTACGTCGGTGCAATGTGTGTATGTTCCCGCTGACGACCTGACCGACCCCGCACCGGCCACGACTTTCGCTCACCTGGACGGAACGGTGGTTCTGTCGCGCCAGATCGCGGAATTGGGCATCTATCCCGCAGTGGACCCGCTGGACTCCACATCGCGGATCCTCGACCCGAACGTACTCGGCGAGGAACACTACATGACCGCGCGGGCGGTGCAGCAGATCCTGCAGAAGTACAAAGACCTGCAGGACATCATTGCCATCCTCGGGATGGACGAACTGTCCGACGAAGACAAGATCACGGTGGGTCGCGCAAGGCGAATCCAGCGGTTTCTGTCGCAGCCGTTCCACGTGGCGGCCCAGTTCACCGGCGTTGAAGGCAAGTACGTGAAGTTGGAAGACACCATCCGCGGATTCAAAGAAATTGTCGAGGGAAAGCACGACGATATCCCCGAGCAGGCTTTCTACATGGTGGGTTCCATCGACGAAGCGGTGGAAAAGGCCAAGCAGATGGCTGAAGCCTAGGCAGGAGAGATGGTGTAACTATGTCGGAAAAGACTGAGAAATTGCTTCTGGAGATCGTGACGCCCGAGCGGATGGTGGTGAGCGAGTCGGTCGATATCGTGGTGGCTCCCGGCGAGATGGGCGAATTCGGGGTGCTTCAGAATCACATCCCGTTCTTGACCAAGTTGAAGGTGGGGGAGCTGCGCTTTCGAGTGGGCGCCAGCCAGCGGTACGTGGCCATTATGGGCGGATACGCCGAGGTTCTTCCTCACCGGGTGACCGTGCTGGCCACGGCGGCTGAGGAGGCGACGGATATCGACATCATCCGGGCCAAGGCCGCCAAAGAGCGTGCGGAACGGCGGTTGAGGGAAGCCAAGGACCGGATCGAATTTGCTCGCGCCGAGGCGGCCCTGCAACGGGCCATCGCTCGCCTCAGGGTAGCCGAACGGCAGCAGTAAGCGGAAGCAGACAGCCTCATTCATGCGGAAGGCCCTTCCCGGATTCAGGGAGGGGCTTTTCTTTTGCGCTGAGCCGCCGATTTCCGCGGGCGCGTTTGAGCGGGAGGGTGGATGCTGCGGGGGACGGCATAGGGACTTTGGGGTTGACGAACTCCAGGGTTTATCGTGCATTAGGTCCGGTCGCTGATTTAGCGGTGGTTTCTTGGATCGACAAGGGGAGGAAAAGATGTGCGGGATCATCGGATACATCGGCGAGAAGGATGGCCTGCCCATCCTCCTCGAGGGCCTCAAACGCCTGGAGTACCGGGGATACGACAGTGCAGGAATCGCTACGATCAACCACCACGGGAGGATCGACGTGGTACGGTGCAGGGGGAAGCTCAAGAGCCTGGAGGAAAGGCTCGTCTCCATGCCGCTTACCGGTACGGTGGGAATCGGACACACTCGATGGGCGACTCATGGAAAGCCGAGTGATGAGAATGCGCATCCGCACCGTTCGGGCCCGTTCGTGGTGGTCCACAACGGGATTGTGGAGAACTTCGCGGTCCTGAGGGATCGGCTCACGGATGAAGGATTTCGGTTCGATTCTGAAACGGACACCGAGGTGATCGTCAAGCTTCTGGAGAGCGAAAGGCGCAAGGGGAAATCGTACCGGGAGGCCGTGCTGGACACTCTTCGGCAGCTCCGTGGCAGTTACGCTGTGGTGTTTTTGAATGAGGAGGAGCCCGAAACACTGGTGGCGGCGCGAAAGGAAAGCCCTCTGATCCTCGGGCTCGGCGAAGATGGAACCTACGTGGCTTCCGACGTTCCGGCCATCCTGTCGCATACCCGCCGGGTGGTCTTTTTGGACGATGAGGACGTGGTCTTTATCGATAGGAGTGGGTTTCGCGTGGAGGATCTTCATGGGCACGTGAAGGAAGTGCATGCCAAGACCATCGACTGGAACCCGGTGATGGCCGAAAAGGCCGGCTACAAGCACTTCATGCTTAAGGAAATTTACGAGCAGCCGCGGGCCATCGTAGACACCTTCCGGAGCGTTCTGGATCTCAGTGCGTTCGAGGTGTTCTTCCCCGAGGCGCACCTGGACCGCGAACTGCTGTCAAAGATCGACAGGGTTTTCCTCGTGGCCTGCGGAACCTCCTTTCATGCGGCCCTGGTCGGAAAGTACATGCTGGAGAAGCTGTGCCGGGTTCCGGTTGAAGTGGACTTGGCCTCGGAATTCCGCTACCGGGATCCCATTCTGGATGAACGCTGTCTTCTCCTCGTGATCAGTCAGTCGGGTGAAACGGCCGATACGCGGGCTGCACTTGTGGAGGGAGTCCAGAAGGGGGCCCATTGCCGCGCCATCGTGAACGTGCTTGGGAGCAGCCTGGCCAGGATGGCTCAGGGCGTTATCTACACCCATGCCGGCCCGGAGATAGGAGTGGCGTCCACCAAAGCTTTCACCACGCAGCTGGTGGCCCTTTTTCTGCTGAGTATTTACTGGGCTACAAAAATCGGGACAATTTCCAGTGAGTCAAGAAGGGAGGCGCTCCAGCACCTCCTGGAACTCCCCAGAAAAATGGATGAACTGCTCAACGATGGCGGCGTCATCCAGCACTGGGCCAAGAGATACGTGCACGTCACCGATTTTCTCTATCTGGCCAGGGGAATCCTGTTCCCTATCGCACTCGAAGGGGCCCTCAAGCTGAAAGAGATTTCCTATATTCATGCCGAAGGCTACGCCGCCGGCGAGATGAAGCACGGCCCCATCGCGCTGATCGACGAAAACATGCCGGTGGTCGTTCTGCTGAGAAAGGGAGAGCTGTACGAGAAGATGATCTCCAATGTTCAAGAGGTGCTGGCTCGAGACGGGCAGATCCTGGCCCTGGTGGAGGGAGCCAAAGATCCCAAAATCGGTCCCCTGGAGCTGCAACTGGAGATCCCCGAAACGTGTGAATGGCTGGCCCCGGTTCTGTTTGTCGTTCCTCTGCAATTGCTGGCCTACCACATTGCGGTCATGCGTGGGACCGACGTGGATCAGCCGAGAAACCTCGCCAAGAGCGTGACCGTGGAGTGAGCCCGCGGTCGGAGATAAATCAACTTGACTTGCTTTGGGCTTTTTGAATAGAATGGATTTGCGAAGGGAAAAGGCGTGTGATTCTGGCGGGTTGTATCGACGATGGCGAAATGAAACGCCTGATAGGCGATCAGGGCCGCCGGGTGCCCAGCTTTAGGATCCCAAATGAGGAGAAGCGAAGGAACCTGTACCGGGGCCGGCATGAAGGGCAGGAGGTTCCCTCGGGCAATCAGCATCGCGTTCCCAATCTGCCAGCGGTTCGAAGCGGGGCGATTCCGCCTGGGACTCACGAACCGTGGAAATATGAGTCGTCAAGAGCACGGCCAGAGACGGAAAACAGAGCGTGCCTATTGCCGCAAATGCCATGGGCGGTGAGGGATTGGTGGCTCGCTGCCCGGGAGAGTTGAACTTAAATAACACCTGGTAGGGTTGCCCCTGCGGTGTTCGTGATCGACAGAGCGTCCTGAGCCAACACAAAAAAGAAGGGAGTTTCCGCTGGTTCCGGTGTGCGCGTCGGTTGTCCGAAGCGCCTGAGGGAACTACGAGACGCCCACTTAGCTGAATCGGTTCAAGACCGACTGCCGACACGGCACAATGCGGGGGCTGCCCTCATTCAGGAAAGCCTCCTCCTTTCCTGCACGGTGAGGCCTGTGTGCGCCATCGTGGATACAGGCTCTCTTCCTTCCCCAAAGCTGCACATTCCGTCGCACGCCATCGGTGAGTCGTTGATCTCGCGAGGTTTATCCCGTTTAAGCAAAGGATGAACGGGTCGGTGTAACCCCCTCCCCCGGAACGTACCGGATTGGTGCGGCAAAGGCGTTCAGGGTGTTTTCAGTCCCGGCGAGCGCCGTTTCCCTGCCTCATGCAGAGAAGCCGCTGAAGAAAGGATTGAGGAAGGATGAATACGCTGGCAGTGGTGATGTTGACCTTGCTCGCGCTGGCGGGCGGCGCTGCGCTGGGCATTGTGGGCCTTCGGTTCTGGACCCGCAGGCGAGCGGGGCAGGAGCAGGCGGCGGCGGTCGACGTGCTCAATGAAGCCCGCAAAGAGGCCGAGACGATCAAGAAAGAGGCGATCCTTCAGGCGAAGGACAGCATCTTTCAGATGAAGGCCGAATTCGAAAAGGAGAGCAAGGAAACCCGGAAGGAGCTCCAGAACCTCGAGCGCAGGCTTTTGCAGAAAGAGGAGAACCTGGAGAAGAAGTCGGAAGCTCTCGATAAGAGGGAGGGCGCCCTGAGTAAGCGGGAACGGGCGATTCAGCAGCGGGAAAGCGAACTGGAGGAAAGGGACCGGCAGGTGCAGTCGCTGTTTGAAGAACAGCGGCAGCGTTTGGAATCCCTTTCCGGCATTTCGGCTCAAGAGGCGAAGGATATGCTGGTGCGGTCCATCGAGAACGAGGCCCGCCACGATGCGGCCATGCTTCTCAAGCGCATCGAGACGGAGACGAGGGAGATGGCTGACAAGAAGGCCAAGGAGATCATCGCGCTCGCCATCCAGCGCTATGCTGGAGACTACGTGACGGAAAAAACCGTATCGGTGGTGAACCTCCCCAGCGACGAGATGAAGGGGCGGATCATCGGGCGCGAGGGCCGTAACATCCGGGCGCTTGAAGCCAGTACCGGGGTTGACCTCATCATCGACGACACGCCAGAGGCGGTCATTCTTTCGGGCTTCAATCCCGTTCGCCGGGAGGTCGCGCGCCAATCTTTGGAGCGGCTCATTGCCGACGGCCGGATTCACCCGGCGCGGATCGAGGAGATTGTAGAAAAGGTGAGCGAGGAGATCGAAACCAGCATCCGGGATGCAGGCGAGCAGGCCGCTTTCGACGTCGGCGTTCACGGCATCCACATGGAATTGATCAAGCTCTTGGGAAAACTGAAATACCGAACCAGTTACGGCCAGAACGTGCTTCAACATTCCCGAGAGGTTGCCTTCCTGTGCGGTGTCATGGCGGCCGAGTTGGGACTGAACGAAAAACAGGCCAAGCGGGCAGGATTGCTCCATGACATCGGCAAAGCCGTGGACCACGAGGTGGAAGGCCCCCATTCGCTCATCGGAGCCGATCTGGCGAAAAAATACGGCGAGCCGCCCCGTGTCGTCCATGCCATTGCGGCCCACCATGAGGATGTTCCGGCGGAGGACGTGCTCGCCATCCTCGTGCAGGCGGCCGATGCCCTGTCGGGTGCTCGTCCAGGGGCGCGCAAGGAGCTGTTGGAATCCTATGTCCGCCGCCTGGAGAATCTGGAAAACATCGCCGCGTCATTTCCCGGTGTGGGCAAAGCCTATGCCATACAGGCGGGAAGGGAATTGCGGATCATCGTGGAAAGCGAGAAGATCAGCGATGCGGATATTGTCCTTCTGAGCCGGGACATTGCGAAGAAAATCGAAGCGGAACTGAGCTATCCCGGGCAGATCAAGGTGACGGTTATCCGGGAAACGCGGGCGGTCGAATACGCGAAATAGAACCGGACCGTGACGGGTGAAGCGGCTACGGCGCGCTGCACCGGAAATTCGAATGGGAGGGAACGGGTGCCTAACGTCAGAAGCGTGCTCGATGTCTTGATGGATCGGGGGTTTGTCGCTCAACTCACGGACGAAGTCGGCCTGCGGAGTTACCTCGACGCAGGGGCCACCTGCTATGTGGGCTTTGACCCGACGGCGGACAGCCTGCATGTGGGGCATCTCCTGCCCATCTTGGCATTGGTTCACATGCAGAAACACGGCCACCGGCCCGTCGCGCTCGTGGGTGGCGGAACGGGAATGGTGGGCGATCCCAGTGGCAAAACCGAGATGCGTCAGCTTCTTGATCTTCAAACGATTCGTTCCAACGTGGAAGCCATCGGAAGCCAGCTTTCGCGCTTCATCGATTTTTCCGGCGGCAAGGCTTTGATCTTGAACAATGCGGATTGGCTGCTCGAACTGCGCTACATCGAGTTCTTGCGGGAGATCGGGCGCTACTTCAGCGTCAACCGCATGCTCGCGGCGGAAAGCTACAAGGCGCGGCTGGAAAGCGGGTTGAATTTCATTGAGTTCAACTACATGCTGCTGCAGGCCTATGACT